>NZ_CP027727.1:0-315639 GCF_003851685.1 Pseudomonas sp. R5-89-07 | reverse complement strand
ACCAGCGCTGCCGCACCCAGGCAATTGCCGGCGCTGCCGCCCTGGGCATGCAGACTCACCTGTCCATCAACTTCATGCCCAACGCGGTATACCGTCCGGAACTGTGTATCCGCAGCACCCTGGAAGCGGCCCGCGCGCACAACTTTCCGCTGGATCGCCTGATTTTCGAGACCCTGGAAAGCGAGCACGTAGATAACTATCGCCATTTGACGAATATTCTGCGTGAATACCGCGACTTCGGCTTCAAGACCGCCATCGACGATTTCGGCGCGGGCTATTCGGGGCTGAATCTGCTGGCCGATTTCCAACCTGATCTGATCAAACTCGACATGGCGCTGATTCGCGATGTCGATCAAGACCGTGTCCGACAGGTGATCGTCCGGGGGGTTGTCACAATCTGTGAGCAGTTGGGGGTTACTGTCATCGCCGAGGGCATCGAAAGTGCCGGCGAGCGGGATTTCCTCTCCGACTGTGGAATATTTCTGATGCAGGGTTACTGGTTCGCCAAGCCTGCATTCAATGCCCTGGCCAAGGTTTCCCCTCACGCCTGGGCACATTGACCGGTACCCATATTGAAGACATTTGACCATTTGACCGTTGTGGGTCTGCGTGAATGGGTGGCGCTTCCCGACTTGGGAGTGGCTGGCCTGCGCGCCAAGATCGACACCGGTGCCAGCACCTCGAGCTTGCACGCCACCGACATCGAGCCGTTCGAGCGTGATGGCGAGAAGTGGGTGCGGTTTACCGCGCACCTGGGCAGCGTGGTGCAACTGCGCCACCGCCGCTGCGAAGCGCCCCTGGTAACGATGAAAACCATCAAGAGCTCCAACGGCCATGCGCAGGTGCGCTATGTGATCAGCACCACCCTGGCGCTGGGTGATCGGGTATGGCGGGTGGAATTCACCCTCGCTTGCCGCAAAGCCATGCGCTATCGCCTGCTGCTGGGCTCCAAGGCGCTGGTTGACGGCCAGTTGGTGGTCAGCCCAGGCGTCAAGTACGTTCAAGACAAGCCGGTGTTCCCGGTCTCCACTATTTCTGCCCCAGGTGCTGCATGAAGATTGCTGTGCTGTCGCGAAACCCGCGTCTGTATTCCACCCGTCGCCTGGTCGAGGCCGGCACTGAGCGTGGCCATGAAATGGTGGTGATCGATACGTTGCGGGCCTATATGAATATTGCCAGCCACAAGCCGCAGATCCACTACCGTGGCAAGCCGTTGGAAGGTTTTGATGCGGTGATCCCGCGCATCGGCGCCTCGGTGACGTTCTACGGCTGCGCGGTGCTGCGCCAGTTCGAGATGATGGGGGTCTTCCCGCTGAACGAATCCGTGGCCATCGCACGCTCGCGAGACAAGCTGCGCTCCCTGCAGCTGCTGTCGCGCCGGGGTATTGGCCTGCCAGTCACCGGCTTTGCCCACTCCCCGGATGACATCCCCGACCTGATCGAAATGGTCAATGGCGCGCCGCTGGTGATCAAGGTGCTGGAAGGCACCCAGGGCATCGGCGTGGTGTTGTGCGAAACCGCAACGGCAGCGGAGTCGGTGATCGAGGCGTTCATGGGCCTCAAGCAGAACATCATGGTGCAGGAGTACATCAAGGAAGCGGGCGGTGCGGATATCCGCTGCTTCGTGGTGGGCGACAAGGTCATTGCCGCGATGAAGCGCCAGGCCAAGCCGGGTGAGTTCCGCTCCAACCTGCACCGTGGCGGCAGCGCCAGCCTGATCAAGATCACCCCGGAGGAGCGCATGACCGCACTGCGTGCGGCCAAGGTCATGGGGCTGGCCGTGGCCGGCGTGGATATTCTGCGCTCCAACCATGGGCCGTTGGTGATGGAGGTGAACTCATCGCCGGGCCTGGAGGGGATCGAGACCACCACCGGCAAGGATGTGGCGGGAATCATCATTCAGCATCTGGAAAAGAATGGCGGGCCGAACATGACTCGCACCAAGGGCAAGGGCTAGGGGCGCAGCTGTCAGCTTCAAGCTATAAGCTGCAAGAAAGAGCAAAAGCTGCCTGCCTTTCTCTTGCGGCTTCAAGCTTGAAGCTTGCCGCTGTTCCTATACCGCATCCCTGGGCAACATCAACCCGAGCGGCAAGCGCACCCGTGCTTCCAGGCCGCCCTCTTCACGGTTGCGCAGCTCAACATTGCCGCCATGCATCGACGCAATCCGCCGCACGATCGCCAGCCCCAAACCGGTACCTTTACCGCCCCGGGCGCGGTCGCCACGGGTGAACGGGTTGAAAATGGCTTCCAGTTCAGCCGGGTCGATACCAGTACCACGGTCCATCACGCTCAGCACCACATAGGGCGCAGCGCTGTCGCCGGACACGTAGGCCGCCACTTCCACATCCGAACCGGCATGATGCAAAGCATTGCCGATCAGGTTGTTGAGCAGGCGCTTCATCGACACCCTGCGTAAAGCAAACGGCTGGATCGGTTCCAGGCGCATGCGCACCTGCTCGCCGCTCTGGTTATAGGGCGCGACCACTTCACGGACCAGATCAGTCAGGTCTACCTCCTCCACGACTTCATCACGCCCGTCACGGATGAACGCCAGGAACTGGTCGAGAATCGCGTCCATATCCTCGATGTCGCGCACCATGTCATCGGTGAGGTCGGTATGGTCGCCCATCAACTCCAGGGACAAGCGCAAGCGCGTCAACGGCGTGCGCAGGTCATGGGACACCCCCGCCAGCATCAGCTCGCGCTCGCGCCCGGCCTGCTCGACATCCTCCGCCATCTGGTTGAATGCGCCGTACACCTCGGTCATCTCACTGGGCGTATCGCTGACCGGCAGGCGCACACTGCGGCCCTGGCCCAACTGGCGGGCTGCGAACACCAGGCGTTTGAGCGGCTGATTGAGCTGGCGCACGAAGATCCACGCCGACGCCGTCGAAAGCAGGCCGATGGCAAGGAACCAGCCCAATACGTTCCAGATTTTCTGCCCGCGCAACGGGTGCGGATACAGCGGAACCTTGATCCAGGCATCGCCCAGACTTGGCGCCCTCACCCACAGCGCAGGCGAAACATGCATGCGCAGCCGCACTTCGGTGTCCTCGCCCAGCTCCGCCTGCATCTGGCGCTGGTAGATCTCACTGTAGGGCCAATGCTGCTCGCCCTCAGGCACGCCGGCACCATCAACCCGGATCAGCGTTGAGGCCTTGGCTACCTTTTCACGGTTCTCGGGATCTACGGCCCAGTAGGCACGCAACGTCAAGGCGACACCATGGCTGTACTGCCGATCCACCAGCACGTCCTCGTTCATCAACAGATAAACCAGCGTGAGGGCTTTCGAAAACAGAACGACGATCAGCACCAGCCAAAGGGTGCGGGAGAAGAAACTTTGCGGGAACCACAGCGGGGTTTTCATAGGAGACAGCTAGACACCTTGCAGGAACGAGCGGCGCTCGCAGAATTGCAGACGCCGGACACCCCGTCGATCCCCATGGAATCAAACGCCGGATGCCCGCCCCTGCAAATCATCGGTCACTTGGTTGCGGTGCCATCCGGCACAAACACATAACCCACACCCCACACCGTCTGGATATACCGCGGCTTGGACGGGTCCGGCTCGATCATCCGGCGCAATCGGGAGATCTGCACGTCGATGGAGCGCTCCAGGGCGTCCCATTCTCGGCCACGGGCCAGGTTCATCAGCTTGTCGCGGGTCAGCGGCTGGCGAGCATTCATCACCAGGGCCTTGAGCACTGCGAATTCGCCGGTGGTGAGCATGTGCACTTCGTCGCCACGCTTGAGCTCGCGGGTTGCCAGGGACAACTCGTAGTCGCCAAAGGTCACGCTTTCGTCTTCGCTGCCCGGCGCGCCCGGTACCGAAGGTGCCTGGCGACGCAGTACGGCCTTGACCCGCGCCATCAATTCGTCAGGGTTGAACGGCTTGGCCAGGTAGTCATCAGCGCCCAGTTCGAGGCCCTTGATGCGACTCAGCTCATCGCCCTTGGCGGTGAGCATGATGATCGGGATCTGGTTGTTCGCGCCGCGCAGACGCTTGCAGGCGGTCAGGCCGTCTTCGCCGGGCAGCATCAGGTCAAGCACGACCAGATTGAACACTTCACGGCCCAGCAGGCGGTCCATCTGCTCGGTGTTCGGCACCGCGCGCGCCCGATAGCCTTTGGAGTTGAAGAAGCGCTCCAGCAGGCTGCTCAGCCCCGGATCGTCATCAACGATGAGAATTTTTTCGCCTTCAGCAGTTTGTGCAGTGCTGCTCATTAGATGCTCCTCTTATCTCGGCGCGCATTATGGCCTAGCTGCCGTTATACGCACCGTGTGCATTGTTAGCAGATTTTTCGTCTACCGCCAGCCAAGCCCCGCCCAACAACCTCTGGCGCAGTAGCCCCCAAGGGCAGAACGCTGGTTATAATGCGGCGCCTTCGTGCAGGGCAACGTCAGATCGTTACTGTTTACTGCCGGGCTTTTTTTTACCGGCTTATCGTGTTTTTTCGATTTCGAGGGTCAATAGGCTGCCTCTTGACCCAGGCAGCGGCGCCAGTCGGGCCGCTCAACCAGCCTCGCAAGGCCTTGTTTTCCGGGCGTGCGAGCTGCTTTTCAGAATTTCAGGTGGTTTTATGGACAGCATCAACAGCCGCATCGCCGAGGAACTCGGTGTACGCCCACAACAGGTCGAAGCGGCCGTCGCGCTACTGGATGAAGGCTCCACGGTGCCTTTCATCGCCCGTTACCGAAAAGAAGTAACAGGCAGCCTTGACGATATCCAGCTGCGACACCTGGAAGAACGCCTGCGCTACCTGCGAGAACTCGACGAGCGGCGTATCAGCATCCTTGCCAGCATCGAAGAACAGGGCAAGTTGACCCCGCAATTGGAACGCGACATCAAGCTCGCCGACACCAAGACCCGCCTCGAAGACCTTTATCTGCCGTATAAACAGAAACGTCGTACAAAGGGCCAGATCGCCCTGGAAGCTGGCCTGGGCGACTTGGCCGACGGCCTGTTCAATGACCCGTCGCTGAACCCGGAAACCGAAGCCGCGCGTTTTGTCGACGCAGAAAAAGGCGTCGCCGATATCAAGGCCGCCCTTGAAGGCGCCAAGTACATCCTGATGGAGCGCTTCGCGGAAAACGCCAGCCTGCTCGAAAAGCTGCGTACCTACTTGAAACAGGAAGCCATCCTCAGCGCCCGCGTGATCGCCGGCAAAGAGGAAGAAGGCGCCAAGTTCCGCGATTACTTCGAACACGACGAACCGCTCAAAAGCATGCCATCCCACCGCGCCCTGGCGATTTTCCGCGGCCGCAACGAGGGCATTCTCAGCTCCGCGCTGAAAGTCGGTGACGAGCTGCCAGGCACCATGCACCCGTGCGAGGGCATGATCGGTCAACAATTCGGCATCCAGAATCAGAATCGTCCTGCGGACAAGTGGCTCGGTGAAGTCGTGCGCTGGACCTGGAAGGTCAAGCTCTACACCCACCTGGAAACCGACCTGCTCGGCGAGCTGCGTGATGGCGCCGAAACCGAAGCGATCAACGTGTTCGCCCACAACCTGCATGACCTGTTGCTGGCTGCACCGGCCGGCCCACGGGCGACCCTGGGCCTGGACCCGGGCCTGCGCACCGGTTGCAAGGTCGCGGTGGTCGACGCCACCGGCAAGCTGCTGGACCACGCCACCGTCTACCCGCACGTACCGCATAACAAGTGGGACCAGACCCTCGCGATCCTGGCCGCCCTGTGCGCCAAGCACGCCGTGGACCTGATCGCCATCGGCAACGGCACCGCCAGCCGCGAAACCGACAAGCTGGCCGCCGAGCTGATCAAAAAGTACCCAGCCATGAAGATGACCAAGGTGATGGTCTCCGAGGCGGGGGCTTCGGTGTACTCGGCCTCGGAACTGGCGTCCAAGGAATTCCCGGACCTCGATGTGTCGATCCGCGGCGCCGTGTCGATTGCCCGTCGCCTGCAGGACCCGCTGGCCGAACTGGTGAAAATCGACCCCAAATCCATCGGCGTCGGCCAATACCAGCATGACGTGTCGCAGCTCAAGCTGGCGCGGGGCCTGGATGCGGTCGTGGAAGACTGCGTGAACGCCGTGGGTGTGGACGTAAATACCGCGTCCGTGGCGCTGCTTGCACGCATCTCCGGCCTCAACGCTACCCTCGCGCAGAATATCGTCACCCACCGCGACGAGAACGGCGCGTTCAAAACCCGCGCCGCGCTGAAAAAAGTCGCGCGCCTGGGTGAGAAAACCTTCGAGCAAGCCGCCGGTTTCCTACGCGTAATGAACGGTGATAACCCGCTGGATGCCTCTGCGGTTCACCCGGAAGCCTATCCGCTGGTACAGCGCATTGCCGCCGAAACCGATCGCGACATCCGCTCGCTGATCGGCGACGCCGCGTTCCTCAAGCGCCTGGACCCGAAGAAGTACACCGACGAAACCTTCGGCGTGCCGACCATCACCGACATTCTGCAAGAACTGGAAAAGCCCGGCCGCGACCCACGCCCCGAGTTCAAGACCGCCGAGTTCCAGGACGGTGTCGAAGACCTCAAGGACCTGCAACCGGGCATGATCCTCGAAGGCGTGGTGACCAACGTGACCAACTTCGGCGCGTTCGTCGATATCGGCGTGCATCAGGACGGCTTGGTGCATATCTCCGCGCTTTCGGAGAAGTTCATCAAGGATCCTCGCGAAGCGGTAAAGGCCGGTGACGTGGTCAAGGTCAAGGTGATGGAAGTCGACATCCCGCGCAAACGCGTTGGCCTGTCGATGCGCATGAGCGACACCCCCGGCGAGAAAATCGACGGAGCCCGTGGCGCCCGCCCTGGCTCGGCACCGCGCTCATCGCAGAACACCGCGCCGCGCAAGGAAACCGCGACAGCCGCACCGAGCAACAATGCCATGGCTTCGCTGTTCGCCAAAGCCAAGCAGTTGAAGAAGCGCTGATGGATATTCCGGCCGGTTTGACCCAGAGCGCATTCAGCGAACTGATCGGCTGCCGCCTGCAACGCCTGGATGAGGGCGTTGCCGAGGTGGCCCTGAGCCTGGCGCCGCAGTTGCGCAATCGCGGCGGCAAGCTGCATGGCGGCGCGATCTTCAGCCTGGTGGATATCACCATGGGGCTGGCCTGCTCCAGCTCCCATGGGTTCGACCAGCAGAGCGCGACCATCGAGTGCAAGATCAACTATATCCGCGCCGTTGAAGACGGAGATGTGCTGTGCACCAGCCGGGTGATCCACGCCGGCAGGCGCACATTGGTGGTCGAAGCCGACGTGTACCAGGGCGAAAGACTTGTCGCAAAAGCACAGGGCACGTTCGCTGTCCTATAGCTCCCTACCCCTGATTTGAGTTAATTTCGGCGCTGCGACAACAGCGTCGGAATTTTCTCGCTGCGCTGTAGCCCAATTCATGGAGTGAAGTCGGCATATTCAGAGCGGGTCAAATCGACTCAGAACCAGGCGATCACGCCAGTTTCAACTTCACCCTTGTAGACCGTCTTGCCCACCCCCATATTGGGGCGACTGACGCGTGAAGGAATCCAACTTGAGCGAACTTCTCAACCGCCGCCTGGCCCTGCTCGGCAAGCGCGAACACCTCTCCCTGCTAGAGCACTGCCTGCATGGCATCGAGCGTGAATGCCTGCGCGTCACCAGCGAGGGTCGCCTGGCCCAGACGCCGCATCCGGAAGCCCTGGGCGCCGCGTTGACCCACGAGCAGATCACCACCGACTACTCGGAATCGCTGCTGGAGTTCATCACCCCCGCGCTGCCCAACCCGGCCGATACCCTGAGCAGCCTGGACAAGATCCATCGCTTTGCCTACAGCAAGCTGGGCAGCGAATACCTGTGGAGCCCCTCGATGCCGTGTCCGTTGCCGGCTGAGGAAGACATTCCGATTGCCTACTACGGCACGTCCAATATCGGCCAGCTCAAGTACGTGTATCGCAAGGGCCTGGCCCTGCGCTACGGCAAGACCATGCAATGCATCGCCGGCATCCACTACAACTTTTCGCTGCCCGAACAGCTGTGGCCGTTGCTCAAGGAAGCCGAAGGGTTTGTCGGCACCGACCGCGACTACCAATCCACCGCCTACATCGCGCTGATTCGTAACTTCCGTCGCTACAGCTGGCTGTTGATGTACCTCTTTGGCGCCTCGCCGGCCCTGGATGCGGGTTTCCTGCGCGGTCGCTCGCACCAGCTGGAAGTGCTCGACGCCGAAACACTGTACTTGCCGTACGCCACCAGCCTGCGCATGAGCGACCTGGGTTACCAGAGCAACGCTCAGGCCGGCCTCACGCCGTGTTACAACGACCTGGCCAGCTACACCGACAGCCTGCGCGAAGCGGTGGCAACGCCCTACGCGCCGTATGTCGAAGTCGGCACGCACAAGGATGGCGAGTGGGTGCAGCTCAACACCAACATTCTGCAGATCGAAAACGAGTACTACTCCAACATCCGCCCCAAGCGCGTGACCTATACCGGCGAGCGGCCGATCCAGGCGCTGATGGCCCGTGGTATCCAGTACATCGAAGTGCGCTGCCTGGACATCAACCCGTTTCTGCCGATGGGCATCGACCTTCCCGAGTCGCGCTTTCTTGACGCGTTCCTGTTGTATTGCGCACTGAATGACAGCCCACTGTTCGCCAGTAATGAATGCGGGAATGCCACCTCAAACTTCCTCAGCGTGGTCAAGGAAGGCCGCCGGCCGGGCCTGCAATTGCAGCGCGAGGGTCAAGCGGTGGATATGAAAGAGTGGGCCACCGAGCTTTTGGAGCAAATCGCCCCGCTGGCCGCCCTGCTCGACGAGAGCCATGGCATCACTGAACATAGCCAGGCACTGGACGCTCAACTGGCCAAGATCAACGACCCGTCTCTGACGCCGTCGGCTCAGGTGCTGGCAGCAATGGCCGAGCGCAAGGAAAGCTTTGCGCAGTTCTCGCTGCACCAGAGCGAGCTGCACGCCGAGTACTTCCGCAAGGAGCCGCTTCCCGCCGAGGAACAGGCGCGCTTTGAAGAACTGGCGCGTACGTCGCTGGCTCAACAGGCTGAGCTTGAGCAGAACGAAGTGGGCGATTTCGATGTGTTCGTCGGCTCGTACCAGGCGAGCATTCTGGCGATCAGCAACTAAGGACGAACTCAGTCCATTGTGGGAGGGGGCTTGTTCTGGTCAAGTTTTTCCGGACACCGATTACGGTGATTAAGCCGCCTCCTGCTCCATGGCTATTGGCGACAGGTAGTTGTTGTAGCTGTGGAGCCTGATTCGGTTGTATCGCATGAAGAAGCGGGTCATATCCTGCTTGGCTTCTTCAACTGTCGTATAGCCTTTGGTGGGCACCCACTCTGATTTGAGCGTCCCGAAGAAACGCTCTGTTGGCGCGTTGTCCCAGCACTGCCCCCTGCGGCTCATGCTTTGCGTTATTCCATGCTCCAGCAGCTCGGACTGAAAGAGCTGGCTGGTGTATTGGCAGCCTTGATCCGAATGAAACATCAAGCCTGCATGTTTGCCTCGAACCTCTACCGCCATTCTCAGCGCCTTGCTTACCAGGTTGGCGTCATTGATCAGAGAAAATGCCCAGCCAACGATTCGGCGGGCGAACAGATCAATCACCGCTGCCAAGTGATACCAGCGTTTCCCAACCATCAGGCTGGTAACGTCGCCGCACCAGACCTGATTAATTGCGGTTGGCTCGAAGTTACGCTCGAGCAGGTTCTTGGCCACAAATGCTTCGACGCCTCTAGAACGATACTGATGGCGGCGGCGCTGTTTGCTGGCCAGATTTGCCTCCGCCATGAGCTTTGCAACTAAATACCTTCCCACCTTGATCTGCTGGGCCTTCAGGCGCTGAGAGATCATCCGCGCGCCTGCACTTTCCCGGCTTTCGACATGCAATTGCACGACTTTTGCTCTAAGCGCGTCACGCTCGGCATTCGGCGCTGAGCGACGCTTAATCCAGTCATAAAACGCGCTGCGAGAAACGCCTAGCGCACTGCAAAGCAGGCTGGTCGGATATGAACTCGACTCCCTCAGTTCCTCGATCAGGAAAAACGATCGGGATCCGACATCAAGAGAGCCGTAGCCTTTTTTAAGATTTCAGCCTCAGTCTCCAGGCGCTTGACCTTGGCTCGTAGCTGTTGAAGCTCTCGCTGTTCGTCGCTGATAGCTTTGGTACCTGCCACTGGCTGCCCTTTGTGACGCTCTTTACGAACCTGATCAACCCAGCGGCGCAGAGCCGTAGGGCCAACGTCCATCGATGCACAGACGTCGGGAACTGAGCAGTTATCATCAAGAACCATGCTTGCAGCACGTTGCTTGAACTCGCGGGTATAGGTCTTTCGCTGTTGCATTTGGAACCTCCTGATTGGGCGAATCATATCGCCCTTAAGAGGTGTCCGGGATCATTAGGCCAGTTCAGCTTGCCCCCGATAGCAGAGTGTCAGTCTACCTATGAGTGACTGATTCACCGCTATCGGGGGCAAGCCCCCTCCCACATTTGCCCTCATATGGCGCAGATTAGCTTCAATCTTCTCTGACTAAGCTAATTCGAAAATGTTATTTATTTTCTGATTCTTAGATCATTTAGTCTCCTCACACGCCGACCCCCGGCCGCCTGACTGAGGAGCTCCCCCTTGAAACTGCTGACCCCCCTGCGCTTGCTGGCGGCGTTGTCCCTGGCCGGTGCCAGCCTGTTTGTCCAGGCGGCGGATGTGACCGTCGCTTACCAGACCACCGTAGACCCGGCGAAAGTTGCCCAGGCCGACGGCGCCTATGAAAAGGCCACCCACGCCAAGATCGACTGGCGCAAATTCGACAATGGCGCCGATATCATCGCCGCCATCGCCTCGGGCGACGTGCAGATCGGTTACCTCGGTTCCAGCCCGTTGACCGCTGCGATCACTCGCAAGGTACCGGTGCAAACCTTTCTCGTCGCCACCCAGATCGGCGGCGCCGAAGCGCTGGTGGCGCGGGATGGCTCGGGCATCAACAGCCCTCAGGACCTGATCGGTAAAAAGATCGCCGTGCCGTTCGTGTCCACCGGTCACTACAGCCTGCTGGCCGCGCTGAAGCACTGGAACATCGACCCTTCGAAAGTGACCATCCTCAATCTCGCACCACCGGCCATCATCGCCGCCTGGAAGCGCGGTGATATCGACGCCACCTACGTGTGGGACCCGGCACTGGGCGTCGCCAAGGAAAACGGCAAGGTGTTGATCACCTCCGGCGAGCTGGCCAAGTTCGGCGCGCCGACCTTCGACGCCTGGATCGTGCGCAAGGACTTCGCCGAGAAGCATCCGGAAATCGTCACTGCCTTTGCCAAGGTCACCCTGGATGCCTACGCCGCGTATCGCAAAGACCCACAAGCGTGGCTCGCCGACAAAACCAACGTCGACAAGCTGGTGAAACTCTCCGGTGCCAAGGCCAGCGACATCCCGCTGCTGCTGCAAGGCAACGTCTACCCGTTGGCCGCCGACCAGGTCACCCTGCTGGGCGCCCCGACCACCAAGGCCGTCACCGATACCGCGGCGTTCCTCAAGGAACAAGGCAAGGTCGACGCCGTGCTGCCGGACTACGCCCCATACATCAGCGCCAAATTCATCACTAACTGAGGAGTTCATCGCGATGGCCTTGCTACAACTGGAGCGCATCAGCGCACAGTACCCAGGCGCTCCGGAACCGGTACTGGCGGATATTTCACTTGAACTTGGGCCCCAGCAATTGCTGGTGGCCCTCGGCCCTTCCGGCAGTGGCAAGACTTCGCTGTTGAACCTGATTGCCGGCTTCGTCGAGCCCTCGGCCGGGCGCATTACCCTCGATGGTGTGCCGGTCAAAGGCCCCAGTGCCGAGCGCGGCGTGGTGTTCCAGGACGACGCCCTGCTGCCCTGGCAGGACGTGCTGGCCAACGTCGGCTTCGGCCTGGAACTGGCCGGCGTGCCCAAGGCGCAACGTGAAGTGCGCGCTCGGGAAATGCTCGCGCTGGTGGACCTGAGCGGTTTCGACAGCCGCCGCATCTGGCAACTCTCCGGTGGCCAGAAGCAACGCGTCGGCCTCGCTCGCGCCCTCGCCGCCGACCCTCGCGTGTTACTGATGGACGAGCCCTTCGGCGCCCTCGATGCCTTTACCCGCGAACAGATGCAGGAACTGCTGCTGCAAGTCTGGCGCCGCACGGCCAAACCGGTGTTCCTGATCACCCACGACATCGAAGAAGCGGTGTTCCTCGCCACGGACCTGATCCTGTTGGCACCCAATCCCGGCCAAATCGTCGAACGCCTGCACCTGGACTTCGGCCAACGCTACGCGGCGGGCGAATCGGCACGGGCGATCAAGTCCGACCCACGCTTTATCGAAACCCGTGAACATGTGCTGGGCAAAGTGTTCTCGCAACGGCAGGTGTACGCATGAGCAGCTACGAACTTTCCACGACGGCGGCCAAGCCCGTCGCACCCCAGCCGGTCGCGCTACGGCGCAGCCTGAGTACGCGCTGGATCAGTGTGTTGACTCTGCTTGCCCTGCTCGCGCTGTGGTGGGCAGTGACCGCCACCGGGCTGATCGAGCCGCTGTTCCTGCCGCCACCCTCGGCTGTGCTGCAAAAAGGCTGGTTGCTGGCCACTACCGGCTATATGGATTCCACCTTGTGGCAGCACTTGGGCGCCAGCCTCAGCCGCATCGGCCTGGGCTTGGGCTTTGCGGTACTGACGGCTGTGCCGGTGGGGATCGCCATCGGTGCCAACCGTATTGCCCGCGGCATTCTCGACCCGCTGATCGAGTTCTACCGGCCGATTCCGCCGCTGGCCTATCTGCCGCTGATCGTGATTTGGTGCGGCATCGGCGAGCTGTCCAAGGTGCTGCTGATTTACCTGGCGATCTTTGCGCCGATTGCCATCGCCACCGCGACCGGCGTGCGCACTGTGGACCCGGCCAAGTTGCGCGCCGCGCAGTCCCTCGGCGCGACTCGGGCCCAGTTGATTCGTCATGTGATCCTGCCCAGCGCCCTGCCCGACATCCTCACCGGTGTGCGCATCGGCCTGGGCGTGGGGTGGTCGACCCTGGTGGCCGCCGAGCTGATCGCCGCCACCAGCGGCCTGGGCTTCATGGTGCAGTCGGCTGCGCAGTTTCTGGTCACCGACGTCGTGGTATTGGGCATCCTGGTGATCGCGCTGATCGCCTTCGCCATGGAAATGGGCCTGCGCGCCCTGCAGCGTAAATTAGTGCCGTGGCATGGCCAGGCACACTGAGTGATGAACGATAAATGAGCAGCCTGACCGTTACCCCGTTAAGCACCGCACTGGGCGCACAGATCAGTGGCGTCGATATTACCCAAACGCTGAGCAGCGAACAGCGCGACGCCATTGAACAAGCACTGCTCGCGCATTCAGTGCTGTTCTTTCGCAATCAGCCGATCACCCCGCAGCAACAGGCACGGTTCGCGGCGCATTTTGGTGACCTGCATATTCATCCGATCTACCCCAACGTGCCGGAACAGCCCGAAGTGCTGATCCTCGACACGGCCGTCACCGATGTGCGTGACAATGCGATCTGGCACACCGACGTGACCTTCCTGCCCACCCCGGCCCTCGGCGCGGTACTCAGCGCCAAGCTGCTGCCGGCCTACGGTGGCGACACTTTGTGGGCCAGTGGGATTGCGGCCTATGAAGCGCTGTCCGAACCCTTCAAGGCATTGCTCGATGGGCTGACTGCCACCCACGACTTCGTCAAATCCTTCCCACTGGAGCGCTATGGCAACACCGCCGCCGACCTGGCGCGCTGGGAAGAAGCCCGCAAAAAGAACCCGCCACTGTCGCACCCGGTGATACGCACACACCCTGTGAGTGGCCGTAAATCGCTGTTCGTCAGCGACGGCTTCACCACCAGGATCAATGAGCTGGAGCCGGCGGAAAGCGAAGCGGTCCTGAAGTTTTTGTTCGCGCATGCCACCCGCCCGGAATTCACCATTCGCTGGCGCTGGCAGGAAAACGACGTGGCGTTCTGGGACAACCGCGTCACCCAGCACTACGCAGTGGACGACTACCGGCCGCAGCGGCGGGTGATGCACCGGGCAACCATCCTGGGCGACGTGCCGTTTTAAATGTGGGAGGGGGCTTGCCCCCGATGGCGGTAGGTCAGTCACTGATTAGTTGGCTGAAAAATTGCTATCGGGGGCAAGCCCCCTCCCACATTTTGACCGAGTTGCGTCAGTTATTCAGCGGTGGATGGTTTTTCCCACAGGTTGATTCCGCCTTCCTGGGCAAACCGGTCGATTTCCGCCAGTTCTTCAGCGCTGAAGTTCAGGTTCTGCAGCGCCCCGACGTTCTCGATGATCTGCTCCGGCCGGCTCGCACCGATCAGCGCACTGGTCACCCGTGGATCGCGCAGGGTCCAGGCCAACGCCAGTTGCGCCAGGCTCTGGCCACGACGCTGAGCGATTTCGTTCAAGGCACGCACGTGGGCAATGTTGGCTTCGGACAGATGCTTGGCCTGCAGCGAGCCACCACCGGGGCGATTCACCCGCGCATCGGCCGGTACGCCGTTGAGGTATTTATCGGTGAGCAAACCCTGGGCCAGCGGCGTGAAGGCAATCACCCCGGTGCCGAGTTCTTCGGTAGTGTCGAGCAGGTCTTTTTCCACCCAGCGGTTGAGCAGGTTGTAGGCCGGTTGGTGAATCAACAGCGGCACTTTCCACTCTTTGAGCAGGGCTGCCATCTCGCGGGTCTTTACCCCGGAGTAGGACGAGATACCGATGTACAGCGCCTTGCCCTGTTGCACGGCGGTCGCCAGCGCACTGGCGGTTTCTTCCAGCGGCGTGTCAGCATCGAAACGGTGGGAATAGAAAATATCCACGTAGTCGACGCCCAGGCGTTGCAGGCTCTGGTCCAGGCTCGCCAGCACGTACTTACGCGAGCCGCCGCCCTGGCCGTAAGGACCGGGCCACATGTCCCAGCCGGCCTTGCTCGAGATGATCAGCTCGTCGCGGTAGTGCTTGAAGTCTTCGCGCAGCAAACGGCCGAAGTTGATCTCGGCGCTGCCGTAAGGCGGGCCGTAGTTATTGGCCAGGTCGAAGTGGTTGATACCCAGGTCGAACGCAGTGCGCAGCAGGGCGCGCTGGGTGGCGATGGGCGTGCTGTCGCCAAAGTTGTGCCACAACCCCAGGGACAGTGCCGGCAGCACCAATCCACTGCGGCCTACGCGGCGATAAGGAATAGATTCATAGCGGTTTTCGGCAGCAATGTACGTCATCGAATCCTCTCTGGGCTTGGGGCCAATAAGGCCTGGGAATAAGGTTATTCCCAGGCCTTTCAACCCGCTGAATCGCTTAAGTATGCCTTCCTCTTTTACAGCAATTTGCTACTCGTGTGGAACGGCAGGTGCCAAGTTGCGCTACAACGATCTCATGCGCCTATGCGCTTTTGATGCCCAGCCCGGTGCGAATGTCATCGATTCAAGCAGAGGAAATCAGCGCACATTTTCGAAAATTTCGGCGAGCCAGTCGACGAATACGCGCACCCGCGGCGAGAGCTGTCGATTGTGTGGGTAAAGCACGGAAACCGGCATCGAGGGTGGCGGCGTATCTTTCAGAATTTCACACATTACGCCCTGCTTGATCAGCTCGGCCATGCGGTAATGCGGACATTGGATAATGCCCAACCCGGCCACCGCACTGGCCGAATAGATTTCGGCGCCAAATACCGAGAGCGCACTTTCGATGGTGACTTCCCGCAGCACACCTTCGACCATGAACTCGAACGGAAACAACTTAGCCGTCGTGCGCGAAACGTAGTTCACCGCACGATGCCGACTCAGGTCAGCCAGGCTCTGCGGCTCGCCGTATGTACGCAAGTAGGCGGGACTGGCGCAGGTGACCTGGCGCAAGGTCGCCACCCGCCGACCGATCAACGAGGAGTCGCCCAGGGTTCCTGCGCGCAGCACGCAATCAACCCCTTCGCTGATCAGGTCGACAAAGCGATCCGCCTCGCTGATGGACAGCTCGATGTGCGGGTAACGCGCCATAAATTGCGGTAACGCCGGTATCACAAAGTACTTGGCCAGGGTGCCGTGCAGATCCACACGCAACCGGCCCTTGGGCGCCACGCTGCGAAAGGCCAGCTCTGCCTCTTCGAGTTCGGCCAGAAGGTGCACGCAGCGTTGGTAATAAGCCTCGCCGTCCAGGGTCGGGCGCACGCGCCTAGTGCTGCGCTCCAGAAGGCGCGTGCCAAGCCAGGCTTCGAATTGGTTGAGGGTGTGGGTAAGGGTTGCACGCGGCAGATTCAGGTCATCGGCCGCCAGCGTGAAGCTTGAACGTTCGTAGATGCGTACGAACACCTTCATCGCTTTGACCTGGTCCATGTTGCCTCTCCATTGTTGGCGATAATTGAACAGTGAGGGCAACTCTGGCGCATTTATCGGCTTGGGTAAACATGTGAATCTGCTTCCACACCCCCCACTTCAAGGAAACCGGATCATGACAACTCAAGTCGCAATCATCACTGGCGCTTCTCGCGGTATCGGTGCGGTAGTCGCCAGACAGCTCGCCGCCGACGGTTACGCCGTCGCCATCAACTACGCCAACAGCGCTACCGAAGCATCCGCGCTGGTGGTGGAACTGCGTCAGGCCGGCCACCAAGCCATAGCGATTCAAGGCGACGTGGCCAAGCCTGCCGACATCAAGCGGCTGTTCGATGAGACCGAGGCGCAACTGGGCAAGGTTGATGTGCTGGTCAACAACGCCGGCATTCTAAAGGCACTGCCTCTGGCCCAACACAGTGATGAACTCTACGACCAGAATTTCGATATCCACACACGGGGCACTTTCAACGCCTTGCGTGAAGCCGCCACGCGCCTGAATGACGGCGGGCGAATCGTCAATTTTTCCAGCAGCACCGTCGGCCTTAATTTCCCAGGTTACGCGGTGTACATCGCCAGCAAGGCGGCGGTGGAATCCTTGACCCAGGTATTTGCCAAGGAAATGCGCGGGCGGGGCATCACCGTCAACGCCGTCGCCCCCGGCCCGGTTGCCACCGAGTTGTTCCTGCACGGCAAGAGCGAAGAACAGATACAGGGCCTGGCCAAGATGGCGCCGCTGGAACGCCTCGGCCAACCGGAAGATATCGCTCGCACAGTGGCGTTTCTGGTGAGCCCGGCCGCC
Organism: Pseudomonas sp. R5-89-07; assembly: GCF_003851685.1. NCBI lineage: Bacteria > Pseudomonadati > Pseudomonadota > Gammaproteobacteria > Pseudomonadales > Pseudomonadaceae > Pseudomonas > Pseudomonas sp. R5-89-07. The sequence continues at coordinate 298,545 of NZ_CP027727.1, read as the reverse complement.
GGCTGGGTCAACGGGCAAATCCTGCGCGCCAATGGCGGCCTTGTTTGATTCGCTGATCCTATCGGAGGAGTTGCATTCATGAGTCACGCAAACAGCGCTGCCCAACCCAGCAGTCAATCAAAATGGGCGTTTACCCTGGCCACTGTCATTGCGGCCAGCATTGCTGCCATGGCCGCAGGCACCAGCGGAATGTTGACCTTGCCGGTCTGGGCGATGTTCGTCGGATGGGTCGCGTTTTTCAGCCGCGGGCTGACCCTGCGCGATGGCTTGACCAACCTGGGATGTGTATGGGTGGGCATTGCCATCGGCCTGTTGGCGGCAATGGGCATTGCAGCGCTGAGCCCCGCGCTCGGTGCGTGGGCACTGCCGACGGTGGTGTTTACCGTGGCAATGGTCGTGGTATCGCTGCGCGCCGTGCCGGTGATGAACAACATTCTCAGCTATTTCCTCGGCCTGATCGCGTACTTCGCCTCTCATCTGGAGCCATCACTGGAAAGTGTCGCTGAGTTGGGCGGCGCCAGCAGCCTTGGCGCCTTCGCCGGCTGGCTCTCCCACACCGTGCAGCAGCGCCTTGCGCGCCAAGCCTGAATCGCCATTTAAAAGGACAATGCTATGAAATCCGTAATCCTGATTACCGGTGCATCCAGCGGTTTTGGCGCCCTCACCGCCCGCGCCCTGGCCGATGCCGGCCACACCGTCTACGCCAGCATGCGCGAAACCCAGGGGCGCAACGCGCCGCAAGTGGCCGACGTACAGCGCTACGCCGCCGAACACCGTGTGGATCTGCGCAGTGTTGAGCTGGACGTAGCATCCAGTGAGTCCGTGGAGGCAGGCGTCGCCAGGATCGTCGCGGACTGCGGCCGCCTGGATGTGATCATCCACAACGCCGGGCACATGTCGTTCGGCCCGGCCGAGGCCTTCAGCCCCGAACAGTTCGCCCAGCTCTACGACATCAACGTGCTGAGCACCCAACGGGTCAACCGCACCGCACTGCCGCAACTGCGCAAACAAGGCAAAGGCCTGGTGATGTGGATATCGTCCAGCAGCGCACGCGGCGGCACCCCACCTTTTCTTGCCCCGTACTTCGCGGCCAAGGCGGCGATGGATTCCCTGGCGGTTTCTTATGCCAGCGAACTAAGCCTATGGGGGATTGAAACGTCGATCATCGTGCCAGGCGCTTTCACCAAGGGCACCAATCACTTCGTGCACTCCGGTAAGCCCGCTGACCAAGCCCGCGCGAGCGAGTACGAAGACGGCCCCTATGCAGGCGTGGCGAATGCCGCCCTCCAAGGCCTGGCGGCGCTGGAACCGGAGGATGCCGATGTGCGCGAGGTTGCCAGGGCGATAGTCGAGGTTGTCGGCCTGCCCTTCGGCACGCGCCCATTGCGTCGACATATCGACCCTTCCGAAGACGGCTGTGAAGTGGTCAACGGCGTGGCCGACCGAGTGCGCGCAGAGATGTTTCGCCGTATCGGCCTGCAGGATCTGCTGAAACCTGCCGCACACTGAAAAAATGGCAGGCGGGACGCCCTCAGCAGCGCCGGGCTTGCTTGCGAAAACTCCGGGATACTGCGGGCATCAGCATGCCCGCCGTATCGTTAAAGCCCTTCGCAAGCAAACCCGTTCCTGCTAGCGCACCAGATGCAGGAACTGCAAGTGCCGCTCGTACTGATCAAGAATGTCATTGATGATCTGTTCCTTGGTGTAGCCGACCAGGTCATAGTCCTGGCTGCCCTCACTCAAGTGCACTTCCGCCCGGTAGTAGCGGCGGTTGTTGATCTCTTTCTTGCCGATGCCGCCCAGGGCGAACGAAGGCGTGAAGTAGCCGCGCATCTGCACCTGGTAGATGAACGGACGCTCCTCGCCATGGCCGATTTCCAGGCTGACGCTGTCGTTGGACGGGTCGGGCTGGGTGACCACGCTCAGGCCCTTTTCGACAAAGACCGCCGTCACTTCTTCGATGGCCGGGCGCACCGTGGTGTCGAGGAAGCGGTACACCTCATCGCGCGACGGGAAATGCACCGCCTGGCTCAAGCGCTGGCGCCAGCCGCCTCGGCCTTTGCGGGAGGCCGATATCGGCGCCAGGGAATGCAACTGCGCGATCTGCTTCTGCGATTCGAGGTAGAACGCCTTGTGCAGCCCCCACATCATCAGCAACAGGATCAGCGAGAACGGCAACGAGGTCAGCACCACCGCTGATTTCAACGAATCAATACTGCCGGCAAACAGCAAGGCGCTGGTGACCAGGGCGGTCATCGCGCCCCAGAACACGCGCAGCCATTTCGGTCCGTCTTCATCGGCGTTGCCGCCTTTGGACGACAGGGTCGACAGCACCACGGTGCCGGAATCGGCTGAGGTCACGAAGAACACAAAACTGATGAACACCGTGACCGCGATTACGGTTTTGCTCCACGGGTAGGTTTCCAGCAGCAGGTACAGGCTCATCGACGGCTCATCGATGGCTGACTGGCCCAACGCGGTCATGCCATGGTTGAGCACCTGGTCAATGGCGCTGTTGCCGAAGATCGACATCCACGCCAGGGTGAAACCCAACGGGATCAGCAGCACGCCAAACACGAATTCGCGGATGGTGCGGCCACGGGAAATGCGCGCGATGAATAGGCCCACGAACGGCGACCATGCGATCCACCAAGCCCAGTAGAACACCGTCCAGCCGCCCAACCAGTCGCTGGGTTTGTCGTAGGCGTACACATCGAAACTCTTGGTCGGCAGGGCCCCCAGGTAGTCACCGATGTTCTGGATCAGGGTGTTGAGCAAATGCTGGGTGGGCCCGGCAAACAACACAAACAGCAGCAGCGCGCAGGCCAGCAGCATGTTGATGTCGGACATCACCCGCACGCCCTTGTCCACACCCGCCACGGCGACGATGATCGCCGCGCCCATCATCAAGGTGATCAAGCCCACCTGAATCCATTGGGTATGGGCAATACCGAACAGGTAGTCCAGGCCAGAGTTGAGGTGCAGCACGCCGAAGCCCATGTCGGCGCCCAGGCCGAACACCGTGGCGATGATGCCGAAGCCATCCACCGCGTAACCGATCGGGCCATTGATACGCTTGCCGATCAGCGGGTACAGCGCCGAGCGCAACGCCAGCGGCAGGTTATGCCGGTAGGCGAAGTACGCCAGCGCCATGCCGACAAACGCGAACACGCCCCAGCCGTGCAGGCCCCAGTGCAGGAACAGGATCTGCATGGCCTGGCGCGCCGCATCCGCATTCAGCGCCTGGCCCTGGGGCGGTTGCACCAGGTGAGTCAGGGGTTCGGATACGCAAAAGAAGAACAGCGTGATGCTGATCCCGGCGGCGAACAGCATGCCGGCCCAGGACAGGTAGCTGAATTCGGGCTCGTCGTGGTCGGCACCGAGTTTTATCTTGCCGTAGCCCGATAGCGCGGTGACCACCACGAAGACCAGATACAGCGTCATCGCCAGCATGTAATACCAGCCGACCGTATTGGCCGCCCAGTTTTGCGCCGCCAGCAGCCAGGCACCAGCCTGTTGCGGGATAGCGATGACCGTGAGGCCGAACAGCAAAATGGCTGTGGCGGCAAAGTAGAAGACGGGCGCATTCATGCGCACCTGACCGCTGGACGGGGTGGACGATGCACTCATGAACCCTGCACCCCCGAGGTGTGAAATGTGGCTGTAAATAACGGACTCAGCAAAGGTAAGCCTCCTGTTGTGAGCGGGCAGCGAACCACCGGTTTAACTTGAACGAACGTTCAAGTTAAACATGAATGGGTGGTTTGGGACTAATTTCGGGGCTGAGTGGTAGATGATTCCTACACAAGCTCAGGGACTGGTATGACGGGTGGAGATGACAAAACGTTCAGCAACCCGAATTTGAAATGCAGATAAATGTGGGAGGGGGCTTGCCCCCGATAGCAGTGGGTCAGCCAGCATATGTATTGACTGGTGCACCGCTATCGGGGGCAAGCCCCCTCACACATTGGATTAAGCGCAGCTTGGGTTACTTTTGGGCGCCATCGTCATGCTGCAGATTGGCCTGGGTGATATTCGCCCCAGCCGGCACGCTGCGGGTCAGCCACACATTGCCGCCAATGGTCGAGCCTTTGCCGATGGTAATCCGCCCCAGGATGGTGGCGCCCGCGTAAATCACCACATCATCCTCAACGATAGGATGGCGCGGATGGCCTTTCTGCAACTGGCCGTCCTCGTCCGCCGGGAAGCGCTTGGCGCCCAAGGTCACCGCCTGGTAGATGCGCACCCGCTCGCCGATGATCGCCGTCTCGCCAATCACCACACCGGTCCCGTGGTCGATAAAGAAACTTTGGCCGATTTGCGCGCCGGGGTGAATATCGATCCCCGTGGCCGAGTGAGCGATTTCCGCGCTGATCCGCGCCAGCAATGGCAGACCGGCGCGGTACAGGTGATGGGCGAGGCGGTGGTGAATCACCGCCAGGATGCCGGGGTAGCACAGCAGCACTTCATCCACGCTGCGTGCGGCCGGGTCCCCGTGGTAGGCGGCCAGTACGTCGGTGTCCAGCAGGCTGCGCAACGCCGGCAATGCCAGGGCGAAATCCTGGATCAGGCGAATGGCATGGGCGTTGACTTCACTGTCATCCTGGCCGCCCTGGCGCGCGGCGTAGCGCAGTTCCAGGCGGGCCTGGGCGAGCAAGGCGTTAAGGGCGACGTCGAGGGTATGCCCGACGTAGAAGTCTTCACTTTCTTCACGCAGGTCCACTGGGCCCAGGCGCATCGGGAACAATGCGCCGCACAACGCCTCGAGAATCTGCGCCACGGCCTCGCGCGACGGTAATTCGCGGCCACCGTGTTCGCCACTCAGGCGGCCATTGCGCGTTCGCCACTGGTCGCGGGCGCTGCGCAGTTGGCTGACGATGGTCGGTAATTGCCAATGACTGGAACGCTCACTCACGGTCTTCACTCCTGACGAAATGGCCTCACTCTACGATATGCACCCTGGCAGCTCTTAAGAACCAATGGTGTGAGGCTAAGAACCATCCGACATAAGCGATTGGCGGTTGCCCGATGAAAAGTGCCTGCCTATAGTCGCCTCATCACTTAGCCACCGTGCGTAGCCATGATCAAACAACACCTCGACCGCTTTAACCGTTTGGAACTGCTGGGCGGCGCCACAGCCCTGGAAAAACTCGAGCGGCTGTCGGCCTGGCTGGGCAGGGATATCTACGTCAAACGCGACGACACCACCCCGCTGGCCATGGGTGGCAACAAACTGCGCAAACTTGAATACCTCGCCGCCGACGCCATCGCCCAGGGCGCCGACACCCTGATCACCGCAGGCGCCATCCAGTCCAACCACGTGCGCCAGACCGCCGCGCTGGCCGCCAAGCTCGGACTGGGGTGCGTCGCCCTGCTGGAAAACCCCACCGGCACCGAAGACCCCAACTACCTCGGCAACGGCAACCGCCTATTGCTGGAGCTGTTCGACGCCAAAGTGGAGCGAGTAGAAAACCTCGATAACGCCGACGACCAACTCAACGCCCTGGCCGACCGCCTGCGCAGCAACGGCAAGAAGCCCTACCTGGTGCCTATCGGCGGCTCCAATGCCCTCGGCGCGCTGGGTTATGTACGCGCGGGCCTGGAGCTGGCGGCGCAGATCGAACACAGCGGCCTCGACTTCGCGGCGGTGGTACTCGCCTCGGGCAGTGCCGGCACCCACAGCGGCCTGGCATTGGCGTTGAGCGAAGCGCTGCCGGACCTGCCAGTGATTGGCGTCACCGTGTCGCGTACCGACGAAGCACAACGCCCGAAGGTCCAAGGCCTGGCCGAGCGCACGGCCGAGCTGCTTGGCGTCGATGTACCCGAGGCATTCAAGGTGATCCTGTGGGACGAATACTTCGGCCCGCGGTATGGCGAGCCGAATGCGGGCACGTTGTCGGCGATCAAACTTTTGGCCAGCCAGGAAGGTCTGTTGCTGGACCCGGTCTACACCGGCAAGGCGATGGCGGGTTTGCTCGATGGCATCGGGCGTCAGCGGTTCGCGGACGGGCCGATCATTTTCCTGCATACCGGCGGAGCGCCCGCGCTGTTTGCCTACGATTCAGTGTTTAACTGACTGAACGCTGTAAGTGTGGGAGGGGGCTTGCCCCCGATAGCCGTGGGTCAGCCAGCACATGTGTTAGCTGGTGCCCCGCTATCGGGGGCAAGCCCCCTCCTACACTGATTATTCGCATATTCGATAAAGAAATATAAATAACGATTTATATTATTTTCAAGTCTTAAAAACCCGCACTATCATCGCGCCGAAGGCGAAGACGCGCACCGCGCTTTAAGGCAGGATACGGCTACTGCGTCACCGGCTTCGCTCATCATAAAAAACCATAGGGGCTCTTCATGACTATTTCTGTATTGCGTCGCACATTGCTGGTCGGCACATTGGGCCTGGCCCTCGGCGCAGGCGTGCTCGGCCAGGCGGTTGCCGGTGAGCAGTTGAACACCATCAAGAAAGCCGGTGAGATCAAGATCGGCCTGGAAGGCACCTACCCACCGTTCAGCTTTGTCGATGAAAGCGGCAAGCTCAGCGGCTTCGAAGTCGAGCTGTCTGAAGCGCTGGCCAAGGAGCTGGGCGTCAAGGTCAAGCTGCAAGCCACACCATGGGACGGCATCCTCGCTGCCCTGGAATCCAAGCGCCTGGACGCCGTGGTCAACCAGGTGACGATCTCCGAAGAGCGCAAGAAGAAGTATGACTTCTCCAAGCCCTACACCATCTCCGGTATCCAGGCGCTGACCCTGGCCAAGAACGTCGACAGCATCAAGACCGCCGACGACCTGGCCGGCAAGAAAGTCGGTGTGGGCCTGGGCACCAATTACGAACAATGGCTCAAGGACAACCAACCCAAAGCCATCATCAAGACCTACAACGACGACCCGACCAAATTCCAGGACCTGCGTATCGGCCGCATCGACGCGATCCTGATCGACCGTCTGGCCGCCCTGGAATACGCCAAGAAAGCCAAGGACACCGCCGCTGCCGGCGACGCCTTCTCCCGCCAGGAAGCCGGCATTGCCCTGCGCAAGGGCGAGCCTGAGCTGCTTGATGCGGTGAACAAGGCCCTCGACAAGCTGCGCGCCGACGGCACCTTGAAGAAACTGTCCGAGAAGTACTTCAACGCTGACGTCACTCAATAATGGAAGCAGGTTTCCAACTCGCGCTGGACTCGGCGCCCTTTCTCCTCAAGGGCGCGTATTACACGGTGATCCTCAGCCTGGGCGGGATGTTTTTCGGTTTGGTGCTGGGCTTCGGCCTGGCGCTGATGCGCTTGTCGCGCTTCATGCTGCTGCGCTGGGTCGCACGCGTCTACGTGTCGTTCTTTCGCGGCACGCCCTTGCTGGTGCAACTGTTCCTGATCTACTACGGCTTGCCGCAAGTGGGCATCGAGCTGGACCCGATCCCGGCTGCCATGATCGGCTTTTCGCTGAACATGGCCGCCTATGCCTGTGAAATCCTGCGGGCCGCCATCGCCTCCATCGAGCGTGGCCAGTGGGAAGCCGCCGCAAGTATCGGCATGACCCGTGCGCAAACGTTGCGCCGGGCCATCCTGCCGCAGGCGATGCGCACGGCCCTGCCGCCGCTGGGCAATAGTTTTATTTCGCTGGTCAAAGACACGGCGCTGGCCGCCACCATCCAGGTGCCCGAGCTGTTCCGCCAGGCGCAACTGGTGTCTGCACGCACCTTCGAAATTTTCACCATGTATCTGTCCGCAGCCCTGATCTACTGGATCCTGGCGAGCATCCTGGCGCATCTGCAAAATCGTCTGGAAGACCGGGTCAACCGGCACGACCTGGAGTCTTGAAGCATGATCGTGGTTGAAAAACTGACCAAACAATTCAACGGTCAGGTGGTGCTCAACGGCATCGACCTTGAGGTCAAGGCCGGCGAAGTCGTGGCCATCATCGGCCCCAGCGGTTCCGGCAAGACCACCTTCCTGCGCTGCCTGAATTTTCTTGAAGAACCCACCAGCGGCCGTATCAAGGTGGGCGACATCCAGATCGACGGCAGCAAGCCGCTCAACCAGCAGCAGGGCCTGGTGCGACGCCTGCGCCAGCACGTCGGGTTTGTCTTCCAGAACTTCAACCTGTTCCCCCACCGCACCGCGCTGGAAAACGTCATCGAAGGCCCGATCGTGGTCAAGAAGATGCCACGCGAAGCGGCGACCGAACTGGGCCGCAAGCTCTTGGCCAGGGTCGGCCTGGCGGGCAAGGAAGGGGCTTATCCGCGGCGCTTGTCCGGCGGTCAGCAGCAGCGTGTGGCGATCGCTCGCGCGCTGGCCATGGAGCCCGAGGTCATTCTGTTCGATGAACCCACGTCGGCCCTCGACCCGGAACTGGTGGGTGAAGTACTGGCGACCATCCGCAGCCTCGCCGAAGAGAACCGCACCATGGTGATCGTCACCCACGAGATGAGCTTTGCCCGTGATGTGGCCAACCGCGTGATCTTTTTCGACAAGGGCGTGATCGTTGAACAGGGCGAAGCCAAGGCGCTGTTCGCCAACCCGAAAGAAGAGCGCACGCGGCAGTTTCTGAGCAAGTTTCTCGCGCATTGAGCTGATCTGTTGTGGCCAGAAAGTTTGCTTGCGCTGAGGTGTGAAGCGGCCCTGAAAAGCTTGGGGCCGCTGCGCAGCCCAGCGGGAGCAAGCTCCCTCGCCACGAAGAGCCGCTCCTACACGCAATTGCCATTTCTGCCGATAAAATACCCCGCTACGCCCTTCTTGGAATACCCCTTCCAGTCAGACCCTTCTGAATATCCTCCAACCCGCCGTTTAGCCTTTTGCCGCCATTGACGCCTGCCGCTCAACCCTCTTATCTAGCGTCCAGAGGATTGGATCCTATCCCGGCTACTCACTGAATCGTTCTTTCGGCCCCCTTTGCGCACCCGCGCCCAAGGCCCGGAACGATTGCTGCTGGCTGCATCAAGGAGAACACTTATGACGCGCACCACAACCCCGGCCATGCTGACCGCACCCACCCTGCCCCAAGCCGTTCGAAACGGGATCGGCGCCCACGCGGCGGCCCAATTGCAGGTCCACATTGCGCCTTACCCCGGCATGGAGGAAGGCGACCTGATCGAGCTGTTCTGGAACAACTGCTTTGCCGCCTCGCGCCGGGTGACGGCCGGCAAGATCGGCACGCCTACCCACCTGCGAGTGCCGGAAAGCTTTGTACAGGACGGCCCGGCACGGGTTCACTACCAGATCATGCAGATCGGCCACGGCCCGGCGCGCTCGGCCACCACCCAGGTACGGGTCAAGACCAATTACCCAGGCGGTACGCCGTCGAACCTGTACAGCGACGAAAACCAGAACCTGGCGCCCGTCAACCTGCCCGAGACCATCCGCCGCCAGGGTGTCAACAGTCGCCAGGTGCAACGCGGTATTCCGCTGACCATCGAGCCTTACGCGAACATGGCCCGTGGCGATGCGATCACCCTGCGCTGGGGTGACGTGCGCATGGACCTGCCGACCATCCAGGCCAGGGGCGTCGGCCTGGCGGTGCAGGTCTGGGTGCCGTCGACGGTGATTATCGAGGGCGGTGACGACTGCCGCCTGGAGGTGACGTACTGCATTCTCGATCGGGTCGGCAACAATTCGCGCTGGGCGCCAGCCCGTACCTTGCGCATTGCCACCTGGGTTCCGGTACGCCCCGACGCAGCCGGGCACCTGTATCAACCCCGCCCTTTCGGCTCCCCCTGCGAACCGGGGTGATGCCCCTTCTATGCATATTCCTAAAAGTTAGTTTATTAAAAAAATAAACGCGCTTAGGGTATATACACCGGACCACCGGACATTCCTGATTTTTCTGTTTTTATTTCATTGAATGCGAGGTCGGTATGGTCAGAATTACCCCGGTGCATAACGCCAGGGCATTACGTGCAGCCAAGGAGCGGCGCTGATGTCTAACTTGGCTCTTACACCCCCCCAGAGCGATCTGGACGCAGCCCCCCTGTTGTTGCCGGCCGCTGTGCTGCGCAACGACGCCGAGGCGCTGAGCGCCGCCCATGCGCTGGCCGACGCCGCGCGCCTGCAAGCCGCCAAGCGCGACCAGCAGCGCCAATTGCCATGGGCGCAGATCGAACAGTTCACCCGTAGCGGGTTGGGCAGTATTTCCATTCCCCGCGAATACGGCGGCCCACAGGTTTCGTTCGTTACCCTGGCCGAAGTCTTCGCGATCATCAGCGCGGCCGACCCGGCCCTCGGGCAGATCCCGCAGAACCATTTCGGCATCCTGCACCTGCTGCAGAACACCGCCAGCGAGCGCCAGAAAAAACAGCTGTTCCAGAGCGTGCTCGACGGCTGGCGCATCGGCAATGGCGGCCCGGAACGCGGCACCAAAAACACCCTGGAGCTCAAGGCGCGCATCACCGCCGAAGGTGACGGCTATGTGGTCAGTGGCCAGAAGTTTTACTCCACCGGCGCACTGTTTGCGCACTGGGTGGCCATCAAAGCCCTCAACGATGACGGCAAGCAGGTCATGGCGTTTGTGCGCCGTGGCAGCGAGGGGCTGCGCATCGTGGATGACTGGTCGGGCTTCGGCCAACGCACCACCGCCAGCGGCACCGTGCTGCTTGACCGGGTGTCGGTGGACGCAGAGCTGGTGGTGGACAATTGGCGCCTGGGCGAAAGCCCGAATATCCAGGGCGCCGTATCGCAGCTGATCCAGGCGGCCATTGACGCCGGCATTGCCCGTGGCGCACTGGATGACACCATCGCCTTCGTACGTGAGCGCTCGCGCCCGTGGATCGACGCCAAGGTCGAGCGGGCCAGCGACGACCTGTATGTGATCGCAGACATCGGCAAGCTGAAGATCGAGCTGCATGCCGCGCTAGCGCTGCTGCGCAAGGCCGGCCAGGTGCTGGACGAGGTCAGCGCAGCGCCGATCACCGCGCAGTCGGCAGCACGCGCGTCGATTGCCGTCGCCGAAGCCAAGGTGCTGACGACCGAGGTGTCACTGCTGGTCAGCGAAAAACTCTTCGAGCTGGCCGGCAGCCGCGCCACCCTCGCCGAATTCAACCTTGACCGGCACTGGCGCAATGCGCGGGTGCACACGCTGCATGACCCGGTGCGCTGGAAGTATCACGCCATCGGCGCGTATCGCTTGAACGGCACGTTGCCGGCTCGACATTCCTGGATTTGACCGACCAGAACACTTTTTCCACGAGCTTCTGGAGCAAACATGACTTTCTCTGCAAACGTCGCGGTTATTACCAGCGACGAACAAGCCCTTATTGTCGCCAGCGACCTGGCTGAAGATTTCCGCCGCGACAGTGCTCAACGCGACCGCGAGCGGCGCCTGCCCCTGCCCGAACTGGACGTGTTCTCGCGCTCCGGCCTGTGGGGCATCAGCGTGCCCAAGCAATACGGCGGCGCCGGTGTGTCCAATGTCACCCTGGCCAAGGTCATTGCGCTGATCGCCCAGGCTGACGCATCGCTGGGCCAGATCCCGCAAAACCATTTCTACGCCCTTGAAGTGCTGCGTGTGAACGGCAGCCCTGCACAGCAGCAACGCCTGTATGCCGAAGTACTCGCCGGCCAGCGTTTCGGCAATGCCCTCGCGGAACTGGGCACAAAGACCGCCCATGACCGCGTCACCCAACTCACCCGTGACGGTGAGGGTTTTCGCATCAATGGCCGCAAGTTCTACGCCACCGGCGCGATCTATGCCCAGCGCATCCCCACTTCCGTGGTGGATGAAAACGGCGTCCAGCAACTGGCCTTCGTGCCTCGCGACAGCGCGGGCCTGACCGTGATCGACGACTGGAGCGGCTTCGGCCAGCGCACCACCGGCAGCGGCTCGGTGGTGTTCGACAACGTGTGGGTGGCGGCGCAGGACGTGGTCCCGTTCCAGAGCGCCTTCGAGCGCCCGACCACCGTCGGCCCGCTGGCGCAGATCCTTCACGCGGCTATCGACACCGGTATCGCCCGCGCCGCCTTCGAAGACGCGCTGCATTTTGTGCGCACCAAGACTCGCCCGTGGATCGACTCGGGCAGCGACAAGGCCACCGAAGACCCGCTGACCTTGAAGAGTTTCGGCCACCTGAGTATTCGCCTGCACGCCGCCGAAGCATTGCTTGAGCGCTCGGGCGAATTCCTCGACCGCGCCCAGGCCGACAGCAATGCCCAGACGGTCGCGGCCGCCTCCATCGCCGTCGCTGAAGTGCGCGCCTTGAGCACCGAAATCTCCCTGGCCGGCGGCAGCACGCTATTCGAACTGGCCGGTAGCCAGGCGACCCTCGCCGAGCATGGCCTGGACCGCCACTGGCGCAACGCACGGGTTCACACTCTGCACGACCCGGTGCGCTGGAAGTACCACGCGGTGGGCAATTACTACCTCAACGATGAAAACCCACCGCTGCGGGGGACCATCTGATGAGCCAGAAAAAAATCCTGCTCAATGCCTTCAACATGAACTGCATCGGGCATATCAACCACGGCCTGTGGACTCATCCCCGCGACACGTCCACGCAATACAAGACCCTCGAGTACTGGACCGACCTGGCCAAAACCCTGGAACGCGGGCTGTTCGACGGTTTGTTTATCGCCGATATCGTCGGCGTGTATGACGTGTACCAGCAGTCCATCGATGTGCCGCTCAAAGAGTCGATCCAGCTACCAGTCAACGACCCGCTCCTGCTGGTCTCGGCCATGGCGGCGGTCACCCGCAACCTCGGCTTCGGCCTTACCGCCAACCTGACCTACGAACCGCCGTATCTGTTCGCCCGGCGCATGTCCACTCTGGACCATCTGAGCCGCGGCCGGGTGGGCTGGAACATTGTGACCGGCTACCTCGACAGCGCCGCCAAGGCCATGGGCCTGACCGAGCAAGTCGAGCATGACCGCCGCTATGACCAGGCCGATGAATACCTGCAGGTGCTGTACAAACTCTGGGAAGGCAGCTGGGAAGATGACGCAGTCATCAACGACCCGCAGGCGCGGGTGTATGCGCAGCCGGGCAAGGTGCACAAGGTCGGACACCACGGCGAGTTCTACCAGGTGGAGGGCTATCACCTGTGCGAGCCATCGCCGCAGCGTACGCCGGTGCTGTTCCAGGCCGGCAGTTCGGAGCGCGGCCTGCAGTTCGCCGGGCGCCACGCCGAGTGTGTATTCATCAGCGGGCAGAACAAGGCCGCCACCAAGATCCAGGTGGACAAGGTACGCGCCAGCGCGGTCGAGGCCGGGCGTAACCCGGATGACATCAAGGTGTTCATGGGCCTGAACGTGATCGTCGGCGCGACCGAGGCACTGGCCTGGGCCAAGCACGCCGAATACCTCAGCTACGCCAGCGCGGAAGCCGGCGTGGCGCACTTTTCGGCGTCCACCGCAATCGACTTTTCCGCGTACGAGCTGGATGAACCGATCCAGTACGTGAAGAGCAACGCCATCCAGTCGGCCACCAAAAACCTGCAGAACAACGACTGGACCCGACGCAAGTTGCTCGAACAGCACGCCCTCGGTGGGCGCTACATCACCCTGGTGGGCTCGCCTGAGCAGGTGGCAGATGAGCTGGAGTCCTGGATCAGTGAAACCGGGCTGGATGGTTTCAACCTCACACGCATTGTCACGCCGGAGAGCTACGTGGATTTCATCGACCTGGTGGTACCGGAGCTGCAGCGGCGTGGTTCCTACAAGACTGCGTATGAGGACGGGACACTCAGGGAAAAAGTATTCCAGGGCACTGCCCGCTTACCCGAACAACACACCGGCTCCGCCTACCGCCACTGAACCAAAAATGTGGGAGGGGGCTTGCCCCCGATAGCTGTGGGTCAGACACAGCTGCATTCCCTGACACTGCCTCATCGGGGGCAAGCCCCCTCCCACATTGGATCTTTATTGTTTCTTATGACTGGAAAATACTTATGAAAAAAATACTGCTCACCCACCCAGTCAAAGCACTGGCCCTGGCCTTCGGCCTGTTCAGTTCGGCCGTAATGGCCAACGACGCGCCGTTGAAAGTCGGCACCACCGCCGCCTTCGCCATTCCCCTGGAAGCCGCTGTAGCCGAAGCTGGCAAACAGGGCCTTAAAGTCGAACTGGTGGAATTCACCGACTGGATCGCACCGAACGTCAGCCTTGCCGCCGGCGATATCGACGTGAACTACTTCCAACACATTCCCTTCCTGGAAAACGCCAAGGCCGCCGCCGGGTTTGACCTGGTGCCTTACGCACCGGGCATCATCAACAACGTCGGCCTGTATTCGAAGAAGTACAAAAGCTTCAACGACCTGCCCAAAGGCGCCAGCGTGGCCATCGCCAACGACCCGATCAACAGCGGACGCGGCCTGCAACTGCTGGCCAAGGCCGGGCTGATCACGCTCAAGCCGGGCGTGGGCTACAAGGCCACCGAAGACGACATCGTCAGCAACCCGAAAAAGATCAAGATCCTGCAGGTGGAAGCCGTGCAACTGGTGCGCGCCTATGACGACGCCGACCTGGTGCAGGGCTACCCGGCGTATATTCGCCTGTCCAAGACCTTCGATGCAGAATCGGCGCTACTGTTCGATGGCCTCGACCACCCGGAATACGTGATTCAGTTCGTGGTCCAGCCCAAGAGCAAAACCGACCCGAGGGTGATCAAGTTCGTCGATATCTACCAACACTCGCCGGTGGTGCGCGCCGCCCTGGATAAATCCCTCGGCAAGCTCTACCAAGTCGGCTGGGACGATAAAAAATGACCGCCGCCAACGCCCAACTGCGCGACCTGGGCACATTGCCCAGGGACGCCGAGCAGACCGAACTGCATCCAGACTTGAACAGCGCCCATGTGCGTTTCATCAACCTGGGCAAAACCTATGACGGCACGGTGCACGCCCTGCAAGGCATCGACCTGGCGATCAAGCGTGGCGAAGTGTTCGGTATCATTGGGCGCAGCGGCGCCGGCAAGTCGTCACTGATCCGCACCATCAATCGCCTGGAACAACCCAGCAGCGGGCGCGTGCTGATCGATCAGGTGGACATCGGCGGCTTCGACGAAGACCGCCTGGTTGCACTGCGCCGGCGCATCGGCATGATTTTCCAGCACTTCAACCTGATGTCGGCCAAGACCGTGTGGCAGAACGTGGAACTGCCGCTCAAGGTCGCCGGGGTGCCCAAGCCGCAGCGTGAGCAAAAGGTGCGTGAACTGCTGGAACTGGTGGGTTTGCAGGACAAGCACACGGCCTATCCGGCGCAGCTCTCGGGCGGGCAGAAACAGCGTGTAGGCATCGCCCGTTCGCTGGTGCACGACCCCGAGATTCTGCTGTGCGACGAGGCCACTTCGGCGCTGGACCCGGAGACCACCCAATCGATCCTCGGACTGTTGCGCGAGATCAACCAGCGCCTGGGCTTGACCATCGTGCTGATCACCCATGAGATGGCGGTGATCCGCGAAATCTGCGACCGCGTGGTCGTGCTGGAACACGGACGTATCGTCGAGCAGGGCCCGGTGTGGCAAGTGTTTGGCAACCCACAGCATGACGTCAGCAAAACCCTGCTCGCACCGTTGCAACATGGGTTGCCACCCGAGCTGCAAAGCCGCCTGCAAGCCACACCCGCCTCGGCCGAGGCCGCGGTGGTGCTGCGCTTGCAGTTCACCGGCAGCGACACAGACGAACCGGACCTGGCCGCACTGTTCAGCGCCCTCGGCGGCCGCGTGCGCTTGCTGCAAGGCGGCGTGGAACGCATCCAGGGGCATGCCTTGGGGCAATTTTTGCTGGCGGTGAATGGTTCGCCGCACAACGCCGAACAACTGCGCACCCGCGCCGGGCGCTGGGCGCAACAGGTGGAGGTACTCGGCTATGTGGTTTGATCGTTTGCTGCAGGGCGCCATCGACACCTTGTTGATGGTGGGCGTGTCTTCGTTGATCGCCTTGCTGGTGGGGATTCCGCTGGCGGTGTTTCTGGTGACCAGCGACAAAGGCGGCATCTACCAGGCGCCCGCGCTTAACCGGGTGCTGGGCGCCTTCGTCAATCTGTTCCGCTCCATTCCGTTCCTGATCCTGATGGTGGCACTGATCCCGTTCACCCGCCTGATCGTAGGCACCACCTACGGCGTATGGGCGGCTGTCGTACCACTGACCATCGCCGCCACGCCGTTCTTTGCGCGCATCGCCGAAGTCAGCCTGCGCGAGGTTGACCATGGGTTGATCGAAGCCGCACAGGCCATGGGGTGCCGCCGCTGGCACATCATCTGGCACGTGCTGTTGCCCGAAGCGCTGCCGGGGATCGTCGGCGGGTTCACCATTACCCTGGTGACCATGATCAACTCATCGGCCATGGCCGGGGCGATTGGCGCCGGTGGCTTGGGCGACATTGCCTATCGCTACGGCTACCAGCGCTTCGATACGCAGATCATGCTCACCGTGATCGTGCTGTTGGTGGTGCTGGTGGCGGTGATTCAGTTGGGTGGCGATCGGTTGGCGCGCGTACTGAACAAGCGCTGAGTTCAGGGACACTCGTCCAGTTGCGCGACATTGGCGTGGGGCACGAAGGTGATGGTCTTCTCCTTGGCCTGTGACGGTCGCACGATATAGCTGCCGTCCGAATCCGCCAGTATTCGCAGTTTCACGCTGCGTTGCGGGCTTTGGGCGTCGGCAAGCGCCACAGGTACCTTGGCCTCGGCTGACCAGACCATCACAGTGCAGGCGCGCCCTCCCGATGCCGAAGCCTGCAAAGGCATACCACCCAACTTCGCCCCTGTGGCGGGAATCAGGCCCAGAACGATAAGCAGCGTAAAGACCGCCAGTGACGCGCTCGCCACCGGGTTCTTGTGGTCGTTCATGCTCACGACAAGACAGGCGCCACTGCCCTGAATCAAGAACAGCACCAGCAACTCGGCAGCCATGAAGGGCGCAAATAGCACCACGCTGTCGGAGTACTCGCTGAATGCGCGGGAAACCGGCACGGTCACGATCAGGATAACCAGCATCTGGATGACACCGGCGCCGGCACTGGCCATCCAGAACTCGCCGGATATATCACGCAATGCAACGTGGGCAGGACGCGCGCGAACGATGATCCAGACGTAAGCCAGCACCACCAGCACAATCGCCACGATCCAACTGGCGGTCAGCAAAGGCCCACTTTCCACATTGGCGGACAAGTACACGGCGCAGTACCAAAAGATCCCCAGTATTCCCACACTGGCAATCCAGTGCAGCAACAGGCGGCGATGTCGGGCCGTCACTTGCGGCGACTCCGCGCTCAGATTGAGTTGGTCGCTAAGCCTTATGCCTGCGCTGTTGAGGCGCTTGAACAGGATAAACGTAGGGATCAGGATCGACGCACCCATCATGCCGATCACAAAAACCAGCATGGCGAACATCGCCGGCAATGCGGTAAATGCCGCCCCCGACAGAATGCTCAACGGTACCTTTTCAACCTGGATGTATTGATACAAGTACAGGCCCGCCACCGACAGGATGCCCACCGTCAGCGGCCATGCGCGCTCATTGAGCCATAACAGCCCATTGCTGAATTGGGTGGCGTATCGGTCTACTTTGTTCGGGGTGCTTTTTTCCGGTTCCATGGATTTACCAGCCTCTTGAAGTAAGGGCCGGAATGTTACCCAGAATCCACCAGCGGGGTATGTCAGAAACCTCGCCACGAAACAGCGAAGCGTCCTACGCCTGATAAACGTCTTTCACCTGGCTAGGACGCAGCCTGAGGTATAGTCCAACCACCTTAGCCGCTGCAGTGCGCCACGCCATGAAACTCGCCCCTGACGACCTCCAGAAAATCACCACAACCACCCTCGGCCATTACAACAAGGTGGCCGAAGACTTCCGTGAAGGCACCCGCGATCACGATGTGAGCCAGAACATCGACGCGCTGCTACGGCATATTCAGGGCACGCCGCCGTTTACCGTGCTGGATTTCGGTTGCGGGCCGGGCCGCGATTTGCAGACCTTTACGCGCATGGGCCATATCGCCGTGGGGCTCGATGGTTCCGAGCGGTTCGCGCAAATGGCGCGCGACGACAGTGGCTGCGAGGTGCTGCAGCAGGATTTTCTCCAGCTGGACTTGCCTGCAGAGCGCTTCGACGGGGTGTTTGCCAATGCGGTGCTGTTTCATATTCCCAAGCAGGAATTGCCCCGGGTCCTCAAGCAACTGCATGGCACGTTGAAGCCTGGTGGCGTGTTGTTCAGCTCCAACCCTCGCGGTAATAACCAGGAAGGCTGGAACGGGCCGCGATATGGGTCTTATCACGACCTGGAGGCGTGGCGAAGCTTGCTGACTAAGGCCGGCTTTGTAGAGCTGGAGCATTATTACCGGCCGGCGGGTTTGCCTCGGGAGCAGCAGCCTTGGTTGGCCAGTGTGTGGCGGCGGGTTTGAGGGGTGTATTGGCTGGGCTGATGCTATCGGGGGCAAGCCCCCTCCCACAGGGGATGCATTCCAAATGAGGGAGGGAGATGGACTCAATTTCCCTGCTGACCCACCTGATACACCACCGGCTTTTCCCCCTCCACCAGCGCGGTCACACTGCGCCCGGCATAGCCTTGCTGTTCTCCCGCCGAGAAATTCGCCACCAGCCGAGTGCCATCGGCAAACGTGGTTTGCTGCACCTGTCTATCTGCGGTCAGCCAGCGAAAATCCGTCATCGCCTGGGTCGCCAGGCGCTGATGCAACGGGCGGAAAAACCGGTCCTGACGCTGCATGACCGGCAGCCGCTCCCTGAGCGTCGCCGCACTGAGGTGATACAGCGGCGGTACGTTGTAAAGCAGTTGGGCCAGCTCGTTTTCAACCCGCACATTGCTCAGCTTCAGGCTGTCGAACAACCAGTGATGGGTGGTGATCACGGAGCCATGAAACACCGCCTGATACAGCGGCAAGCGCATCGTCGGGTCGAAATACACCGTGCGCAACGACGCTTTCAGGGGCACCGGCTTGAAGAACACGGTCGGTTGCTCCGGCGGGTACCAGTTGCCCGCGTAGTAAGGTGATTGAGCGTCCCGAGTCATCTCGCGATCGCCCCAACCCATCACCGGGGTTTGCATGCCATGGGCAAACAGGATGCCCTGGGCGGTGATGGCGTTGCCGTCTTCAGAGCCCGTCGCCAACTTGGGCACGGTGTTGATCCAGCGTGAGGCGTCGATATTGGCGTCGGCGTTTTGCGCCTGGGTCATGCTGGCGCCGCTGCGATAATTGTCGAACAGCATGCCGGCTGCGTAGACATCCAGGAACCAGGCATTGAAGCCCGCTTTGGCTTGCACGGCCTGCACCCGCGCCTCCAGCAATGGCCGCACACAGCGCGGGTCAGTGTAATAGCCAGATTGTTGGAAGCCGACCTTGAGCGTGCCGTCCTTCAACACCACCGCGCATTCCCGGTACGCCTTGCCGCCCAGATGGGCGGTGGTCCAGTCAGGGTTTTCAGTCGCCGACAGCGCCGTTTCATAAGAGTCGTAGGGCGCCATCAAGTAACCGGCATCCACCCCGGCGCGAATGGCTTCGGGGTGCCACAGACCGCCTTCCCAGCCTTCGCTCAGCGTCACCAGCAGACGCTCCAGACCGGCGTCGCGCAAAGCCTGGACAGTCGACCCCCCCCAGGCTTCGGGGCGATCACTCAAGGCCCCGGCAAAATCCGCTGCCAGCTCGCTGCGCAACTCACCGTAGCGCGCGGCGAGGCGCGTCATGTCGGGCTCTTCCACTTGCCACGCCTGGCGGGCCTTGGTGTTGATGGCCGCGTTGAGGCCGCGCAACAGCACGGTCTGCTCATAGGGATTCAATGGGTTGGTCTTCGCGAGTACGGTCGCGGTCTCTTTGTCCATCAGCCCCTTGAGCGCGTGCGTGCGCAGCCGTTTGATCAACCTTGGCCAGTCACGCACATCCTCCAGCGCCAGCAAGCCGTTGCCCCACAGATAAGCGTGACTGGCGCCGAGCAATTTCTCCGCCTCGGGGGTTTGCCGCAGCTTGTCCGCCAGTGGCTCGTAACGGCCCTGCTCGACCAGCCACTGACGATAGCGCTTGGCGCCGGCCAACGGGTCGGCCTCGCCCAGGTACAGGCGCAGCGTCATCGGCGCGTGCGGCTCAAGCGAGGTGAATTCATGGGACGCTGACAGCGCCAGGCCCTGGCCATCCGCGCGCCATGCGAGTCGGTTGTTATAGGGGTTGGTCAGCAGCCAGTTGAGCGTAAAGCGGCCGTGATCCACTCCCCACAGCGGCAGGCTGAGGTCCTGGGTGGTATTGAACGCGCCTTGTTCCAGCAGGAAATCCTTCCACACGGCGTTACCGGCAGGCACGTAATGCCCCTCGGCCAACGGCCAGATCAGCCCCTGGCCCATGGCGTTGGCCGGCTGGCGCAGCAGGGCCAGTTCACCCGCCTCGCGGGCCTGGATTGTCAGGGACAGTTCGCGCTGTTCCAGCCGGGCCGTGAGGCGATAGGCGCCGTTGTCCCATTGCCAGGCGGCCTGCTCAGCGCCGGCTTGCAGCGCGTTGACCGCATGCGCGGTGACACCGCTGGAGGCTTGTACCGGGGCCTCGCCCGCCGGAGTGACTCGCAAGGCCAGCGTGGCGGGCTCAAGCTCGACGCGCCACAGCTTATTTTCCAGAACCGTGCCGGCGAAGGTCAGCGGCGACAGCAGGAGACAACACATCAGCAAGGTATGACGCACAGGGTTCATGGCGGGCGACCGTCGACAGTGGAAGCCGCAGAGTAAAACACCCGGCGGTTGGCCGGAGCGCCAAGCGTCAATTCAGGAAGTTTCCCACTGTGCAAAAGTCCTGTGGACTTTCAATTGAGGGCGGGGGCTTGCGCTAATGCCGATCCGTTAAGGCGACACCGTACCCGTGGCGAGGGAGCTTGCTCCCGCTGGACTGCGCAGCAGTCCCATTGTTTGGGTCCGCTTCGCGGCCCAGCGGGAGCAAGCTCCCTCGCCACAGGTTACTGCTCGCCCCCCTCCCACATGTTTAACCGCGTTCTTCCTGTTTTGGCTCGCGGATCTTATACCAGGCCACATACAGCGCCGGCAGGAACAGCAAAGTGAGCAGCGTCGCAATGATGATCCCGCCGATCATCGCGTACGCCATCGGTCCCCAGAACACTTCCCGCGCAATCGGGATCATGCCCAGGCTCGCCGCCGCCGCTGTGAGCAGAATCGGCCGGCGTCGGTGCTCGGTCGCTTCCACCACCGCATCCCATGGCGAATAGCCCGCCACTTCATACTCGTGAATTTGCGTGACCAGAATCACCGAGTTGCGGATGATGATGCCGATCAGCGCCAGGATGCCCAGGATCGCCACAAAGCCCATGGGCGTGCCCGTAGGAATCAGCGCCAGCACCACGCCAATCAGCCCCAGCGGCGCGACACTCGCCACCAGGAACATCTTCTGCACGCTGTGCAGCTGGATCATCAGGAACGTCGCCATCAAAAACAGCATCAGCGGCACCACGCTGGCAATCGGGCCCTGGGCCTTGCCGCTTTCTTCCACGGTACCGCCGGTGGCGACCTTGTAACCCACCGGCAGGCCGTCGCTGAACTTCTGGATAGTCGGCGCCAGCTGCTTGACCAGGTCGGTGGGCTGCATCTCATCGCGTACCGCGGCCTTGATGGTGATGGTCGGCTTGCGGTCGCGACGCCATACCAGCGGCTGCTCCAGCTCGTAGCGCACGGTCGCGAACGCCAGCAACGGGATCGAGGTGCCGTTGGGCGTGACGATCTGCAGGTTCTGCAAGGTTTCCGGCGTACCGCGCTCGGCGTCTTCGGCGCGGCCGACCACGTTGATCAGGTAGATATCGTCGTGCACCTGGGTCACCGAGGCGCCGCTGACCACGCTGTTCATCAACTGCGCCACGTCTTCGGACGACAGCCCCAGTTGCCGCGCCTTGTCCTGAGCGATATCCACGCGCAGCACTTTGCCCGGCTCGTTCCAGTCGTAGATGATTTCCCCCAGGTGGGTGTTCTGGTCGAGCAAGGTCGCCAGTTCGATGGCGTGCTTGCGCACCTGGTCGGTGTCTTTGCCCGACACGCGATACTGGATCGGCCGCCCGACCGGCGGGCCCATTTCCAGCGGCTGCACGAAGCTGCCGATGCCGACAAAATCATCGCGCAGGCGTTTCTGCAGGCGCGTGATCAACTCGCCGCGCTCCTCCAGGCCCTTGCTCACGATCACCAGCTGCGCGTAGTACGGGTTCTCCAGCTGCTGGTCCAGCGGCAGGTAGAAACGGATCGCGCCCTGGCCGATGTAGGTGCTCCAGCGCGCGATGTCCGGGTCGTCCTTGATGATGGCTTCAAGGCGGTCGACGGCTTTGCGCGTTTCATTGATCGAGGCGTTCTGCGGCAGGTTCAGGTCCACCAGGATTTCCGGGCGATCCGAGGACGGGAAGAACTGGTTCTGCACGAACTGCATGGAAAATACCGAGGCCACGAACAACCCCACGGTAATGCCGATGGCCCACCAGCGGTTGCGCATGGCCCAGAGCATGCCGCCATTGAAGGCACGGCCGATGCGCCCAGGCTCGGCGCTGTGCGGTTTAACATTGGCGCTGAGGATATGCATGCCGATAACCGGTGCAAACAGCACCGCTACCACCCACGACACCAGCATCGCCACGGCGATCACCGCGAACAAGGTGAAGGTGTACTCGCCCGCCGAGCTTGCGTTGAGGCCAATCGGCACGAAACCGGCCACGGTCACCAGCGTACCGGTGAGCATCGGGAATGCCGTGGAGGTGTAGGCGTAAGTCGCCGCCTGCTCCTTGGTTTCGCCTTTTTCCAGGCGTGTGATCATCATCTCCACGGTGATCATCGCATCGTCCACCAGCAGGCCGAGGGCGATGATCAAGGCGCCCAACGACACCCGCTGCATGGTGATGCCGCTGTATTCCATAAACACAAACACCAGTGCCAGCACCAGCGGAATCGAGCACGCCACCACCAGCCCGGCACGCATGCCCAGGCTGATAAAGCTCACCACCAGCACGATGATCACGGCTTCGAACAACGCACTGGTAAAGCCGCCGACGGCCTCCTCCACCACTTCGGCCTGGTCCGAGACCTTGTGCACGCCCACGCCCACCGGCAAGTCGGCGGTCAGCTCATCCATGCGCCCGTGCAGCGCCTTGCCGAACGACTGGATATTGCCGCCCTTCTGCATCGCAATGGCCAGGCCGATCGCCGGCTTGCCATTGAAACGGAACATCGGCCGCGCCGGGTCGACGTAGCCACGGCTGATGTCGGCAATGTCGGCCAGGCGATAGAAGCGGTCGTTGAGGCGCAGGTTGACGTTGGCCAGATCCTTCTCGGAGGCGAACTGCCCCGAGGTGCGCACGGAAATCCGCTCCGGCCCGGCCTCGATCACACCGGCGGGCGTCACCGCGTTCTGCGATTGCAGGCTTTGCACCACCTGGCGCTGGTCGATACCCAGGGCCGCCAGTTTGCGCGTGGAAAAATTCAGGTAAATCACTTCGTCCTGCTGGCCGATCATCTCGACCTTGCCCAGCCCCGGCACCGAACGGATTTCGGCGCGCACCTGCTCTACGTAGTCGCGCAACTGGCGCATCGACAGGCCGTCGCCGGTAAAGGCGTACACCGAGCCGAACACATCACCGAACTCATCGTTGAACGACGGCCCCTGCAGGCCCTGGGGGAAGGTGCCGCGAATATCGTCGATCTTCTTGCGAACCTGGTACCAGATCTCGGGGATGGCCTTGGCGCTGGTGGTGTCCTTGAGGAACACGAACACCGTGGACTCGCCCGGTCGGGTGTAGCTTTTGACGTAATCGAGGGAGTCGAGCTCTTCGAGTTTTTTCTCGATGCGGTCGGTGACCTGCTTGAGGGTTTCTTCCTGGGTCGCGCCCGGCCAGCGGGTCTGGATCACCATGGTCTTGATGGTGAACGAAGGGTCTTCCTCGCGGCCCAGGTTCATGTACGAGAACACGCCCATCAGCAGCGCGACGAACATCAGGTACCAGACGAAGGACTGATGCTTGAGGGCCCAGTCGGATAAGTTGAAGCTGCCTTTCATCGCGGGCTGTCCTCGTCGATTTTGACTTTTTGCCCGGCTTTCAGGCTGTTCACACCGGCGGTGACGATGCGCTCACCGGGCTTGATACCCGCGCTCAGCAGTGCGCTTTTGGTGTCACGGCTGACGACTGTGACGTCACGCGGCTGCACCGTCTGGCTCTGGGTGTCGAGCAGCCAGATGCGGGTCTTGCCGTCGACTTCCTGCAACGCGCTCAGGGGCAACTCGATACGCGGCGCAATGGCGCTGCTCAAGGTCACGCTGATGGCCGTGCCCAGGCGAAACGCGGCGGGCGTCTCGGTCAGGGTCAAGCGCGCGCGACGGGTGCGCGTGGCGCTTTGGGCCTGGGGCTCGATCTCGCGCACGATGGCGGTGGTCTGCACGCTGGGGTCCAGTTGCCCGGCCACCAGGAACACCACGTCCGCAGGCAGGCGCTCGGCCAGGCCGGCAGGCAGGTCGATCACCGCTTCCTTGATGTCCGGGCGGGCCAGGGTCACCACTTGCTGGCCGGCGCTGACCACCTGGCCGGCCTCGGCATTCCAGGCGGTAACGATGCCGGCGTGGTCGGTGCGCAGTTCGGCGTAGTTGAGCTGGTCCCGGGCCTGATTGACCGAGGCGCGGGCCTGATCGAGGCTCGCCTGGGTAGTTTTCAGGTCGGTCTGGGCCACGTCGAGCTGAGCCTGGGCGCCGACGCCACGGTTGAACAGCTCTTGCTGGCGGCGTGCATTGGCCTGGGCATTGATGAACTGCGCCTGCACGCGGGCCAGGTCGCTCTGGGCTGCGCGCAACTGGTTCTGCTGGTCGGTGGGGTCGAGGACGGCAAGCAAGGCGCCCTTCTCCACCTCGGCGCCCACGTCCACAGCGCGGCGAGCGATACGGCCAGGTACGCGGAAACCCAGGTTACTTTCGTAGCGCGCCTGAATGGTGCCGGCAAAGCGACCGAGGTTTTCCTGGTCTTCGGCCTTCACTTCCATAGACAGCACCGGGCGCACCGGTTCGGGTGGCGCTTCTTCCTTGGAGCAGGCCACCAGCAACAGGCCGGCGGCGAGGATAACCGTCAGTTGCTTCATGGCTGCGCTCCTTGCTGGGCAATCTCGACAAGCATGCCGGGGTGCAGCAACTGCCCGCCGGCCACCACGACTTTTTCGCCGCCTTTGAGGCCATCGCCGATAATCACCTTGCCGGTGAGGTAGCGTGCCACCGTCACCTTGTGCAGCTGCGCCTTGCCCTCGCCGTCCACCAGCCACACGGCCGGTTCGCTGAGGTCTTTGGTCAGGGCCGACCACGGCAACTCGATGCTGGCCTTGGCCGGGCCATTGGCGGTGGCGCTCACCACCGAGCCCAGCTCCATGCCTTTGGGCAGGCTTTGCAGGGCGATCTTCACTTGCACGGTGCCGGTATTGGCGGCCACGGCAGGGGTGACTTCACGCACCTTGCCCTGGGCCTTGATGCTTGGGTTGTCCAGCAGGCTGACGGTGATCGGCGCATCCGGCGGCGGTTCCACCAGCAGCGACTCGTAAACGTTGAACACCGCGTCGCGTTCGCCATCGCGGGCCAGACTGAAGATCGGCACGGTGGCCTGTACGACCTGGCCGACTTCCGCCTGGCGCGCCGTGATAATGCCCGGCGCATCGGCGATCAAGGCGGTGTAGCCAAGTTGTTCACGGGCATTGGCCAACTGGGCCTGGGCGGCGGCCAGCGCACTCTGGCTGCTGCGCAAGGCGGCCTGGGCGGCGTCGTATTCGCTGCGGCTGGTGTAGCCCTTGGGCAAAAGTTTTTCCTGGCGCACGAAGGCGGCAGCCGTTTGTTTGACCCGCGCCTGCTCGGCCACGACCTGGGCCTGGGCGGAGTCAACGTTGGTCTGCAGGTCCTTGGGGTCGAGCTTGGCCAGCACTTGCTTGGCCGTCACTCGATCACCGACGTCGACCATGCGCTGGATGATCTTGCCACCCACACGAAAGGACAAATCGGTTTGCACCCGCGCCTGGATATCCCCGGTGAGCGTGACCGCGGCAGCGAAATCCGCCGGCTGCACGGTTTGCACGAAGACTCGGGAATGGGCCTTGGGTTCGGCCTTTTCCTGACCACAGCCGCCAAGCAGTGTCAGTAGGCCAAGTCCGAACAAAACTGTGGAAATGCGACCGCCCATGCAGGCTCCTTTTGCGTGATGCTGACGTGCCAGTGTGTATGCGACTGTGAGCTTAGTTGAGGGTTCCTTATCTGCCTGCAGGATCCCATACTTCAAGGGTTCCCATACCGACTCAATTGCCATGCTCAAGACCCTCGCGGTGGCCAATTACCGCTCGATCAATAAATTGGTGGTGCCCCTGGACCGACTGAACCTGGTCACCGGCCCCAATGGCAGCGGCAAATCCAACCTGTATCGCGCCCTGCGCCTGTTGGCCGAGACTGCCCAGGGCGGGGTGATCAATGCGCTGGCCCGCGAAGGCGGGCTGGACTCGACTTTCTGGGCCGGGCCGCAAATCATCAGTCGGCGCATGCACAGCGGTGAAGTGCCAATCGAATCCAGCGTGCGCCAGGGTGTCAAGCGCCTGCGCCTGGGGTTCGCCGCCGAAGACTTCAGCTACGCGATCTCCCTGGGTTTGCCGGAACCCAGCGAATCGTTTTTCAGCCTCGACCCAGAGGTGAAGAAGGAATGCATCTGGGCCGGGCACGTCTACCGCCCCGCCAGCCTGCTGGTGCAGCGTTCCGGGCCGATGGTGCGCGCTCGCGAAGGCCGGTCGTGGGATGTGCTGGCCCAGCACACGCCGAATTATCACAGTCTGTTCGACCAGGTCGGCAATTTGCGTGGCTCGCCGGAAGTCCTGCTGCTACGCGAGAGCATTCGTGGCTGGCGCTTTTATGATCACTTTCGCAGCGACGTGGACGCGCCCGTGCGCCAGCCCCAGTTGGGCACGCGCACGCCGGTGCTGCATCACGACGGGCGTGATCTGGCGGCGGCGCTGCAGACCATTCGCGAGATCGGCGACCCAGATGCCTTGCACCGCGCCGTCAGCGATGCGTTCCCTGGCGCGCGCTTGAATATCCAGCCGTTGCAAGGCGCACGCTTTGCCATCGAGTTCTATCAGGAAGGCTTGCTGCGGCCTTTGTCGGCGGCAGAGTTGTCGGACGGCACCTTGCGCTACCTGCTGCTGATCGCCGCGCTGCTGACGCCACGACCGCCGACCATGATGGTGCTGAACGAACCTGAAACCAGCCTGCATCCGGACCTGTTGCCCGCCTTGGCGCGCTTGATTGTCCAAACGTCGAAGCACTGCCAGGTGTGGGTGGTGTCCCATGCCAGCCGCTTGATTGCGGCTTTGCAGCAGGATGAGGGGTGTCATTCGATTGTGCTGGAAAAGGTGCTGGGGGAAACGCGGATTGTGGGCCAGGGCATGCTGGATGCGCCGGCGTGGCATTGGCCGGAATAGGGGGTGACTGTACTGGCCTCATCGGGGGCAAGCCCCCTCCCACACTGGATTGGGTTCACAAGTCGTCCTGATATGTGAATGCATTCAAATGTGGGAGGGGGCTTGCCCCCGATAGCTTTATCAGCCCTGCCACTTGCCCCCTTCGACAATCACACTCTCAGGCTTGGTGTCATCGCTCAGTTCTTTGCGCACATACTGGTCGTACAGCTTGAGCAGAAACTTCTCCTCGCCCAACTTGGCCAATTCCGCATTCACCCAGTCGCGCAATTCGATGTTGCCCTTCTTCACCGCCGGGGCAATCGGTGCTTCATCGCCGAGTTTCTGCTCCAGCACGCGGTAGCCGGGGTTCTGCTTGGCCCAGCTGAACAGCACCAGGTTGTCCTGGGCGTAGGCATCGCCACGGCCGGCCGACAGCGCTTGCAGCGACTCGGAGTTTTTCTCGAACTTAAGCAGCTTCCAATCCGGGTGGTTCTTGGTCAGCCAGATGTCGGCGGTGGTGCCGGTGGTGACGATGGTGGTGCGGGTTGCCAGGTCATCCAGACTCTTGACCGGGCTGTTGTTCGGCACCAGCGCCTGTACCGCCACTTTCAGGTTGGGGTTGGTGAAGTCCACCGCTTCCTTGCGCTCAGGTGTCACGGTCATGTTCGCCAGGATCAGGTCGACTTTGTCGCTTTGCAGGAACGGAATGCGGCTGGCCGGCTCCACGGCAACGAACTCGACTTTGTTTTCATCGCCCAACAGGTCCTTGGCGAATTGGCGGCCGATGTCGGTATCGAAGCCGACGTAGCGGCCCGCCTCGTTGACGAAGCCGAACGGCGGCTTGTCGGTGAACACGCCGACGATCAGCTTGTCGCGTGCCTTGATCTTGTCGAGCGCGCTCACCGCGGCGGCGGCAGGTTTGGTGGGCTCTTCGGCCTTCTTGTCGCAGCCGGCCAGTAACGCGACGGCCAGCAGGGGCAGCAGTAACTTTTTCATATCAGCTCCAGTTCCTTGATCTTTTTGGGCAGTGTTGAAACAAAGGAGAACTTCTCCAGGAACTGCTGCGCGCGTGCGGTTTGCGGGTTCGTAAAGAATGCCTCGGGGGTGTTGTGTTCGAGGATGCGGCCGGCCTCCATAAACACCACGCGGTCGGCGACGGCGCGGGCGAAGGCCATTTCGTGGGTGACGATCAGCAGGGTCATGCCATCGCGGGCCAGGTCCTGGATGACTTCCAGCACTTCCTTGACCATCTCCGGGTCGAGGGCGGCGGTGACTTCATCGAACAGCATGACCTGCGGGTTCATGCACAACGAGCGGACGATGGCGATGCGCTGCTGCTGACCGCCGGAAAGCTGGCGGGGAAAGGCGTCGCGCTTGTCGGCCAGGCCGACGCGTTCGAGCAGTTTTTGCGCCTGCTCGCGGGCTTCACGCGGGTCTCGCTTCTGCACTTTCAACGGGCCGAGCAGAATGTTGTCGAGCACGCTCATGTGCGGGAACAGGTGGTAGCTCTGGAACACCATGCCGATGTCCTGGCGCACCTGGCGCCAGTCGGTGTGCTTGTCCAGCAGCTCTTTGCCGGCGAAGCGCAAGTGCCCGCTCTGAGCCACTTCCAAACCATTGAGGCAGCGCAGCAAAGTACTTTTGCCGCAACCGCTGGGGCCGAGTATCACCACCACTTCGCCGCTCTGCACACTCAGGTCGATGCCCTTGAGCACCTGGTGTTCGCCGAAGAATTTGTTGAAACCCTGAAACTCGATCAATGCGCTCATACTTGGGCCCAGCGCCGTTCCAGCACCTTGGAGGCGGCCGACAACGGGTAGCAGATAAAGAAGAAAAACAGGAACAGCGCGCCGTAGATCAATACGGACTCATAGGTGCGCTCGATGATTTGCTGGCCGACCTTGATCACATCCACCACGCCGATCAGCACGGCCAGCGAGCTGGTCTTGATCAGGCGCGTGTACACATTGATGGTCGGCGGCGTCATGCGCTTGAGCGCTTGTGGCAACAGCACATAGCCATACAACTGCGGAGCGGACAGCCCGATCGACAAGCCGGCTTCGCGCTGGCCACGCGGCAGCGAATGCAGCGCGCCACGCACCACTTCGCCGACTTCACTGGCTCCCCACAACGACAACACCAGCACCGCACACCAGAAACTGGGAAGGCTCAGGCCGAAGAAAATCGGCAGGCCGAAAAACAACAGGTACAGCCAGACCAACACCGGGATCGCGCGAAACAGCTCCAGATAGACCCGCAGTAACACGTTGACCAGCCGGTTGTTCAAGGTGCGCAATACGCCATACAACACGCCGCCGACGGTGCTGAAGGCGATGCTCAAGAAGGAGATCGACAGGGTTTGCGCAGCGCCCTTGCCCAGTTGCGGCAACGACACCCACAACAGCTCAAGACCCGAACTGGCCATGCTGGAGCCTCCTTTCCACGCGGCTGAGCAACAGCGACAACGGCAGGAACAGCAGCACGCAAATCAGCGTCAATACGGCGAGCATTTCGTAGGTCTTGTAGTAGAGCGCGATGTAGCTCTTGGTGGTGTAGAGAATCTCCGGCACCGCCACCGCGGAGACCACTGTGGTCTCCTTGAGCAGAAAGATGAAATTGGCGAACAGCGCCGGCAGGCTGAGGATGCCGGCCTGGGGCAGGATCACGTGGCGCAGCAGTTGCCAGTCGGACAGGCCGATGGATTTGCCCGACTCGATCTGCGCCAGCGGCACCGCCTCCACGCCCGCGCGCAGCACTTCGGTGAGGTAGGCGCCGCCGAGAAAGGTCATGGTGATAATCGCCGCCCAGAACCCGGAAATATTCAAGCCCAGGGCCGGCAGCGCGAAATACACGAAAAACAGTTGGATCAAAAGCGGCGTGTTGCGCGCCAGCTCCACATACAGCGCCACCAGACGCGACAGGTAGGGCGTGCGAAACACCAGCAGGGCCGCGTTGATCAGCGCCACCAGCAAGGAGGTAGCAATGGCGATCAGGCCCACTTGCAGCGTCACCCCGACCGCTTTGAAAAACGCCGGCAGGGTGCTAAGGATAAATGCGAAATCGAAGGTCATGTGCAGTCCAAATCGCCGCATGGATAATGCCGCGAGCGCAGTCCGTTCCGGCGTGGATAACGTCGGGTAGCGCGAACTTTAAAGGTATAAAAAGCAAAGTTTAAATACCGAAATAGCATATTGATATCACCCAAAAAGCTAACCTCTTCGGGCGAATGCTTAACCGAGCGCAAGGCAGGAACGCGTCGATAAAAAAGCCTCGCCGGCGGGCGAGGCTTCCAACACTATTTAGCCCCTCTTCAGCTTGTCGGCCTGGCCGCCACCAGCCATTGCCTTGGTAGCGCTGTTTTGTTGCTCTTCGGTCTCAAAATTGACGTAGTTGTCGGGGAATTTGAAATGGGAGTCCACGAGCTTCCAGTACTCTTCGTTTTGCGGCTTTGCTTTGTCCCATATCCGATCAGCCAGAGAGTGGGCGTCGTTGCGCACCAGATCCGGCCGCCCCTTCGCTTGCTGTATCACTTTGTCGACGTGCCCGCGTAATGCATTGGGGCCGGTGGTTTCAATCGTGCTCTTGTTCGGACGACTGAAGTAACGGTCACCGCTGTACTCATTGCCCTTCATGGAACGATACTTTTCTCCGATGTCCTCAATCAGGCTAGACAGCATTGCACTCTGGGCATGGCTGGAAAACAAGGCGTTGGCGAAATAGGGCGTGGCGCTGCCCTTTGCGTCATTCTTGCCTTCAGCCATCCCGACCAGCATCAAGTCGGGATGGGCATGCAACGCACCATCGAGTGGTTGCACGCTCTCCAGATCAATATCGGTATAGGTGCCCGCGTATCGATTGACAATTTCATAACGCGCCACGTCCGAGGCTGCGGCATAGCCGCCATTACGTCCGATAATCTCGTGTTGATAGACGTCTTGGTTCTGTAACCGGATATCCGAGGGATTGCTCAGGTCACGAATCTGCACGTTTTTTTGATCGGCATATCGCTCTTTCAAACTCCTCAGCGTACTTATGTCACGGGGAGGGTTACTCGCGTAACGGTCCCATGATTTTGTCGTCTGGTCCAAAATCACGGCTTCTGCTTGATAGAACTTGTCGTCGTTGCGCTGCACGTAACGCTCAAATCCGTCGAGTACCTGCCGAGCGTTAGCAGGCGTCACGTTTCCACCCTTGGGCAGAAGTAGCGCTTTCAACTGTGTGTTACCCGAAGCAGACAGTTCTTTGTTCAACTCGCTGATGACCTGTGACTGTTCTGCCGCTTTATGTTGCCTGGGATGTTCCGTCGTCACTTTGAGCTGGCTGAATAAACCGCGAATGGGGCGTTCTGATTGATAGCCTGGATAAATAGCTTCTGCTTTTGCCTGCGCGGACTTATTCATGGCGTAAGCATCAAACTGAGTGGAATCCACCCAAAGCATGACTTCATGGTTGGGATTCTTGGTTGCCCACTGACGCAAGTATTCATCCTGCTTGGCGCTTGGTTCCGAGCCCACCCATACCATATGGATATTGTTCGGGACGGGCTTGAATTCGCTTAGGGGATAGGTGGATTCAAAGCTCTTAGGGCTCTGGGGCTGGGCCGCTACCGGGCTCAGGCTTGGGGAGGTGGTGAGCGGTTGATGCGAAGAGACATGCTGAGTCATAACTATTGGCTCCAAAAAGCTGACAAAACTTGCCGGTGCCTCCATGCGTTAGTTCCTTCATCAACCCCAAGCGTGCGGGTAAAAAAACAAAAATACAAAAATACAAATGTAAGATTATTTAAGAAATATAAGCCGGCAAATAAAGAAGAAACTCAATGGAACTTATCCACAAACGAAACCAATAAACACCATTTAATGTAATGGGTATAAAGTTGCACTCCATCACTTAACACTTCACTTCGACGCACTGTATCTGCCACACAAAAAAACGCCGGCGCTGTATTAGCCACCGGCGTTGAAACCTTGAAGGGGGTTTTGACTTACATCAGAACGCTGGCACGACCGCGCCGTTGTACTTTTTCTCGATAAAGGCTTTGACTTCCGGACTGGTCAACGCTTTGGACAGTTTCTGAATAGCGTCGCTGTCCTTGTTGTCCGGGCGAGCAACCAGGAAGTTCACGTAAGGCGACTTGGCGTCCTCGATGATCAACGCATCCTTGGCCGGGTTCAGGCCCGCTTCCAGCGCGTAGTTGGTGTTGA
The DNA here is from genome assembly GCF_003851685.1 of Pseudomonas sp. R5-89-07. NCBI lineage: Bacteria > Pseudomonadati > Pseudomonadota > Gammaproteobacteria > Pseudomonadales > Pseudomonadaceae > Pseudomonas > Pseudomonas sp. R5-89-07. Next base: position 265,983 of record NZ_CP027727.1, on the reverse strand, counting down.
TCAGATCCAGGTCAACCTGGTCCAGCACGCGCGGCAGCAGGGCCGATTCCAGCTCCTTGAATTTCAGGTGCTTGGGGTTGCTGGCGATGTCTTTTGGCGTGGCCAGGGCATTGGTCGGGTCTTTCAGGGTGATCACACCGGCTTTCTGCAGCAGCAGCAGGGCACGGCCGCTGTTGGAGCCTTCGTTCGGGATAGCCACGGTGGCGCCATCCTTGAGCTCGGAGATATTTTTGATCTTTTTCGAGTAGCCACCGAAGGGTTCTACGTGCACACCGACAACCGTGACCAGGTTAGTGCCTTTGCCCTTGTTGAAGTTTTCCAGGTACGGCAGGGTCTGGAAGTAGTTGGCGTCCAGGCGCTTCTCGGCGACCTGCACGTTTGGTTGTACATAGTCGGTGAAGACTTTGATTTCCAGGTCCACGCCTTCCTTGGCCAGGGTTGGCTTGACCAGCTCAAGGATTTCGGCGTGCGGGATCGGGGTGGCGGCCACCACCAGTTTCTCGTTGGCCTGGGCGAAGCTGGCAGTCAGGGCAGCCGCCAGTGCGGTAAACAACAGAACCTTTTTCATGCAATGTCCTTCTAACGACCGTTTTTTATGTGGGGTGCCAGCGAAGTGCTATCGCGGCGTGGAGTGGACAATACCTAGATTTTTTATTCCCGAACAATATCTTTTATTCACGTTGATATTCCATTTTGCTCATACAGGAATTTACGCAGCGTCTCCTGCTCGGCGGGACTGGCGCTCGCGAAAATCCGCCGCACCTGCTCCAACGGCGAGCCGGCAACCGGCAGGTTCAGGTGCTCGGGCAGAATTTCGTCGCCGCTGCTCACCAGCAACGCAAAGTGAATGACGTTTTCCAGCTCGCGGGTATTGCCCGGCCAGCTATGGTGCTCCAGCACCCGCTGCGCAGCGTCGCTGATCAGCGGCACCGGCAGGTCCAGGCGCTGGCTGTAGATGCCAAGGAAGTATTCGGCCAGGGACAGGATATCGCCGACCCGCTCGCGCAGTGCCGGCAGGTCCAATTGACCTTCACTCAAATAATGAAACAGGCGCTCGTGGAACTTGCCCGCCGCCACAGCCTGGGCCAGGTCGATGCTGGTGGCCGCCACCAGGCGCACGTCCACCGGGCTTGGCTGCTGGGCGCCGACGCGGGTGACTTCGTGATTTTCCAGGGCGGCGAGCAATTTGACCTGGATCGGCAACGGCAGATCGCCGATTTCGTCCAGGTACAGGGTGCCGCCATTGGCCGAGCCGAACCACCCGGCCCGGCTGCTCGCCGCGCCGCTATGGCTGCCGGCGGCATAGCCGAACAATTCGGCATCGGCGTAGGTCGGGCTGATCGCGCCGCAGTTGACTGACACAAACAGGCCCGTGCGATCACTACCACGGTGGATATGCCGCGCCAGCAGCTCCTTGCCGCTGCCCGTCTCGCCACGAATCAACACGGGCAATGCGCGCGGTGCGAGGTTTTCCAGGTCTTCGCGCAGCTGCCGCGAACGCGGGTCGACGAACACCAACGCCTTGGCGCGGATGCTCAGCGGGCTTTTTTCGGCATCGGGAAAGGTCAGCAAAGGCTGGCCGTAGGTTTCATGCAGACTCATGGCAGACTCCCGCCCCATCCGCTCAGGGACGGGGCGTTGAAATGTTTTATGCAGTGCGCCGAGCGTGATGCTCGAGGCGATTTTGCAGGCGGTAGAGGTAGGCGAAACCCTGTTCCCAACGCTGGTGGCCGGACTTCACATTGATATGCCCGGCGCCCGACAAAAATCCGGCTTCGGCGCCCCACTGGCGCGCCAGCTCCAACGCACGCGGCGCGCTGACGGCGCTGTCGTTGTCAGAACTGACCACCTGGCTGGGAAACGGCAGCAGGTCGCGAGGAATCGGCGCGAAGTTGCGCAGGGCGGGCGCGCATGCCGGGCGTTCCACGTCCGCCGGGGCCACCAGCAAGGCACCGCGCACCTGACGCAGGAAATGCACAGGCGCGGTGGCCGCCCAATGCGCCACGGTGATGCAACCCAAGCTATGGGCGATCAGGATCACCGGCGTGCTGTCGGCGGCGATGGCCTCGGCCAGTGCGGCCACCCAGTCTTCGCGGCGCGGGGTGAGCCAGTCATCCTGCTCAACGCGCGCGCTGTTGGGCAGGCTGTTCTGCCAGTGACTTTGCCAATGATTTTCTGGCGATCCTTGCCAGCCCGGCACGATCAGGTAACGAATCGACTCGCTGTGCATGGGTGTGCCCTCCTGCAGCGTTTAACGTTGCTGACCAGTATAGGGATGAGGGTTATATTCGTTAAGGAATAAGAAGCTATTTATTAATAACCAAATATCAAAATCAATAATGATCAAATGTGGGAGGGGGCTTGCCCCCGATAGCAGTGTGTCAGGCAGCACATCTGACACTGACACACCGCCATCGGGGGCAAGCCCCCTCCCACATTTATCTCATCGGCGATCCAAAAAAAAAGGCCGCACCCTGCCAAGGAAACGGCCCAAAAATCGTCGAGGCTTTGTTGCGATCAGCGCGCGGTTATCACCGACAGCTTGGTAATCCCCGCACGCTCGATAGACGCCATGGCTCGCGCCACTTCGCCGTAGTTCACTCCATCGTCCGCCTGCAGTTGCACCCGCACATCGGGGTCCTTGGCCTTGGCCGCCTGCAGGTTGAATTCCAGCAGGTCCGGCTGGATCTCGTCCTTGTTGATAAACAGCTTGCCGGCACCGTCGATGCTCACCACCAACGGGTCTTTCTGCTCGACCGGGGCGACGGCCTCGGTCTTGGGCAAGTTGATGGGAATGGCGTTGGTGAGCAGCGGCGCGGTGACGATAAACACCACCAGCAGCACCAGCATCACGTCCACCAGCGGCGTGACGTTGATCTCGCTCAGCACCTCATCACTGTCTTGGGTGGAAAAGGCCATCTCAGGACGCCTCCTTCACTTTTTGCGGGCTGCCAGCGCCGGCTTTGTTCAGCGCCGGGTGCAGCAGCACACGGAAGGCGTTCTTTTGCGCCAGGCTGTAGAAGTCGTGGGCAAAGTCATCCAGATCGGCAGCCGTCAGCTTCAGACGGCGCAGGAAATAGTTGTAGACCAGCACCGCCGGCACCGCGACGGCGATCCCGACACCCGTCGCGACCAGTGCCGCGCCGATGGGCCCCGCCACCGTTTCCAGGCTGGCCGAACCGGCGGCGCTGATGCCCTTGAGCGCTTCCATGATGCCCCACACGGTGCCGAACAAGCCGATAAACGGCGAAGTGCTGCCGATACTGGCGACTACGGCAAGCCCGGTCTCCAGAGAACGGCGCTCACGCACGATCTGCTGGCGCAGGGCACGCTCGAGGCGGTCCTGATGATTGATGGCCTGGCTCAGGTCAGCCGCGTGCTGGGTGTCGCCGACCTGGATCGCGGCATAGCCGGCGTGGGCCACTCGGGCAGCTGCGCCTGGTTGGGTTTCGGCCAATTCGGCGGCAGCGTCGAGGCTCGAGGCGGCCCAGAACTGTTTATGAAACCTGCGATCCTGGGCCTTGAGGCGCCCGAACTGCACGCCCTTCAACAACGCCAAGCCCCAGGTGGCGACCGAAAAGGCCACCAGCAGCCAGATCACCGCGCTTTCGATGGATTCAAGTGGAGATGCCAAAGCCATGATGTCTTCCCTCTGTGCAGCTGAATAATTAATGAATCTTGAAATCGATCGGTACGCTGACCCAGCCGTCCTGTGCCACTTCACCCTGCTTGGCCGGTACGAAGCTCCAGCGCTTCACGGCGGCCAGTGCGGCGTCGTCGAGTTGCTGGCGACCGCTGCTTTTCTGGATCTGGATCTCTCCCGGCTTGCCGCTGGCCAGTACGTGCACCCGCAACAACACGGTGCCTTCCCAACCGCGACGCTGGGCCAGTGACGGGTATTCCGGCGCCGGGTTCTTCAGGTACGCGGCGTTCGCCGAAGCGGGCGTTACCGGGGCCGGCGCCGGTGGTGCAACCGGTGCCGGGGGCGCGGGCACAGGCGGCGCGGGCGGCTGTTCAATCGCCTTGGGTACGGGCTTGGGCTCAGGTTTGGGCACAGGCTTGGGTTTGGGCTTGGGAATTGGTTTTGGTGGTGCCGGCTTGGCGGCCAGTTCGTCCACCACCGGCGGCGGCGGCTCGACCACCGGAGGTGGTGGCGGCACGGGCGGTGGTGGCTCGACCACGGGCGGCGCGGGCCGCGAAAATTCGATGGTCATCGGCGGAATTTCCGGTGGCACCACTGGCAGCACCGGGGTGGGCTTCTGGCTCACCCAATAGATCACCGCGCCGTGCAAGGCCAACACCAGCAAGCCCAACAGCACGCCCTCGCGCCGGCTGGAAAAGCGCTTGGGGGTCTGCTGCAGGCGCAATTGCCCCAACGGCGCCCGATGTGGCCGGCCAAGGTCGACCAACTCACCGCTCGGTGCCTGGCGCCCTTGCGCCTCGGGTGCACGAGCAGCGGTCTGGACATTGCCCATTGATTCACTCCCTACGGTGTTCAAATCCAAAAAAACCGACAGGCCTGCTTGAAAAGCCGTCGAGGACTGAATCATCAGGGCCGCACACTTATCCCTTAAAGCAATATTTAAAGTTATATATAGATCAAAATAGAATAAAGAAACCCGACGAATCGCTCAAAGCCACGTCATTCAAGGCCTGCCGGCAAGACTTAATTTTTCTATGCTTTTCAAGCATGAAAAATATTCAGCGAAGGCATCATTGCGTAGACGTTGAACGTCCATGAGCACGATGGGATCCTGCGGTTGCAGCGAGCAGATCGCGCATGTCGAGCGCGGATTTCATGAAACCCGAGACCCAGTCACAAAAAATCAATTCGTTTAAAACCCTCTTCGGCATCAGGCTACACAGCCTCAACTCACCCAGTTCATCCAAGGCCAACCAGCAACCAGTGTGCGCGGCCCGTGGAAAATTCATCTCCAGAATCTGCCGCCAAGCCTGCGGCCCAGTGCACGCTCGCTCCATCCTGCAATGCAATAGCACACTGCCATCGCCGACAGGCATTTCTATGACAACCGTTTCTTGGTGTTGAGCATTGCCTAATACGCAAACACCTTCTTGCAAGGAAAACGCCCCTCTATATCGTTGGCTCAAAGCCGCCATCAACACTTCATCCCCGGCCATGGCCCCCCCTCTCAATCCATCTATTTCAGCGCGAAATACCGTCGACGAAGAGAGTGGCCGACAACGCGCAGAAGTTCCCTCGACGAGCTCAAGGTGCAGGACAGCTGTTATGAAAAAATCGTGAGCAAAGGAACCGCCTGTTTGGAACGGGACACTGATAAATGTCCCTATAACACAGGCGAAAAGTCATGCTCGTTAGTAACTCTCTGGATGTTTCGCGGCACAACAGCCATAGGCTGGAACGCGGCGCCGATATCACTACGCTCCACCAGATGCCAGCAGCGGAACGCCGCCTTGCGCCTCACAACGATTCATTGGTGGAAAGAGGCCGGCGCGGCACTGACCCTTCACCGGTCATGCAACTTTTTCCGGCGGCTACCGCATCCAGCGCGCCCGACAAGGATCAAGCGGCGGCGTTCGTCGACCCGGCCAGTCGTACGGAGGCAGGAGGGCACACTCGACAATTGGCGCTGCAACAGACAATTTCTGCCAGAGACCTTCTTTACCATCCAGGAGACACACTCCGCACTGAGCTGGGGCTGGCGGCGGGGAAGGCACACGAAATGCTCAGCCGGCTGGGGGATTTGCAAGCGCCGCTGGGCGGACACCTTTTCGGGGCTGAGGGGCTGATGCCTGGCGAAGGACCAAAAGCGCTGCTCGCCACACTCAAACGCCTAATGGATGACATACCTGCCGGCAGCAACAGCGCCACCGCGAAAGACCGCTCAATAATGATCGCGCTCATGGGTGACATTGGTGCAATTCTGGGCAGCACAACCACAGGCGTCGAGCGCACGCCAAAGCAGGATGAGGCCCTGCGGCTGGCTATTCCCGGCTTGCTGGGCCTGCCTTACCCGGCGGCCGAATCCCTTGCACCGACCAGCGCACTGGGAGGCTCGGCCAACATAGGGCCAGCCAAAAAACAGGAACGAATCAAACCACCGAATGCCCAGCCAGCTCGCACCGGCGTCCACAACTTGGGCAAACACGCGGACGATCTGCTGGGGATACAATCGAACAGGCTGCTCCCCAGCCGATGGGATGTGGCGCAGCTCAAGAAAGAGCGCGTGGACACTACTGTAGAGCCTCTGATAGCCCACATGTCCGGCACCCAGGCAGAAACCCTGGCGGTCTGGGACATGCTACGCGGGGAACAGAGGCCCTATACACGAGTGATGGACGGACTCAAGGAGCGTCCGTACCTTGCAAACGATCCCATGTCCCAGCTGCCCTCATCCGAGCGCGACGCCCGCTATGCGCGCGCCGCCGGCACTGCGGCGTTCCTGATCGGCAATGGTTATCACAGCGCCGTGGAAGTACTCGGGGGAACGCTGGCCTATACCGGTCAGGATGGACAATCGGTGGTCGGCCCCCGCCAGGACGCTGGTCATCTCTTCGGGCAAGGTGCCGCCACGCAACTCATCAGTGAGTTGCTCAATACGCAACGCGCCGCACAAGTCTGATCTTGAGTGCGTCCCCCCAATAAACGTTTTGCTGGGTGGTGACGCAGATATTGGAAAGCGTCAGATTGCATGATGTGCGCACAACGTCAGTAACTGACGCTGTAATGTCTGCCCTGCCGCGCCCAGGCCGCTGCGGCCATACAACGCCAATCGCACCCCCTGCACAGTCGGCAAACCACTGTAAGCGCCGAGGATGCGATGCCCGGATTGCACCACCCGCTCCGGTAACAGGCTGATGCCCAACCCCGCCGCTACCGCCGAACACACGCTGGCCAGGCTGGCGCTGGAGTAGCCGATGCGCCAGCGCCAGCCGCCCACCTCCAGGTGCTGCAGCATTTCATTGCGATACAGCCCGCCCACGGGGAAAGCCACCAGCGGCAAGGGGTCGCGACCCGCTACTGGCGTGCTCAGGCTGTCGACCCAACACAAAGGCTCCGGCCACGACGCTATGCAGTCGTCGCTGTCGCCCATCTGCTTGACCAGCAAAATGTCGAATTCACCGCCCCGGTACTGACGCTGCAATTCAGGGCCCAGGCCGCTGGTAACTTCCAGGCGCACCCGGGGGTAGGCGACCACGAATGCCGAAAGCAGCGGCATCAGGCGCTCGGCGGCAAAATCCTCCGGAACCCCGAGGCGTAACACACCGTCGCTTTGCTGGTTAACTAACACGTCGGCGGCCTCTTCATGCAACGCCAGAATGCGTCGCGCGTAGGCGAGCAAACGCTCCCCCTCGGCGGTAGCCATCACGCGGCGCTGGCCGCGATCGAGCAACTGGCACGCCAGCGTTTCTTCAAGGCGCCGGATCTGCTGGCTGACGGTGGACTGGGTCAAATGTAGGCGCTCGGCGGCGCGGGTGAAATTGCCGCAATCCACCACGGCGACGAAGCTGCGCAACAACACGGGATCGAACAAGGTCATGGCCATTCCGATTGCCACTGATTGGCATGGTTATATTTAATTTCAGAATACCCCAGCGGCTCGCCATACTCCCCGCCTCTTTTTTGCACATCCGGCAGGTCCTGCATGACGCTTAACCATTCGTTCGCGGGCAAGCTCGCAGGTTGGGGCCTCTTGGTTGTCCTCGGCCTCAACCTGCGGCCGATCCTCAGTTCCATCAGCCCGCTGCTCGGCGAGATTCGCCAGGCCACCGGCCTGAGTTTTCAGAGCAGCGCCCTGCTCACCAGCCTGCCGGTGGTGTGCATGGGCCTTGTGGCGCTGGTGGGCGTGCGTGTGGAAGCGCGGCTGGGCGAGCTGCGCGGGATTGCCCTGGGCCTGATGATGATTCTGCTGGCGTGCCTGGCGCGCTGGCTGCTGGGCCAGGCGTCGGCGCTGCTGGTGACCGCGTTGCTCGGCGGCGCGGGCGTGGCGCTGATCCAGGCGCTGGTGCCGGCGATGATCAAGCGCGAATTTCATCACCGCGTACCGGTGGCGATGGGCGTTTATTCGGCCTCGCTGATGGCCGGCGGCGGGCTGGCGGCGCTGCTCAGCCCGGTGGTGGCGACGCATTTCCAGCAGTGGCAGGCAGGGTTGGGGGTGTGGCTGTTGCCGGCGCTGGGGGCCTTGTTGCTGTGGGCATGGTTGCCCCTGGGCGCCGCCCGCAACACACAGGTCACACCCGCCTTCAAAGGCCTGCGCAATCGCCGCGCGTGGTTACTGGCGCTGTATTTCGGTCTGGTCAATTGCGGCTACATGAGCATGGTGGCGTGGCTGCCTGCCTACTATCAGCAACTGGGTTGGGGCGTGCTGCCCAGCGGCTCGCTGCTGGCGTTCATGACCATCTTCCAGGTGCTCGCCGCGCTGCTGATGCCGGTGCTGGCACAGCGCGGGATCGACCGTCGCCCGCTGCTGGGCATCAGCCTGTTGGCGCAGACCATCGGCTACCTCGGCCTGATCATCGCGCCACAGGAATTGCCCCATGTGTGGGTGGCCTTGTGCGGCTTCGGCCTGGGCGCGTGCTTCGCCCTGAGCCTGCTGCTGACCCTCGATCATCACCGCGACCCACGCCAGGCCGGCCAACTGGCCGCCTTCGTACAAGGCGTGGGCTTTTTGATCAACGCGGTTTCGCCGTGGCTGACCGGCTGGCTGCGCGAACTCACCGGCCACTTCGTCAGCGCCTGGATCGTACTGACCGTGACCGTGGTGGCGATGCTGCTGGTGACGCGGGTGTTCAGCCCGGCCACCTACCGCACCGGGCTAGAAGTCGTAGCGCCCGGTCACGCCTAGGGTGCGCGGGGCACCCAGCAGGCCTTCGTAACCGCCGTTGCCGCCGGTCCACAGGGTGGTGTAGTAGGTTTTGTCGAAGGCGTTTTTCAGCCACAACGACACATCCCACTGGCCCTGCTCGTAGTTGCCGCGCAGGCCGGTGGAGAGGTTGACCAACGCATAGGCGGGGATCTGCCCGAAGTCGGAATCTTCCACGGTACCCACCGCCTTGGAACGGAAGGCATAGCTGGCGGTGACGTAGGGTTCAAAGCCGTTATCCAGGTTCCATTTGTACTCGCCGTTGGCGTTGGCAATCCACTTCGACGCGCCCACCACCTGGTGCCCGGTGAGGTCGCAGGAGGCCGGTGCACCGGGGCGCAGGCTGACTTCCGGCGGGCATGGCGCGTCCTTGTACGACAGGTAGCTCACATCGTTGAACGAGCCGTTGAGATTCAGCGTCAGGCCTTTGATCGGCACCAGCGTACTTTCCACTTCCACACCCCGCGAGCGCACGGAGCCGGCGTTGGTGAGGTACTGCACGCGGTTGTCCTGGTCGTAGGCGTTGGTCTGGTAGCCGTTGACCTGGGTCCAGAACAGGTTGGCATTGAGCTGCAGGCGTCGGTCCCACAGCGTGCTCTTGAAACCCAGCTCGGCGTTGTTGGCGCGCTCGGTGCCGATCAACAGCGAGTCGGCCCCCGCCGTCGGCGCCGAGCCCACCGCCAGGTTGACGCCACCGGACTTCTCGCCGTGGGACAGCGTCGCGTAGCCCAGCAGGTTGTCGTTGAAATGATAACTGAGGTTGAGCAGCCCCGACGGCGTGGCGCTGTACTGCGTCAGGTCACCCGAGTCATACGCGCCGGTACGCCCGCGCCGCGCCGTGGCAGCAGCGCCAGTGACCGCAGCGCCACCCAGTGGTGCATTGCGGGTCACCCAGGCGCTTTTTTCTTCGTAGGTGCCGCGCAGGCCGGCGGTGAAATCCAGGCGCTCAGTCAAGTGCCAGGTGCCTTGGGCGAACAGCGCAAAACTGTCGGTGCGGATATGCCCGTTGCCCACGCTGCTGACATTGTTCAACGCGCCGGTCGGCGTGCCGTTCCAGATGTCCGCCTTGGGACCGTAATAGGCGAAGGACTTGTTATCCAGGTCGGAGCCGAAATAGTAAGCGCCGAGCACGTAGTCGAAGAACCCACCCTGGGGTGAGGCCAGGCGCAATTCCTGGGACCACTGTTTATCTTCCACCGAGACCCCGGCGTTATACGAGGCCGGCACGTTAAGCCCGTCATCGTTGCGCGGGGTGAAGTTCCACCAGCGGTAAGAGCTGACCGACGTCAGGGTGAAGTCGCTGGGCAAGGTCCAGTTGGCTTCCAGCGACGTTCCGCCCTGGAACACCGTGACGTGTTGATCGTTGTCCAGATTGACCTTGCGGTGGGTGCCGTCGACCAGCGTCGCGCCCGCGGCATTGGCCCTGGATTGGTAGAGGTTGGTGCCGTTGATGGTCGGCCCGGTGCTGTAGAGCACGCGGGTACCGGCGCTGGAGTCCTCCTCGTTGTAGTCACCGATCCAGCGCAGGTTGAATGCCTCGTTGGGCTTGTACAACAGTTGCCCGCGAAAGCCCTGGCGCGAACCGCCATTGAGGTCATGGCCGTCGTGCTCGTTTTTGATGTCGCCGTCATTGCGCGTGCGATAGGCCGAAAAGCGCCCGGCCAGTTCATCAGTCAGCGGCCCGGAAATCGTGCCCTTGGTCTGGAAATAACCGTCCTCGCCCAGCGAGGTTTCGATGCTGCGCTCCGGGGTGAAACTCGGCGCGCGGGTGCTGATATTGATCACCCCCGCCGTGGTGTTCTTGCCAAACAAGGTGCCCTGCGGGCCGCGCAGCACTTCAAGCTGTTCGATGTCCATGAGGTCGAACACCGCCATGCCGGGACGACCCAGGTAGACGTTGTCGATGTACAGCCCCACGCTGCCTTCCAGGCCATCGCTGGCCGGGTTGTTACCCAGGCCGCGAATCGACACGCTGGACTGGCGCGCATGCATATAGGCGACGTTGACGCTGGGCACCAGCTGCTGCAAATCCTGAATCTTGTACACCCGCTGACTCTCCAGCGCCTGGCCGCCGACCACACTCATGGGCGTCGGCACCGCCTGGGCGCTTTCGGTGCGCCGCCGTGCGGTAACCGTGACGGTTTCCAGCTGACCACTGGCGCTTTCGCCCGCAGGTGCCGGTTCGGCCGCATGGCTGGGCGTCCAACTGGCGCTGCCGGCAAGCAACACGGCCAGGGGCAGGCGCTTCAGCGTCCAGCGAGAGCAAGGTACAGCGGGCGTGAACAGACTCATAAGCGGCTCCGGAACCCCGGAATATCTAATTACCGATATTCCTTTAGGTTATTTATTTATGTTTTTACGAACATTTACTGCATAAGTGATAGCCTTTATAAGGAGTCGACCTAATGCATAGCCAATGCATTTCCCGGATATTTTTGATGTGAAAAATGCATATCGATCTGCGCCAACTTCGACACTTCATCGCCCTCGCCGAACAACGCAGCTTTGTCGCGGCGGCGTTGACGGTGAACCTGTCGCAATCGGCCTTCAGCCGCAGTATCCAGGCCCTGGAACACAGCGCCGGATGCCAGTTGGTGGACCGCGGCCGCAAAGACTTGGCGCCGACCAAACAAGGCCTGGTGCTGCTCGAACATGCGCGGCGCCTGGTCAGCGGCGCGCAGCAACTGGCGAACGAAATCAGCCAGTTCAACGGCCTTGAGGCAGGAGAACTGCGCTTTGGCTGCGGCCCGGCGCCGGCGGGCGGCTTGATCCCCCGCGCCATCGGCAGTTTTATCGGGCGCTACCCCAAGGCCCGCGTGCAGTTCCAGGTAGACGACTGGGAAAGCCTGAGCAAACGCCTGCTCAGCGAAGAGTTCGAATTCTTCGTCGCCGACACCCGCCACTTCGAAGCCAACCCCGACTATCACACCCATCGCCTGCGCCCGCGCCGCTGGTACTTCTGCTGCCGCATCGGCCACCCCCTCGCCGCCCGCGACAGCGTCAGCGCCGCCGAACTGATGAGCTATCCCCTGGCCGTCACCATCCGTCCGCCGAACCTGCGCAAAGTCATCGTCGACCTCAGCGGCCGACCGGATTACCTGCCCAATGTCGAATGCGAAAACGGCTACGGCCTGCTAGGAGTAGTACTGCGCTCGAACGCCATCGGCATCGTCAGCGCCAACAGCGACGTACTGCAAATGGCCCGGGGCGAATTGGTGTGCTTGAAGATCGACGGCCTGGATGAAAACCTGGAGGAGCGTTACACCCGCTACGGCATCGTCAGCCGAGCGGGGTATCGATTGTCGCCGCTGGCGGAGGCGATGATTGAGCAGATCAAGGAAATTGATGAGCAGGATGAAGACATGTGTACGCTGGAGAATGTCGCTGTGTGAACCGACGCCATCGGGGGCAAGCCCCCTCCCACATTTGAAATGCATTTCAAGTGTGGGAGGGGGCTTGCCCCCGATGGCGTCGGTATCAACACCCATGCATTTGCTGCATCAACCCCAGTCCCCAAATGCACTTGCCAGTGCCCCTCCCAAACAGCGAAAAAACCTCACCTGTCCTCCATTCGGTGAGCCTTCATGTCCCAGCCCCAACCCGTGCACAATGTGCTGTACATCATGTGCGATCAACTACGCCGCGATTACCTGTCGTGCTATGGCCATGCGCATTTGCACACCCCAAATATCGACCGCCTCGCCGCAGCAGGCGTGCGTTTCAGCCGTGCCTATACCCAAGGCACCATCTGCGGGCCGTCGCGGATGTCGGCGTATACCGGACGTTATGTCAGTAGCCATCAGGTGGCGTGGAATGCCGTGCCGCTGCCGCTGGAAGAGCTGACCATCGGCGACTACCTGCGCCCCCACGGCATCCGCACCGCGCTGGTGGGCAAGACCCACGCCACGCCGAATCTGGATGCCCTGCAACGCTTGAACATCGACCCTGACAGCGCCCAGGCCGAACCGCTGAATGAAGTGGGCTTCGACACCTATTTCCGTCACGACGGTATCTACCCCGACAGCCCGCTGTTCGAGGATAAACGCGAGTCGGCGCCCTACACTCACTACCTGCGCGAGCAGGGCTACGGCGGTAGCAACCCGTGGCATGAATGGGCCAACGCCGCACAGGGTGAAAACGGTGAAGTGCTCAGCGGCTGGCACATGCGCAACGCCGGGTTGCCGGCGCGGGTAGCCGAGCAGCATTCGGAGACGGTCTACACCACCGACCGCGCCATCGACTTTATCCAGGAGCAGGCCGAGCAACCCTGGTGCCTGCACCTGTCCTACATCAAGCCGCACTGGCCCTACATCGCACCGGCGCCGTATCACGCGTTGTATGGCGCCGAACATATACAGGCGCCGATTCAACCGGGGCAGACCAGCGATCACCCGGTGTACCAGGCGTTTCGTCAGCACCAGGAGAGCGTGAATTTCTCTCGCGACGAGGTGCGGCTCACGGTAGTTCCCACCTACATGGGGCTGATCAAACAGATCGACGACCAGCTCGGGCGGCTGTTCGATTTCCTGCAAAGCAACGGGCGCTGGGATGACACGCTGATCGTGTTCACCAGCGACCACGGCGACTTCCTGGGTGATCACTTCCTCGGTGAAAAAGAGTTTTTGCTGGAGCCGGCGGTGGGCATTCCGTTGATCGTGCGTGACCCGCGCCCCAGTGCCGATATCAGCCGCGGCACGGTGGACGAACGTCTGGTGGAAACCATCGATGCGCTGCCGACCTTTCTCGACGCCCTGGGCCTGCCCGCTGCCGATCACCGCCTGGAAGGCCGCTCGCTGATTCCGCTGCTGCAGGGTGAGCAGATACCTTGGCGTGACTATGCAATTGCCGAATACGACTACGCCTTCCAGGCCCCGGCCCGCGAGCGCCTGGGCCAGCCGATCGACCGTTGCCGCATGACCATGGTGCGCAGCGAGCGCTGGAAATACCTGGCGTACGACGGCTTCCGCCCGCAGCTGTTCGACCTGCAAAACGACCCACAGGAACTGCACGACCTCGGCGCCGACCCGGCCTATGCCGAGGTGCGCGAGACACACTTGGATTATCTGTTCGACTGGCTGCGCGGCTTGAAGCGGCGCACGACCATCAGCCACACGGAGATTGAAGTGCGTGGCCAATGGTTTCGCTATGGGGAGCCTGAGGCGGAGAAGGTCGTGCAGATCGGCGTCTGGTAGAACGACACAGGTCTAAATGTGGGAGGGGGCTTGCCCCCGATTGCAGTGGGTCAGTCACAGGTGCAGTGGCTGACACTCCGCTATCGGGGGCAAGCCCCCTCCCACATTTGGATCTCTGTGAATTCAAAGGCCTTTGGTGGTCTGGCTGCGCTGCCCTTGTACACCCACCGGCACATCGCCTTTGAGGGTCACCCGGCGCACGATACGTTCCTGGGTGCCGTAGTCGTCCACCGCGTAATGCTGGGTGGCGCGGTTGTCCCAGATCGCCACGTCACCGCTGTTCCAGCGCCAGCGCACGGTGTTTTCCAGGCGGGTGACGTGGCTTTGCAGCAGGTTGAACAGTTGCGTCGAGTCGGCCTGGGAGTAGCCCTTGAGGCGTTTGACAAAATGCCCCAGCAGCAAGGTTTTCTCGCCGCTGACCGGATGCACGCGCACCACCGGATGCTCGGTTTCATACACCGTCGAGGTGAACACCTTGCGGTATTCCTCAAGCCTTTCCACCGCCACATCCGGCTTGCGCGCGGCGTAGTCGTATTCGTTGCTGTGGACGGCCCACAGGTTGTCCGCCAGGGCGCGCAGTTCGACGCTGAGGTCGTTGTAGGCCGTCGCCGTGTTGGCCCAGACGGTATCGCCACCGGAGGTCGGCGCCAGCACCGAACGCAGGATCGAGGCCTTGGGGTAGGCATCGACGAAGGTCACGTCGGTGTGCCACGAATTGGCGCGCTGGCCGCGGGTGCCGTCCAGCTCCATCAGAAAGCGCGTGCCATCGCGTACCGGCACGGTCGGGTGCGCAATCGGCTCGCCGAGCAGGTGGGCGAAGGCTTCCTGGCTCTGGTCATCGAGGTGGGTCTGCTCGCGAAAGAAGATTACTTTGTACTGCACCAGCGCCTGCTGGATGGCGTCGACCGTGGCGGCATCGAGGTGACCGGACAGTTTGATGCCACGAATCTCGGCGCCAATGCGGCCGGCGACCGGGTGAATCTCCAGTGCCTGGGCGATGGGTTGAACAGCTAATGCGGCGTTGCTCATTGTGATGACCCTCGTGTGCCTGCGGATGGTGGAACGCTCGCCGGCAACGCTCTATCCATATGCATTTTAGATCTAGCAAATGAACAAGTGCTTCGTTGACGGAATAAGAGCTTGCATTTAAAACCTCAGCTGCGTCGCTCGCAAATGCCTTCGACCTATTTTTCAAATGCCGGGAATGCATATGGATCTTCGTCAACTGCGCTACTTCATTGCCCTTAACGAACACCGCAGCTTTGTGCGCGCGGCGGACGCCATGGGCATCACGCAACCGGCGTTCAGCCGCAGCATCCAGGGGTTGGAACAGGAGTTCGGCTGTGTGCTGGTGGACCGTGGCCACAAGGACCTGCGCCCGACGCCGGAAGGCCAGGTGGTGCTGCAACATGCCCTGAGCCTGGTGCATGGCGCCGCCTTGCTGAGCAGTGAAGTCACGCGCATGACCAAGCTCGATGCCGGCGACCTGCGCTTCGGCTGCGGCCCCGCGCCGGCGGTAAAGCTGGTGCCGGATGCGGTGGCGCGGTTTATCGGTGCGCACCCGAAAATCCGCACCCGCTTCCAGGTGGATAACTGGGAAACACTCAGCCGCGCATTGAGCCGCGAGGAGATCGAATTCTTCATTGCCGACATCCGTCAGTTCGAAGCCGACCCGAACTTCCAGACCCGAGCGCTGACGCCCAAGCGCGGCGTGTTTTTCTGCCGCCCCGGGCACCCGTTGCTGGCCAAGGACAGCCTGTCGACCAATGACATGTTCGACTACCCGCTGGCCGCGCCGCTGATCTCCCAGGGCATTCGCAAACTGCTGGCGAACCTGAGCGGGCGCATGGACTTTTCACCGAGCATCCAGACCGAGCATTTCCCGGCGCTGGTAAAGATTGTGCTGCAGTCCAATGCCATCGGCGTGGGCACCGAGGAAGCCTTTGCCGAGGACATCGCCCGAGGGGCGCTGGTGCTGCTGCACTGGCGCAACTTGCCGCAGAACCTGGAGACCTTGAGTGCGCGCTGCGGGATTGTCAGCCGTACCGGGTCGCGCTTGTCGCCGGCGGCCAAGGCGATGATTGAGACGTTGCTTGAGGTGGACAGGCAGGAGGTGAGTGTGGCGGTTTGAAGGGCCTCATCGGGGGCAAGCCCCCTCCCACATTGGAACTGCGAATACATTCAAAGTGTGGGAGGGGGCTTGCCCCCGATAGCTATAGCCCAGGCACCACCCAGCTTAAAGCCCCGCCGCCACCAACCCAGGCGCCACCCAGTCACTCACCTGAAACGACCGGCGAATCAGCTTCTCCTGGGAGGCCAGGTCCACCGCATCCTGCAATTTGCCAAGAAACGCCGGATCAAGGGTCGCCGGGAAAATCGCGCTGAGCTGCTGGTCTTTCAAATCATTGGTCAGGATCACCGGCGGGTAACTGGCCAGCCCCGACACCAGCTCGATGTAGGCCTGCTTGTTGTTGTCATCGGTCAACCACTGCACCGCCTGCTGCTGGGCCTTGAGCAGCTTGGCCACCGCGTCGGGATGCTCGTCGACAAACTGTTTGCTGCCTACCAGTACCGCCTGGATGCTGCCGGCGCCGCCAAGGTCCTTGGTGGTGAGGGCTATTTCGGCCAGCCCCTTGGCTTGCAGCGCGGTCAGGTTCGAGCCGCCCCACGTCGCGTCGATCTGCTTGGCGGCCAGCGCCGCACCGGCCGCGTTGAAGTCCAGGTTGATGACTTTCAGGTCTTTCTCGTTCAAGCCCTGGCTCGCCAGTGCGCTGTCGAACGACAACTGGCTGGCCGTGCCGCGAAACACCGCGACGCGCTTGCCCTTGAGGTCTTGCAGGGTCTTGATGCCCGAACCCGGCACCACGCCGAGGTACTGCTTGATGTCTCGCGCCGTTGCGCTGAGCAAGCGGGTGTCCAGGCCATTGGAACGGCCGATGATGGCCGCCAGGTCGCCCAGGTAGGCGAGGTCCACCTGGCCATTGGCGAAGGCTTCGTTGATCACCGGGCCTGCGCCCTTGAAGTAATTCCACTGGATCTTGATGCCTTGGTCGGCGAAGGCCTTTTCGAAGATCTGCTGCTCGCGCAACACATCGGTGATGCCACCGCCACTGTGTTGGGTTCCGGCGCTGAGGTCAGGCACGGCAATGCGTATCTCCTTGAGCTCGGCGGCGTGCACCAGGCCCGCCAGCGCGGTGCCTGCGAACAGCGTGATCAGACGTTTGAAGGGCAGTTTCATAAGCGCAGCTCCTGGTGGGCGACGGTCGCCTGGGGAGCTGAAAGTAGGCATAGCCTGATGAAAACTTTAAATACTATAAATTCACAATTTAATAGCTTTTGGAACTATGCGAGCCAAACCGCAGGCTGCAGCGGACTATGCATAAACAACATCGAAAATATTCTTCGAATGCATTGGATGCGTGCCGGGCGCGGGCTTTAAATGGCTTCTCTTATCCCCCAATCATCTTGATTACGCTTTTATAAGATCGAAATCACATAACGAAACGGAGGTCGTCAATGGCCCGAACCGCACGGTTGAGCCTGCCTCTTGCCACGCCCATGCTGCGCTGGCCGTCGCTCAGCCCCTGGCTGTTGCCGCTGACGCTGTTCGCCCTGTGGTGGCTGGCCAGCCGCAATCACTGGATGAGCGAGCAGATCCTGCCGCCGCCGTCACTGGTGTGGAGCAGCGCGGTGGAACTGGCGGGCGGCGAGTTATGGAGCCATTTGGCAATCAGCCTGCAACGCTTGTGCTGGGGCTTGCTGGCGGGCATCAGCGCCGGGGCCTTGCTCGGCGCCTGGCTGGGCTTCAGCGCGCGCGCCGAGCGCCTGGTGTTTCCCACCTTCAGCGCGTTGTCGCAGGTGCCGACCCTGGCGTGGATCCCGCTGTTCATGGTGTTTTTCGGCATCGGCGAGACGCTGAAACTGGTGGTGCTGGTCAAGGCGATTGTGGTGCCGGTGACCCTGCATACGCTGGTCGGCGTGCGCGACGCCCAGCCCCAATTGCGTGAAGCCGCACGTGTGCTGCGCCTGCCCACCCATCTATTGATCCGCCGGCTGATTCTGCCGGCGGCGCTGCCGGCGTTCATGGCCGGTGTACGCCTGGCCCTGGCGGCCGGTTGGACGTCGCTGCTGGCGGTGGAGTTGCTGGCCTCCAGCGAAGGCATCGGCTACCTGATGGTGTGGGCACGCCAGTTGTTCATGCTCGACATCGTCTTCGTGTGCATCGTGGTCATCGGTGTGCTGGGCGTGCTGATGGACCGGGGCGTTGGCTGGCTGGACCGCCACTGGGTGCACTGGCCGCATCCAGCCACGGCGCAGATCCGGCGCGGCCCGCGTTACCAGGGCTGGCAACGCCTGCAGCCGTGGCTGCTGCCGCTGTTGTTGCTGGCGCTGTGGCAGGTGACGACACAGCAGGGCTGGGTCGACGCGAATATTCTGGTAAGCCCATGGACCGTGCTGCACACCACCGTCAGCGGTGTGGTGGATGGCACGTTGTCCGGCGCGCTCGGCAAAAGCCTGGGGCGCACGCTGGGCGGCTTGATCCTGGGCGGCAGCCTGGGGTTTGCGGTGGGCTTGTGGCTGGGCTTGTCAGCGCGCAGTGAGCGAGTGCTCGGCCCTACCCTCGCCGCGTTGCGCCAGATCGCCATCTTCGCCTGGGTGCCGCTGCTCACGGCCTGGTTTGGCCTGGGAGAACTGGCCAAGTGGGTGTTTATCGGCCTGGCGGCGTTCTTCCCCTTGTTTATCGCCACCCAGCGCAGCGTGTTGAACCTGTCAGCGCAACTGAGCGAAGCCGCGCAGGTGCTGCGCCTGAACCTGTTCCAACGGCTGCGCCGGCTGATTCTGCCCGGCGCGGCAGCAGGGATTTTCGCCGGCCTGCGCCTGAGCCTGATCTACGCCTGGCTGGGCACCATCGGCGCGGAATACTTCATGCCGTCCAACGGCGGTATCGGCAGCCTGATGATCGGCGCCCAACAGCTGTTGCGCATGGACCTGATCATGAGCGGCATGCTGCTGGTGGGCCTCACCGGCGCCACCCTCAACCTTATCGGCCAACGCCTTGAAAACCGCGCCACACGCTGGAGACACGCATGAACGCACCGATTGTCAGCTTCAACCATGTGGGCAAGTCTTTCGATGTGGACGGCTTCGAATTGGAGGCCATCCGCGAGTTCAACCTGGCGATTGCCGAGGGCGAGTTCGTGGCGATTGTCGGCGCCAGCGGTTGCGGCAAATCCACCCTGCTGCGTTTGCTGGTGGGCCTGGACACGCAGTTTCGCGGCGAGATCCAGGTTGACGGTAAACCCGTGGACGGCATCGGTGGCGAACGCGGCATTGTGTTCCAGGAACACCGCTTGTTTCCCTGGCTGACGGTGGCGCAGAACATCGGCCTGGGCCTGGTCAATGAGCCGTTGAGCGAGGCCGAGCGCAACCGACGCATCAGCGACTTCATCGACCTGGTGGGCCTGTCCGACTTCACCCGCGCCTATCCCCACCAACTGTCCGGCGGCATGGCGCAACGGGTGGCGATTGCCCGCGGCTTGGTGGCCAGCCCACGGATTCTGCTGCTGGACGAACCCTTCGGCGCGCTGGATGCGTTGACTCGCCAGCAGATGCAGGACGAACTGCTGGCGATTCGCGCCCGTGCCAGCATCACCACGGTGCTGGTGACTCACGATGTGGAAGAGGCGATTTTCCTCGCCGACCGCGTGGTGGTCATGGAGCCGCGGCCAGGGCGGATCAAGCAGGTCGTGCATATTGACCTGGCGCATCCGCGCCAGCGCAGCAGCTTTGAATTCCACCAACTGCGCGAAGAACTGCTGCATGAGCTGACCAGCGACGATCACTACCAGCCGCCGCCGCGCGAACAGATCCGCGACCTGCCGCTGGCGTTTATCGCTTGCTGAACGCGAGTTCGCTGCGTGGCTGATCCTGGGGTTCCAACCGATTGGCCCGGGCAAACGTGCCCAAGTCATTGAAGCGCACACCCATCTCGGCCATGACCTTGTGCGCCACCTTGGCGGTCATCTGGCGGATGTAGAACGGTTCCTTCACCACGAAATGGTGAATGCCGTGGGTGCTGCCGAAATTGAAACAGAACGCCTGCAACGGCCACATCCACCAGGGGTTGAGCACCTGGGTCTGCTGGATCACATTGCCCAGCTCCACGTCGCCGTAGTAATGCATGTTGGAGCTGACAAAGTGCAGGCAGAAGGTGCGCAGCACGTTGGGGCCGATGATCACCACGGCAGCGATGTCGATGACCTGCATCACCTGCAGCGTGCCGGCTGACCAGGCGATGGGCGCGCCCATCAGGCTGGCGATGCCGTTGGCGGCATGAAAGCCCAGGAACACATACCAGGCGCCCCAATGCAGCAGCGCCAGCGGTGCGTACACCCGCAGCACACGCTTGAAGATACTGAACCGGTGCGGCCAGGTCTTGGCGCGCAGCAGGCGGATCAGCGCCGACATCATGTTGTCGCCCACCATCAGCAACCGCGCGATGCCCCACGGCTCGCCGTTGGTGATAGCGCGCTCTTCCATATCGGCCTCGGTGCCGGACACCTTGTGGTGGTTGAGGTGCAGGTGGCGGCGAATCCACGGGTTGATGGTGCTCGGCCGCGCCAGCCACACCAGGCCCATCATCAGGTTGTGCGGCACGCGCTGCTTGCGAAAGTACATGCTGTGGATCAGGTCGTGTTCCAGCTCATGGGTGAGTGAAGCGAAGAAGGCATTGAGCAACAGGCACACCCACCAAGCCATCTGACCATTGATATAGAGCGCCGCCGAACCCAGCATGCCGGCCAGCGCAAACGCCAGGATGCCGGCGCCCAGGGCGTCCTGGTGCAGCAGCCAGGGGTGCCGCTGGCGCAAGCGCGCGCCCTCGGCCAGCACGACATCACGAATATGCGCCGAACGCTGTTGCGCGTTCATCTGCTGGGGGCTTGCAGAAATACCGTCCATGCTTTCATTCTCTTGTGCAGTGATGCCTGCATCTTGCGCCCAACCCTGGCGCAGCACGCTAGCTCCGCACGCCAACCTGTTGACCGCAAGCGCCAATCGCCATGACCGAACCCACGTCTCTCGCCAGCTGGACCCGCGCCCTGCGCAAGCAACTCGATGCCCTGGGCCTCGACAGCGCCGCGCTATGCCGTGAGGCGGGGCTCGACCCGCTGTTGATGGACGACCCGAATGCGCGCTACCCGTTGTCGGCCACCACGCGTCTGTGGGAACTGGCGGTGCAGGCCAGTGGCGATCCGGCGATTGGCTTGCGGGTGTCGAGGTTTGTCAGCCCCACCACCTTTCATGCGCTGGGTTACGCCCTGGTGGCCAGCGGCAGCCTGCGCGAGGTGTTCGAGCGGATCGTGCGCTATCACCAGGTGGTCAGTGATGCCCTGAGCCTGGAGCTGAGCCGTCATGGCGACTGCTACCGGTTTCGCCTGCTGCAACCGCAAGGCAGCCCGGCGCCGGCGCTGGAAGCCATCGATGCGTTTGCAGCGATCTACGTGCGCACTTGCCGCAATCGCCTCGGGCGCGACTACGCGCCGCTGGCGGTCTACCTGCGGCGCCCGGAACCGGCCGACCCCGCGCCCTGGCACACGGTGTTTCGCTCGCCGGTATTCTTCGGCGCCGAGGAAGACCGCCTGGAGTTCGCCGCCCACGACTTCGACAGCCACCTGGACGACGCCAACCCTGAGTTGGCCGAACACAATGAAACCGTACTCAAGCGCACCCTGGCCCAACTGCAGCCGCTGACCTGGGAGCGCAAGGTGCGCGCCACCATCGAGGCGCAACTGCCCGACGGCGAACCCAGCGCGGAGCGCATCGCCCAGGCCTTGCATCTGAGTCTGCGCAGCTTGCAGCGGCACCTGGCGGACGAAGGCTGCCGGTTTGATGCGCTGCTCAATGAATGTCGGCAGAACCTGGCGTTGTTGCACCTGCGCGATGCGCAGTGCTCACTGGCCGAGATCAGCCATTTGCTGGGCTTTGCCGATACCAGCAGCTTCAACCGGGCGTTCAAGCGCTGGACGGGGATGACGCCGGGGCAGTTCAGGGATGGGTTGCGGTAGGCAGGTGTGGGGTGACTGTAATGGCCTCATCGGGGGCAAGCCCCCTCCCACATTTGGAATGCCTTCACCTGTGGGAGGGGGCTTGCCCCCGATAGCGATCGCCCAGACCCTCACCGCCCCCGATCACGCCGCAACACCTTCCTCACCCGCGCCACCAGTTCCTTGGCGTCGAACGGTTTGAGCAAGTAATCGTCTTCATGCAGTTCCAGCCCGCGCAGACGATCTTCAATGCCATTGGGCGTGGTCAGAAACAACAACGGCGTTTCACCGCGCTGGCGAATTTCCTGCTGCAACTTCCAGGCATTCAGGCCCGGCAGCATCACATCCAGGATCACCAGGTCGTACACGGTGCTTTCCACAAAGCGCAGCGCCGCCATGCCGTTGGCCGCGACTTCCACCGTAAAACCGGCCTCGCTCAAGCCCTGGGCCATACGTTGCGCCAGTTGCGGCTGGTCTTCCACTAACAACACGTGCATGCCTTTCCTCTGGGTTTGATTACAAACCTGTCATCAAATTGTGCGGCTTTTGACCACGTCCACTGGCTACCTTGACGGCCTGCCTTCTGGAGCTTTCACCATGTATCGCACTGCTGTGTTTCTAAGCCTCGCCGTGGCGACTGCCGCCCAGGCGACGCCCCAACTGCCACGCCACGCCGAGCTGGACTTACGTACCGCGCGTCAATTGGCCGATGCCAGCCTGGCGCACTGCAACGCCGCGCTGACCGTGCTCGACCGCGGCGGCAATCTGTTGCTGAGCCTGCGCGCCGACGGCGTGGGCCCCCACAACAGCCTCGCCAGCCAGCGCAAGGCGTACACGGCGTTGTCGACCAGAACCCCGACCCGGCTGTTCGCCGAGCGTGCGCGCAACAACCCCGAGGCCGCCAACCTTAACAGCTTGCCCGAATTGCTGTTGCTCGGCGGTGGCGTGCCGCTGTTTGCCGACGCCGAACTGGTCGGCGCGCTGGGCATCGCCGGTGCCGGTGGCGCGCCGCAGGATGAAGCCTGCGCCGTACAAGCCGCCGAGCAATTGGGCTTGAAAATCACCCCTTGAACCGTGTCAAAAAGGACTTCTCGATGAAAACCCTAAGCATGACCCTCGCCGCCTTGAGCCTCAGCGGCCTGTGCAATCTGGCCCTGGCCGCCGGCAACCCGCTGAGCGTGCACGTGCTCAACCTGGAAAACGGCCTGCCGAGCGCCGGCGTCAACGTCACCCTGGAAGAACACGTGGGCGACCAGTGGAAGTCGCTGTCCCAGGGCGTCACCAACCAGCAGGGGCGCATCGCCGAGCTGTTTCCCGCTGACCGCAGCATGAAGCCGGGCGAGTACCGCGTGGTGTTCAAGACCGGTGACTATTACAAAAAAGCCAACCGCGAAACCTTCTTCCCCGAAGTGCCGGTGATTTTCCAGGTCAAGCAGGCCGACCAGCATTACCACATCCCGCTGTTGCTCAGCCCTTACGGCTTCTCCACCTATCGCGGTTCATAGGCCCGCCGCCCGCCGCAGGCCATTGAGGTCGAGGATCTCAATGGCGCCGTAGCTCAGGCCGAGGATGGCCTGCTGTTCCAGCGCCTTGAGCAGGCTGTTGATGGTCTGGCGCGACAGGCCCAGCATCGCCGCCAGGTCTTCCTGGGGCAGCTGCAACACCCGCCGGGCCTGCTCGACCTCGCCGTAACCCTCAGCGATCAGCAGCAGTCGATGGGCCAGTCGCGCCGACGCGGGCATCAGGCTCATCTGCTCAATGTTGATCAGCGACAGGCGCAGTTTGTGGCTCATCAACAAGGCCACCTCGCGCCAGTACGCCGGATGCTGCTCAAGCATGCCGAGCATCGCCGCCTGCGGTACCTGCAACAGTGTGCAAGGCCCCATGGCGAGGGCGTCGTGGGTGCGGGGCAGGTTGTCGAACAGGCAGATCTCGCCGAACCAGTAAGGCGTTTCAACCAGGCTCAACACCGCTTCCTTGCCCTGTGCATTCACCGCGCTGATGCGCACCGCCCCCTCCAGCACCGCATACAGCCCACACGGCGGATCGCCGCGCTTGAACAGCAGCTGCCCCGCCGTCAGCGAGCGCAACCGCGCCGCCGCCAGCAGGCGACGCTGCAGGTGTGCGGGCAGGTGGCGGAACCAGTGGCCGCTGGCTAGCTGCGCGTGCCATTTCGCTGTGTCCATGGGAACTCCGTAGATTGTCGCCCAGTTGACAGTTCAGCACCGACTGACAGGGCATGATCAAACATCCTACAGGAGGAACAAGAATGAAAAGCCTCGTCGATCACCTCAGTCAATACGCCGCCTACCACCGCGACCCGCGCAATATCGCCAGCCATTTCATCGGCATTCCGCTGATCGTGGTGGCGGTCGCCGTGTTGCTGTCGCGCCCCGAATGGTCGGTGGGTGGGCTGTGGCTATCACCGGCGGTGGCGCTGGCGCTGTTTTCGGCGTGGTTTTACCTGCGCCTGGAACTGGCGCTGGGTGGGTTGATGACGCTGCTGATGGGGTTGTCGGTGTGGGCCGGGCACGCGCTGGCGGCGCAGAGCACAACGGTGTGGCTGAGCAGCGGCGTGGGCCTGTTCGTGGTGGGCTGGGTGATCCAGTTTGTCGGGCATTACTACGAGGGCCGCAAGCCAGCGTTTGTGGATGATGTGTCTGGGCTGATCGTGGGGCCGTTGTTTGTGGTGGCGGAGTTGGCGTTTCTGCTGGGGTTGCGGCAGGGCCTGAAACAGCAGATCGAACAGCGCTCGGGGCCTGTGGCCCGCCGAGACCTTAAGCCAAGCGAGGTCTAAATGTGGGAGGGGGCTTGCCCCCGATAGCGGTGTGTCAGTCACTGATGCTCTGGCTGATCCACTGCTATCGGGGGCAAGCCCCCTCCCACATTGTCCCCGTTTTCACATTTGGTTCCGGGGGTGTGCTCAGGCCTTTTGCCAGACCTTGGGTTTGAAGAACAGGGTTTCGCCGCGGGCCAGGCCGGTGAGGCTGTCGTGGTCTTTTACCACTTCGGCTTCGATCAGCTCGGGTTGGCCTTCGACTTTCAAGGTCACCCGCGTGGTGGCGCCCAGCGGCCGGATGTCCCGCACTTCAGCGGCGTGGTGGTCCTCAAGCTCATGCCGCGACAGCGACACTTCATGGGGGCGGAACAGCAGGTGTTTGTCTTCGCCCAGGTGCAGACGGTTCGAGTCGCCCAGGAAGTGGTACACAAAATCGCTGGCCGGGTTTTCGTAGACGTCGCCCGGTGAGCCGATCTGCTCGATCACGCCCTTGTTCATCACCACGATGCGGTCAGCGACTTCCATGGCCTCTTCCTGGTCGTGGGTCACGAACACCGAGGTCAGGTTGATGTCTTCGTGCAAGCGCGCCAGCCAGCGGCGCAGTTCCTTGCGCACCTTGGCATCAAGGGCGCCGAAGGGTTCGTCCAGCAGCAGCACTTTAGGCTCCACCGCCAAAGCGCGGGCCAGGGCGATACGCTGGCGCTGGCCGCCGGAAAGTTGTTCCGGGTAGCGATCAGACAGCCAATCGAGTTGCACCATGTTCAGCAGTTCGTGAACCTTGCTCGCGATCTGGCTTTCGGTGGGGCGTTGATTCTTGGGCTTCATGCGCAGGCCGAAAGCCACGTTGTCGAACACGGTCATGTGGCGGAACAGTGCGTAGTGCTGGAACACAAAGCCGACGTTGCGATCGCGCACGTCGTGGCCGGACACGTCTTCACCGTGGAACACGATGCTGCCGTCATCCGGGGTTTCGAGCCCTGCGATGATACGCAGCAAGGTGGTCTTGCCGCAGCCGGACGGGCCCAGCAACGCCACCAGCTCGCCACTCTGGATATCCAGGTTGATGCTGTCCAGGGCCTTGAAGGCGTTGAAGTTCTTGCTGACATTACGGACTTCGATCGACATGACTTATTCCTCACCGGCGCTGTTGCGCAGGCGGTTGATTCGGTTCTCGCTCCACTGCTTGAGCAGCAGGATGAAGAGCGCCAGGATCAGCAACAGGCTGGCCACCGCGAAGGCGGCGACGTGGTTGTATTCGTTGTAGAGAATCTCGACGTGTAGCGGCAGCGTGTTGGTCACGCCACGGATGTGGCCGGACACCACCGACACCGCGCCGAACTCACCCATGGCCCGTGCGGTACACAGCACCACGCCGTAGATCAGGCCCCACTTGATGTTCGGCACGGTGACATGCCAGAACATCTGCCAGCCGTTGGCACCGAGCAGGCGCGCCGCTTCTTCTTCCTGGGTGCCCTGCTCCTGCATCAGCGGGATCAGCTCACGGGCCACGAAGGGCACGGTGACGAAGATGGTCGCCAGCACGATACCGGGCAAGGCGAACACGATCTGGATGTCATGCGCCTGCAACCACGGCCCGAAAAAGCCCTGGGCGCCAAACATCAGCACGTACACCAGGCCGGCAATCACCGGCGAGACCGAGAACGGCAGGTCGATCAGCGTCACCAGGATGCTTTTGCCACGGAACGAGTACTTGCTCACGCACCACGCGGCGCTGACGCCGAACACCAGGTTGAGCGGCACCGAAATCACCACGGCGATCACCGTGAGTTTCAGCGCCGACAGGGCGTCCGGTTCAAGGATCGCGGTGAAAAACGCGCCGAGGCCGTTCTTCAAGCCCTGGGACACCACGATCAACAGCGGCAGCAGCAGGAACAGCGCGAACACCAGCCAGCCAAGGCCGATCAGGATGCGTCGCGAGGTGGCACTGCCACGCCGAGCGGCGTTGGCCGAGGACGCGGCGGAAATAGACGATTGGGACATGTTCCGCGCCTCCTTATGGACGTTCGATGCGCCGCTGCAACAAGTTGATCAGCAGCAGCAGGACAAAGGAAACCACCAGCATCAGCACACCAATGGAGGTGGCGCCGCGGTAGTCGTACTGGTCGAGCTTGACCATGATCAGCAACGGCAGAATCTCGGTTTTCATCGGCATGTTGCCGGCGATGAAAATCACCGAACCGTACTCACCCACGCCACGGGCGAAGGCCAGCGCGAAACCGGTCAGCCAGGCGGGCAGCAGCGCCGGCACCAGGATATGGCGGAACACCTGCAGCGGCTTGGCGCCCAGGCAGGCGGCGGCTTCTTCGACTTCGCGGGGAATGTCGGCAAGCACCGGCTGCACCGTGCGCACGACGAAGGGCAAGGTGACGAAGGTCAGCGCCAGCGTGATACCCAGCGGGGTGTAGGCGATCTTGAAACCCAGGTCGGCGGCGAACTGGCCAACCAGCCCATTGGGCGCATACAGCGCGGTCAAGGCGATACCGGCCACGGCGGTGGGCAAGGCGAACGGCAGGTCGATCATCGCATCGATGATCTTGCGTCCGGGGAAGGTGTAGCGCACCAACACCCAAGCCAGCAGGGTGCCGATCACGCCGTTGATCAGCGCGGCGTACAACGCGGTGCTGAAGCTGAGCTTCAACGCGGCCAGCACGCGGGGGGCGGAAATGATGTTCCAGAACTGATCCCAGGTGAGTTGAGCGGCGTGTACGAACATCGCCGCCAGCGGGATGAGTACGATCAGGCTGAGGTACACCACGGTGTAGCCCAGCGTCAGCCCGAAGCCGGGTATGACGGGGGAGATACGACGCGACATAAGAGTCCTTGGTTAGCGGAACGGATATGCAAAACCCGCAAATGAATGCGGGCTCTCCTGACCACTGTAGGAGCGAGCTTGCTCGCGAAGATCGTCAACGATAACGCGGGCGGTCTGTTTGCACGCGGTGCCTTGAAGTTTTTCGCGAGCAAGCTCGCTCCTACAGTGATCGGTGTTGTTACTGCGCCGTGTAGATCTGGTCGAACACGCCACCGTCGTTGAAGAATTTCGGTTGGGCAGTTTTCCAGCCGCCGAAGTCTTTGTCGATAGTCACCAGGTCCAGTTTAGGGAACTGTTGGGCGTATTTGGCGGCGACTTTCTCATCGCGTGGGCGGTAGAAGTTTTTCGCCGCAATCTCCTGGCCAGCCGGGCTGTACAGGTGCTTGAGGTATTCGGTGGCGATCTCGGTATTGCCCTTTTTCTCAGCGTTCTTGTCAACCACGGCCACCGGCGGCTCCGCGAGGATCGACAGGGAAGGCACGACGATGTCGAACTTGTCGGCGCCGCCGTCTTCCTTGAGCGCCAGGAACGCTTCGTTTTCCCAGGCCAGCAGGACGTCGCCCTGACCGTTGTTGACGAAGGTAATAGTGGAACCGCGTGCGCCGGTATCGAGAATTGGCACGTGTTTGAACAGCTCCTTGACGTATTCCTGGGCCTTGGCTTCGCTGCCGCCGGTCTTCAGGCCGTAGGCCCAGGCGGCGAGGAAGTTCCAGCGTGCACCGCCGGAGGTTTTCGGATTCGGCGTGATCACCGAAACGTCTTTCTTGATCAGGTCGCCCCAGTCCTTGATGCCTTTGGGGTTGCCCTTGCGCACCAGGAACACGATGGTCGAGGTGTACGGAGTGCTGGCGTCCGGCAGGCGGGTTTGCCAGTTTTCCGGCAGGGTCTTGCCCAGCTTGGCGATTTCGTCGATGTCGCCGGCCAGGGCCAGGGTCACCACGTCGGCACGCAGGCCGTCGATCACGGCGCGGCCCTGCTTGCCCGAACCACCGTGGGATTGCTGGATCTTGACGTTGTCGCCCGGGTGGGACTGTTTCCAGAAGCTGGTGAATTCAGCGTTGTAGTCCTGGTACAGCTCACGGGTCGGGTCGTACGAGACGTTGAGCAACTCGTAGTCCTTGGCAACGGCGGAACCGGCAAACACGGCACTGGCCAATGCGGCCAAGGCATAACGGCGAATCGACGACATAGAAGCTCCTGAAATTTTTAGTGTTGGCTTTTCTTATAGTTGCGGGTCTATCGCCGTTCCTGCTCAGTTCGGTTTGTTACCCGGGTTCTGCAGACGGAATTTTTCCTTGCGTTCGATCTGTACCACTTGAGCGTTGTGCACAGTGATTTCCACCGCGCCAAACCGCAGATCGCGCAAGGCGCTCTGGATCTCACGCAAAATGGCTGCTTCGTCCTGGCCGTCGACGCTACGTAGAGATGCGCTCATGGTCTCGCTCCTGAAATGAATAGTGCCTGGCAGTGGCGGCACTGCTTGCGGCGTGAGGGCGATAGTAGATAAGCGCGGATATTCTTAAAAATACTATTTAAGAATGTTTATATAACCAGAAAGAATTTTCTGATGGGACGAGGGGTTGCGAGCGGATTTTGCGTTCAATCAGTGAAATTGAGGCGTGACGCAATCCAAATGTGGGAGGGGGCTTGCCCCCGATGGCTGTGGGTCAGGCAAAGCTTATCTAACCTGATGCACCGCTATCGGGGGCAAGCCCCCTCCCACACCCGATCGCATTTTCAAGTTCGAATAGAAGGCGCCCGTGACCAATCGATCTGATGGGCCGGCACCGGCTTGCCAAACCAATACCCCTGGCCCATGTCGCATTCCTGGTCCAGCAGGAAGCGCGCCTGCTCCACTTGCTCGATGCCTTCGGCGTGCACCTGCATGCCCATGCTTTTGGCCAGGGCGATGACCACGCGCACGATGGCGGCGTCGTCTTCGTCCCAGGGCAAGCCGGCGACGAAGCCCTGATCGATCTTGAGTTTCTGCACCGGCAGGCGCTTGAGGCGCAACAGTGAGGAATAGCCGGTGCCGAAGTCGTCAATGGCCAGGCGCAGGCCCAGCTCGCGCAGGCGGTGCAATTGTTCGAGGGCCACTTCCGGGTCGTCCATCACTGCGCTTTCGGTGACTTCCAGCTCAAGGAATGCCGGGTCCAGGCCCGTGTCGTGGAGCACCTGGCCGACTTGTTCATAGAGTTCACGCCGGGCAAACAGGCGGCTGGAGACGTTGATTGCGATAAACCCCAACGGCGCGCCGTCCGCCAGCCATTGGCACATCTGGCGGCAGGCCTGGTCCATCACCCACGCATCGATGTCGGCGATCAAGCCGGTGCGCTCGGCGATGGGGATAAACTCACCCGGCGGCACCAGGCCGCGCTCCGGGTGCTGCCAGCGCACCAGCGCTTCGACGCCCACCAAACGGCTGTCATTGAGGTCGTGCACCGGCTGGTAATGGACGCGCAGTTCCTGCTGGTCGAGGGCACGGCGCAACTCATTGGCAATTTCCACACGGTTTTGCGCGTGAGCGGTCAGTTCCTCGGTGTACAAGGCGTAGCCTTCACGCCCCGCGCTCTTGGCCTTGAACAAGGCAGAATCGGCGTTGCGCAACAATTGCTCGGCGCTCAGCGCATCGCTCGGGAACAGGCTGATGCCGATACTGGCGCTGATGAACAGCTGGTTGCCGTCAAAAATGAACGGTTCTTTCATGGCATCGAGCATGCGCTGCGCCAGGGCCGCAGCCTGCATCACCTGTGGACAACTTTCCGCCAATACGGCGAACTCGTCGCCGCCCAGGCGCGCCAAAGTCACCCCAGGCCCGAACAGCCCCTTGAGGCGCTCGGCCACCAGCTTGAGCAGTTGATCACCCACGTTGTGGCCCAGGCTGTCGTTGATGATCTTGAAGTGGTCCAGGTCCATCAACAGCAACGCACAGCCACGCTTGTGCGCTTGCGCCGAGGCCAGCGCCTGCTCGGCGCGGTCGGTGAACAGCAGGCGGTTGGGCAGGTCGGTCAGCGGGTCGTGGTGGGCCAGGTGGGCCAGTTCGTGTTCGGAGTCCTTGATGGCACTGATGTCCGAAAACACCGCGACATAGTGGCTGATATGGCCCTGGTCATCACGGATTACGCGGATGGTCTGCCACTGCGGGTAGATCTCTCCGCTTTTGCGTCGATTCCAGATTTCGCCGCTCCATTCGCCGTCGTGTTCGAGGGTCTGGAACATCTGTTGATAAAAACTCGACGAATGGCGGCCGGACTTGAACAGGCTGGGTGGCTGGCCCATGACGTCTTCGCGCCGGTAGCCGGTGATCTCTATAAACGCCCGATTGACATGCACGATCAGGCCCCGGGCGTCGGTGACCAACACGCCTTCGCGGGTGCAGTCGAAGACAGCGGCGGCCTGTTGCAGGCGTTCACGGTTTTCTTTCAGAGGTTGTTGCAGCTGGTGGGCGCGGGCAAAACGCACACCCATCAGGTAAATAGCCAAAGCGCTCAGGCCTGCCCAGGCATAGCCGCGCAGTTGCAGCCAATGCGCCAGGGCCTGTGGTTCATCGATAAAGTTGATTAATAGTTGGCGGCTAAGCTGGAGCCATAGAATGGAAATCAGCAGGTATACCAGCCCCGCACGTAGGGCTCCACGGTATGAAAACAGCATATGCTCAGTAATCCTTACCAAAAAAACAGAATCGCCCTACGAAGGCTGGGGATTATAGAATAAGAAACATCCAGTCACTCCTATCTGAAAGGGCGGCTGGTTTTCTCTGTAGGCTTAGTGATAATGCGTGAGCTGTTCTTTACTTTATCTGAGGGCCATACAGCCTATGTGGTACAACGGTTTTCTTGACCTGTCAGCCTGGCAACTGGTGGCAGTCACGTTGTTGATGACCCATGTGACCATTATCGGGGTCACGGTCTATCTGCACCGTTATTCAGCCCATCGCTCGCTCGAGCTCAATGCCGGCCTGAAACACTTCTTCCGCTTCTGGCTGTGGCTGACCACGGCGCAGAACACCCGCGAGTGGACCGCTATCCACCGTAAGCACCATGCCAAATGCGAAACCGTCGATGACCCGCACAGCCCGGTGATCAAGGGCCTGTCCACGGTGCTGCGCAAAGGCGCCGAGCTGTACCGCGCCGAGGCGGAAAACCCCGAGACCCTGCGCATCTACGGCAAGAACTGCCCGGACGACTGGATCGAACGCAACCTCTACACGCCCTACCCGCTGCTGGGCGTGGCGATCATGGGCGTGGTCGACGTACTGCTGTTCGGCACCATCGGCATCACCATCTGGGCGATCCAGATGATGTGGATTCCGTTCTGGGCCGCCGGCGTGATCAACGGCCTGGGCCATGCCGTGGGCTATCGCAATTTCGAATGCCGCGACGCGGCGACCAACCTGGTGCCGTGGGGCATCATCGTGGGTGGCGAAGAGCTGCACAACAACCACCACACCTACCCCAACTCGGCCAAGTTGTCGGTGAAGAAGTGGGAGTTCGACCTGGGCTGGGCCTGGATCAAGGTGTTCAGCTTCCTGCGCCTGGCCAAGGTGCAGCGCGTCGCGCCCATCGCCCACCGCGTCGAAGGCAAGGGTCACCTGGACATGGACACCGCCATGGCGATCCTCAACAACCGCTTCCAGATCATGGCCCAATACCGCAAATTGGTGATCGGCCCGCTGGTCAAGCAGGAGCTGGAGAAGGTCGATCATTCGGTCCGCCACCAGTTCCACCGCGCCAAGCGCCTGCTGTCGCGGGAAACCAGCCTGCTGAGCGATCGCCACCACGTGCGTATCCAAAGCATGCTGGAACACAGCCAGGCGCTGAGCGTGATCTACGAGAAGCGCCTGGCGCTGCAGCAGATCTGGCTCAAGACCAGCTCCAACGGCCACGACATGCTGGCGGCGATCAAGGAATGGGTACACGAAGCCGAGGCCAGCGGTATCCAATCCCTGCGCGATTTTGCGCATCAACTGAAGACCTACTCACTGCGCCCCGCAGCGGTCTGACGCGACTGCGGGAGGGCTCGCCCTCCCGCATACTGGCTTTCTGGCGCCATTTTCCGGGCGCCGCCAATCCAGCCCGTTCACGGAACTTCACCGCAATTCCCCTCTCTCAAAGAACACTTCGCCATCATGGTGACCCCTTGTAGTGACCGCTGTTACATCCTGCGGCGCGCCCAGAGAGAGTTGTTCCGATGGTTCACGAAAAGCCTTGCCCGCCCGATGTGTCCACTGCCCAGCCACCGCGCCCAGCCGCGGCGTCGACCCTGTTGGCGCTGATGCATGCCCAAGGCGAGGTCGAGCGGCTGAGTGAGCGTGAGCAGCTGCTCAGCTCGCTGCTGGTGAGCGTGAATGCCGTGCTGTGGGCCATCGACTGGGAAACCCGCCGCGTGCTGTACGTGAGCCCGGCCTACGAGCGGATATTCGGCCGCAGCGCCGGTTTGCTGTTAGCCGATCATCGGGAATGGCGCAACAGCATCCACCCCGAAGACCTCGATTACGCCGAACACAGCCTGGCCCGCGTGCTGGAACAAGGCGCCGTGGAAGACCGCGAATACCGCATCGTCACGGCCGACGGGCAGATCCGCTGGCTTAGCGACAAGTGCTATATCAACCAGCAGGCCGAGCCGGGCAAGCCGATGATCGTCGTGGGCATGGCGGAGGACATCACCGAAAAGAAGCACCTGGAGCTGGAACTGCATCGCCTGGCCACCACCGATGTACTGACCCAGAGCAGCAACCGCCGGCACTTCTTCGAACTCGCCAACCAGGCCTTTGACAACGCCTGCCTGCAGGGCACGCCGCTGGCGTTTCTGTTGCTGGACATCGATGACTTCAAAGACATCAACGACACTTATGGCCACCTGGAAGGCGACCAGGTATTGCGCCGCATCGCCGAGAGCGGCAGAAGCGTGTTGCGCCGTGGCGACCTGTTCGGGCGCATCGGTGGCGAAGAATTCGCAGCCGTGCTGCCCGGCTGCGCCCCGGAGATGGCCCTGCAGGTGGCCGAGCGCCTGGGCAAGGAAATCCAGGGGCTGAGCTTCAGCGTCGAAGGCCACGCGTTTACCGTGACCGTCAGCCAGGGCCTTGCCAGCCTGCGCGAAGAAGACTCGACGCTGGACAGCCTGTTCGGCCGCGCCGATGCGGCGATGTATGAGGCAAAGCGCCAGGGCAAAAACCGGGTGATCGCCGGTTAGTGCCGATCAAACACAGGAGCGGGGCCACCGTCGAAAGATTGCATGCCCGCGCTACATCTGACGCCAGTCTCCCCACAACGATGTACCACCCTGGCCCCTCCTCGTGTCACTAAATTCACCCTCCATTGCCGCCGGTCATTGCTCACGACCGGCCAGACACTGGAGCGTGAACCATGACCATCGGATCCACCTACGATTACCCCGCCTTAGTCGCCACGCATCTGCCAGCCCACGCGCCCTCCTCATGGCGAGGCCGTTTCCCGAGCCCTCCGGACTTGTGCTTCAACTATCGGAAATTGGTCGAACACGACTTTGGCATCGCCCAGGCAACCCAACCCGATTACAAAATCTGCATCGTCGGCGCGGGCATCACCGGTTTGACCGCCGCGCGGGAATTGCTCCGGTGCGGATTCAAAAACGTCACATTGCTGGAACAGTCTCACCGCATTGGAGGGCGTCACCTATCGGCGCTCAACTCCAGCCAATCGCCACTGCTGGGTCAGACCCCCTTCGAAATGGGCGCCATGCGCATGCCGATGTTCAACCAGGCCGGTGAGTCGCCTTTGGACGGTCAATCGCTGTTGGCCTACTACTGCAAACGCTTCGAACTGCAGCTATCGGACTTCCCTAACCCGGGCACACCCCATGTGCGCAGCACCGGCATTTACCTGCATGAAGGGCTACTTGAGGGGCAGCCAGAGCCGCAAATGCTTATCTGGAAAAACCCGCAGGGTCACACACCGCCGCCAACAGAAAAATTGCAAAAGGTGTATGCCAAGTGGCGCCATTTTGCAGATCAGATGACGCGCCAAGTCGCGCAGATCTATGGCACGCCGCAGTGGGAATCCGTATGGGCCGCCATCGTGGCGCGTTACCAGCGCCTGTCCTTCCGTGATTTGGCAACGTTGGCAAGTGTTACGTGGAACGCCCATATTCCTGAGGACTTTGGCGGGCTCGGCATGACCCGGGAGGAGTCCACCCTGTTCTATTCCATCGGTATCGGCGATGGCAGTTGGGGGGCGTTTTATGACGTGTGCTGCCTTTACCCTTTACGCACGGCGATCTTCGGCTTCAGCAGTCAATTACAACTGGTGCATGGGCGCGTCGGCATTAACGGCAATCCCGCTCCGTCACCGTACTTGGGGCAAACCAGCCTCAAAGACTGCAATGACTTGTCATTCGACGCGCCGCGTTATCTGGGGCTGGCAGCGCTGGATGAGTGCCTGCTGTTTATGGAAACCAAAGTCAACGGCCAGTCCTTTTACGACCACTGCCGAGAACGCGGGAAGGGCTTTCTCACCGATACCTCAGTGACTCGCTTGACCAAGCTTGAAAACGGCCAAACCCGCGTGACCTATGACTGGCACGCCAGCAGCCCTACTGGTAAAGCCGAACGCCATGAAGACTTCGATGCAGTGATCATGACCCTGCCGTCCTGGATTATCGAAACACACATTCAGTTGGAAAATTTCAGCCAGGCCATGCTGCCGTATTCCATCATCAATGCCTACAAAACCGCCCACTGGGAAACCAGCTGCAAGGTCTACGCGCCGCTCAAGAAAAGCTTCCTGTCGAACAACAGAAAAATTCCCCAGATCATGGTCACCGACAGTTTTATCCACGATGTGTACACCTATCGCTACCACGACGCCTATCCCTATGACTGCATCTTGCTCAGTTACACCTGGGAGGATGACGCGACCAAACTGGCCTCTTTTGACGACCAAACACTGGTCAACAAGTGCGTCACGGAACTGGACCGCATCCTGTTACGCAGCGCCAATATCAAAGCGCCGATATCGCCCTACATCGATACACAAAACGCCATTGTCCAACGCTGGATGACCGACAAGAGCGCGCTAGGGTGCGCCAAGCTCTATCGCGCGGGGACTTACTACGACGCTGTCAGCTTGATGCAATACAACCGCGACTATGCCCATATTTGCGGTCTGTATTTGGCCGGCGAATCGTTTTCCGTGGATTCAGGGTGGACCGAGCCGTGCCTGCGCGGCGCCATCGACGCCGTGATCAACCTTTGCAATACCACCCAAGCCGCGTTCAACGGGGGGTTTACCCTGGATGAGTACCCGCAGTACCAGGGGCAGCCGTCAATACAGCAGCTGCCTACGACTCAAGCGGAAACAGCCTACTGACGCATAAACAAAAAAGACTTCCTATTAAACGCCCACCTATTCCGGTGGGCTCATAACAATAAGAGGTCTGCACCATGAACGAGTCCACGAGTCCCGTACGCGTCGCCGTTGTGCAATTTGATCCGCAAGTCGGCACCCACAATCGCCCCTCCAACCTGGAAACCAGCCTGAGCCTTGCCCTGCAAGCGGTGAACAATGGCGCCAATCTGATTGTGCTGCCGGAGTTGGCCAACACCGGTTATCTATTCAACAATCGCCAGGATGCCTATCTGCATGCCGAACCCGTTCCAGACGGTCCGAGCGTACGGGCCTGGATGGATTTCGCCCAGTCTCACCAGGTGCATCTCGTGGCAGGCCTGGCTGAACGTGACGGCATGCAACTGTTCGACACCGCCGTGCTGCTGGGCCCCGACGGCCTGATTGGCAAATACCGCAAAGCCCACCTCTGGAACAAGGAAAAGCTCTGGTTCAGCCCTGGCAACCTTGGATTCCCAGTGTTTGAAACACCCATAGGCCGCATAGGCCTACTGATCTGCTGGGACATCTGGTTCCCCGAAGTCCCACGCATCCTGACCCAGCAGGGCGCCGATATCATTTGCAGCCTGAATAACTGGGTGTGGACCCCGCCACCGCTGTTCGACGAAGCCGGCAAATGCATGGCCTCGTACCTGACCATGACGGCTGCCCACGTCAACAACGTGTTCATTGCTGCCGCCAACCGCATCGGCGAAGAACAGGACGCGCGCTACCTTGGGTGTTCATTGATTGCCGGCACCAACGGCTGGCCTATCGGCAAGGTCGCCTCACCCAATGAGCAGGCGATTATTTACGCCGACATCGACCTCTCCAGCGCCCGCAGCGCGCCGATCTGGAACAGCCTCAATGACCTGCAACGGGATCGTCGCAGCGACCTGTATGACGGGATGCTCGGTTACCGCCTTCACCCGTGCCTGCCACGCTGATGGGGGGTGCGACCATGGATTTCCTACCGACAAAAAAACTGTCATCAGACTCATCTGTTCGCCACCTTGTCATCCTGGTCCTGGCCTCGCTCACCCTGGCGGTGTCGCTCACCGGACTGTCAGTGGCTCACTCCACCTCGGCGCCGGAGCTCTGGCCAAGCTACGACGACATGATGGCCAGCCTGCCCAGCCCGACAGCGTGGTTGCGTTGGGTGGTCGGCGATATCAGCGAAGTAGCCTTCTACAAACACGAGTTCGCGTCACTCGGCCTGCTGCTCGGTGGCGCTTTCGGTTACTGGACCAGCCGTTACGCTCAAGCCTGGCAAGGCTTCAGCATCGCCTACGGCACGGGGCTCTGGCCGTGGCTGGTGACCAGTTCATTGCTCGGCCTGCTGCTGAGCAACGCGATGTGGGGCTGGACCCTGACGGCGGACGCCTGGCAGCCCACGTTTGCCGCCTTTGTTTCGCTGCCGGCGGCCATGGTGCTGCTGTTTGGCGGGGGATGGAAGGTCACGCTCAATGGCGCCTTGCTCGGCGCGCTTCTGGTGACGCCGAGCTGCCTGTTGCTGGTCAACTACCTGTGCATTCCGCTGGGTTTGCCGGTGGTGATTGGCAACGTATTGGGCATGGCGTTAGGCAGCGTGGTGGCGTTTTTACTGTGCCGTGCACTGCCGGTGCTGGTCAGCCGTGCTGCTGAAACCAAGGCCAGCACCGCTCCCGTCGCCGCCCAGAAAATACCTGACTACGGTATACGCTGGACGTTACGTCGGGTGTTGGCGGACTTTTCCGAAGCGCCGTTCTTTGGCAATGAGTGGGCCAGCCTGGGTTTGCTCGCGGGGGTGTTGCTGGCCTACGCATTGAATCCCCTGAGCCCCGCTTATGGGTCTGGATGGTTGCCACACCTGATTGCAGGCCAAGCGCTGACCTCACTCATCGGCATTATTCTGTGGCGCCGGCAATGGCGTGAGCGTGGCTGGTACCCGACCTATGTGCCCCTGGTGTCGGTGGTGCCCGCGGCTGTGTTGACCTATGGCGGCAACCCGACCGTGATTGTAGCCAGCGCAATACTGGGCGCGCTGATCGCCCCGCCGTTGGCCTGCGCGATTGCCGGGCGCCTGCCTGGCTACCTGCACCCCTACATCGGCAACGTATTGGCTATGGCGATCAGTACGGTGTTGATCGTGCCGTTGATCGGTGTAGTGCTCGTTGATTAAGCCAAACAACGCCTGAAGGTGATTCACCCGGCACAAAAAAACCCGCCGAGGCGGGTTTTTTTATCGACACAACCCTGGGCTTAAAGCTCGGAGAAGCACTCTTCAATGATTGCCAAACCTTTATCCAACTGCTCGTCCGGGGAAGTCAACGGCACAAGTACGCGCAACACGTTGCCGTAGGTACCGCAGGACAGCAGGATCAGGCCCTTGTCGCGCGCCTTGGCCACCACGGCGGCAACAGCGGCGGCGTTCGGCTTGTGGCTGTCGCCATCTTCGAACAGCTCCACGGCAATCATCGCGCCCAGGGCACGCACTTCGCCGATCACCGGGTATTTGGCCTGGATGGCCTTGAGGCCGGTCACCAGGCGCTCGCCGACGGCCTTGCAGCGGTCCAGCAGGTGCTCTTCTTCGAACACTTCCATTACCGCCAAGGCGGCAGCGCAGGCAATCGGGCTGCCGGCATAGGTGCCGCCCAAGCCGCCTGGGGCGATGGCGTCCATGTATTCAGCCTTGCCGCACACACCGGCCAGCGGGAAGCCGCCAGCGATGGATTTGGCGAAGGTGGTCAGGTCGGCGGCAACGCCCATCTGTTCCATGGCGAAGAAGGTCCCGGTACGGCCGGCACCGGTTTGCACTTCGTCGGCGATCAGCAGGATGCCGTGCTTGTCGCACAGTTCGCGCAGGCGCTTCATGAAGGTTTTCGGCGCGACGTAGAAACCGCCTTCACCCTGCACCGGCTCGATGATGATCGCAGCGATATCACGCGGCTCGGCATCGTTCTTGAAGATACGCTCGATGCTGGCGATGGCGTCGTCATCGCTCACACCGTGCAGTTCGTTCGGGTATAGCGCACGGAACACGCCGCCTGGCATCAGGCCCATGCCGGCCGAGTAAGGCACGACTTTGCCGGTCAGGCCCAGGGTCATCATGGTGCGGCCGTGGTAAGCACCGGTGAAGGCGATCACGCCGGCACGGCCCGTGGCGGCGCGGGCGATTTTCACGGCGTTTTCCACCGCTTCGGAACCGGTGGTGACCAGCAGGGTTTTCTTGGCGAAATCACCGGGCACCTTGGCCGCGACTTTTTCGCAGACTTCGACGTAGGGCTCGTAGGCCAGCACCTGGAAGCAGGTGTGCGTCAGCTTGTTCAACTGCTCGGTCACGGCGGCGATGATTTTCGGGTGCACGTGGCCGGTGTTCAGCACAGCGATACCGCCGGCGAAGTCGATGAACTCGCGACCTTCAACGTCGGTCACGGTGGCGTTCTTCGCCGATTCGGCGAAGATCGGGTGAATCTGGCCAACACCGCGCGGTACAGCGGCTTCGCGGCGTTTCATCAGGGATGCGTTGGTCTTGCTCATAAAGTCCTCATTCGCCACTCATCGGGTGGCGTTGTTCAAGGAATACGTGGCGGGGAGGCAACTACGGCAGCATGCGATGATCGACTGCCACAGCTTTCCCGGCCACTACGAATAACGGTGTGAAACACGCAAAGGGACAGCGCTCTCGTGCCCTCTGCGTTTACTGCAATCCCTTACCGGTCAGATGCCCAGGCAGAGGTATTTGATTTCCAGGTAATCCTCGATCCCGTACTTGGACCCTTCACGGCCCAGGCCCGACGCCTTGATGCCGCCGAACGGCGCCACTTCGTTGGAGATCAACCCGGTGTTGACGCCGACCATGCCGTATTCCAGCGCCTCGGCCACGCGGAATACACGGCCCAGGTCGCGTGCATAGAAGTACGACGCCAGGCCGAATTCGGTGTCGTTGGCCATCGCGATCACTTCGGCTTCGTCTTTGAAGCGGAACAGCGGCGCCAGTGGGCCAAAGGTTTCTTCCTTGGCCACGGCGGCGTTTTTCGGCACGTCAGTGAGGATGGTCGGCTCGAAGAAGTTGCCTTCCATCACCTTGCCACCGGCCAGCAACTTGGCGCCTTTGCTCAGGGCGTCGGCGATGTGTTCCTGCACCTTGGCCACGGCTTTTTCATCGATCAGCGGGCCCGTGGTGGTGCCCTCTTCCAGACCGTTGCCGATCTTCAGTTTGGTCACGGCCACTTTAAGTTTTTCGGCAAACGCGTCGTACACCGAGTCCTGGATGTACAGGCGGTTGGCGCACACGCAAGTCTGGCCGTTGTTGCGGTACTTGGAGATGATCGCGCCTTCGACGGCCTTATCCAGGTCGGCGTCGTCGAACACGATGAACGGCGCGTTGCCGCCCAGCTCCAGGGAGACCTTCTTGATGTCCTTGGCGCATTCGGCCATCAACTGGCGACCGATTTCGGTGGAGCCGGTGAAGGACAATTTACGCACAGTCGGGTTGCTGGTCAGCTCGCCGCCGATGTCGCCGGCGCTGCCGGTGACCACGCTCAGCACGCCTTTGGGGATACCGGCGCGGTGTGCCAGCTCAACCAGGGCCAGGGCCGAGAACGGGGTTTGCGAAGCGGGCTTGATCACCATGGTGCAACCGGCGGCCAGGGCCGGGCCGGCTTTGCGGGTGATCATCGCCGCAGGGAAGTTCCAGGGTGTGATGGCCGCGGTCACGCCGATTGGCTGCTTGATCACGATCAGGCGCTTGTCGGGCTGGTGGCCGGGGATCACGTCACCGTAGATGCGCTTGGCTTCTTCGGCGAACCACTCGATAAAGGAGGCGGCGTAGACGATTTCGCCCTTGGCTTCGGCCAGCGGCTTGCCTTGTTCGAGGGTCATCAGGCGGCCAAGGTCGTCCTGGTTTTCGATCAGCAGCTCAAACCAGCGGCGCAGCTTGTTGGCGCGCTCCTTGGCGGTGAGGGCACGCCAGGCCGGCAGGGCCTTGTCGGCGGCTTCGATGGCGCGGCGGGTTTCGGCGGCGCCCATCTTTGGCACGGTGCCGAGAATTTCGCCCGTGGCCGGGTTGTTGACCTTGATGGTTTGACCATTGTCCGCATCGACCCAAGCGCCATCGATAAAGGCTTGCTGGCGGAACAACTGGGTGTCTTTAAGCTGCATGTCGGCTTTCCTTAACAGCACCGCGCGCGCGCGGAGCGAATTAGAGTTGTTGAAAGGCGCCTTGTGGGGGGCTGCCGTCAGGGAAATCGGCCTCGCTGCGCAAGATCAAGAAAGCGCGCACGGAGACAGGGCGTTTGAAATCTCAAACGAATCCTAGGATCAATGGGGGGAAGGGGCAATAGTCTGTTCGAAAAAAAGAACGTAAACGACGCATTTGGCCCAATTTTCGGATCAAACGACAACACCCCCGGCGCCTTGCGGCCACCGGGGGTGTCTGGGCCTTGCGGCTTACGGCTGGAAGGATTTGAGGATGGTCAACAGGCTGGTCAGGTTGTCGGCCACTCCGCCCTGGGCGACTTTTTCGGTAGCGGCGGCGCCGGCGGTGGTGTCGACGCTGTAGATCTGCATCACGCCCTGGTTGGTGGCCGCCTGGGCCAGGGTGTTTTGCTGCTGCTGGGCCGAGACCGAGTTCTGGAACAGGATCGCTGTGGCCTGGCCCATGGATTGATAGATCGTGCTCATGGCCATCGCTGGCGATTCGGCAACGACCTTGACGTTGGTCTGGGTGACGGCATCGGTGATTTGCGGGCTGACTGTGCTCATGGTTGAAACTCCTGGTTTTCGAAAGAACAACATCCGTTATGGCGCGGTGCTTAAGACTGGAACGACTTGAGCACGGTCAACAGGCTGGTGAGGTTATCCGACACGCCGCCCTGGGCGACTTTTTCGGTAGCGGCGGCGCCTGCGGTGGTGTCGACGCTGTAGATCTGCATCACGCCCTGGTTGGTGGCCGCCTGGGCCAGGGTGTTTTGCTGCTGCTGGGCCGATACCGCGTTCTGGAACAGAATCGCGGTGGCCTGCGCCATCGACTGGTAGATGGTGCTCATCGCCATCGCTGGCGATTCGGCCACCACTTTGACGTTGGTCTGGGTGACTGCGTCGGTAATTTGTTCGCTGACAAATGCCATGATCAATTTCCTTATTTAGTACACGGTGCATTCCGTGTTCATGAATGAACGTTGCGAAACGGAGGCTGTGAAGCGCTGATGCTCAGGGTTTTACAGCGGGTTTCAACGCAGCTTCGATCTGTGTGATCAAGCCCTGGAGCAGTGCCTGCACTTCCTTGCGTTGCGCGTTCCGATCCGGAGCCGCGCCGTCCAGCACCTGGCGTAGCGCCGCGTCACGCTGCTCGGCGGCGGTCTTGAGCGCGTGCTCGTTGGCCTTCGATTGCTCAAGCACCTGGCTGGCGCGCTTGAGGGTTTCGTCGACGATGGCTTGGGGCGTTCCGGCGAAGATCTGCGGGTTGCGCAGCATCGACTCCAGTCGCTGGCGATCAACGGTGGACAGCACCGGTGGCTGCATTTCAATCTCCTGCGGCAATGGCTTAACGGCAACAGCCCCGCTAAAGCCGCACCTCAACGTTGTCCTGCCAGAAGCCCGAGAAATAGAAGTAAGGCGAGGAGTCACAGAAGGTCGCCAACTCCGCAGGTGTGATAGCGCTGGGCTGATGAGGGAAAATGGCAGGTGGTGGCGGCACTAGATTGGCCTCGTTGTAGAGGTTGCCCACTTCATAGCAGTTGGCCGCGAACTGCGAACAGAAGGAACCGCTGCCGATGTCGATGGACTCATTGATCCGCGTCACCAGGCTGGTATCGGAAGTCCAGCGCCGGAAGGCCGAGATCATCGCGCTCCACACACTGTAGCGGCCACGGATGTCACCACCGATCTTGTCGAAGTAGAACTGCTTGGCAGCCACCGTCGCCGCCTCGCCCAGCTCTATGTCCGCACAGGAAAACACCATCGCCGAGCGTGGCGGTTTTTCCAGGCTCAGGTCGGTCAGGGCCAGGCCGCTGCCGACACTTTCGATCACCAGTGTGTCGCTTACCGCAATGGCCGGATGCACCACGTTCAGGTAGGTCGTGTCCTGCGAGAACACCTTGGCCTTGACCAGTTGGCCGGCTTTGATGAACGCCCGCGTTGCGCTGTCGTCATCTTGTTTTACCGAAAAAATAATATCCCCAGGCTGCATGATGTCGCTCCTCACTCAAGAAAAGTTGTTTTCAAGTTGCTGTTGCACCGTTCCAGCAGAACGCTGGAACGCAGTGCTCGGTTCAGGCCGCTGGCGCGGCCCGGTTGGCCAGGGTGCTCGCGTACTTGGCGATGCTCTGGTCGATCTTGTCGATGGCCACGCTGGCCGCCTCGGCTTCCATCGCCCCGGCGGCGGCGGCCACCGCGGCAGCGGCGCCCACCAGCAGGTCGGTGGCCAGGGCGCCCAAGGCGTCTTCGGCGGCGCCCGGCAGGTTGTTATTGACGATGTTCTCGGTCATTTGCTGGAGCAGCACGGCCTGGGCCGCCAAGGCGATCTTGCTCACCCCGTCGAAGTACCCCGCCGCCGCCTGCGCCACCAACCCGGCCGCCTGGCTGATCATCATGTCGGCCGGCACCGCGATCTGCGCCGGGGCATAGGCGAAGTTCTGCGAGTTGGTGAACTGCACCGCCTGCACGATCTGGCTGTTGAGGGCCGCCGTGCTGTCGGACGACGGCGCGCTCACCTGATTGAGCCAATGCTCGTTCATGCGCGCCATGACCGAGCGCGGGGCCGGGGCGGCAGGCGCCGGTGCAGGCGGGTCGGCGGCGGGCGTTGCTTGAGGGGCGGCGGGTTTCTTTCTGCTGAACCACGACATGATCGCTCTCCCCAGGCCTCAGCCCTTCTCGCCAATCTGCATGATCAGCGCCACGGCCTTGGAGATGACCGCATTGGAAATCTGGTTCATCGCCTGCTGGCTGTTGACCGCGTTCTGCAACGACAGGCCCGCCGCGCTGCTGGCCACCTGGTACAGCGACGCAATGGCCTGGGCCGGCGCTTCCGCCACCACCTTCACGTTGGTTTGGGTGACCGCGTCGGTGATCTGACTGTTGACCTCTGTCATACATCTCTCCTTGATGGCATTCACCCAGGGTTGGGCGTGAATAGTGGCGGCGGGACGCGCTCATACAACTAGAACGCTCCGCGCCAGGGTCTGTGAATCACACTCAGCGCAAGGCACTGCGCAGCAGCTGCACGCGCTTGCGCACCAGCGGCAGCTTCACCTGCAACTCGGCGGCAATCTGCGGATACGGCAGGTCGTCGACAAAGCGCATCTCGAACAAGCGCTGCTGCAACATCGGCAACCGCGCCACCTGCGCCTTGACCTGTTCCAGGCGCTCATAGCATTCCACCCGCTCCAGCACCGAAGCGCAGGGCGCGGCAAGCGCGGCCAGGTGATCGTGCTCAAGATCCACCGAATCATCGAACAGCCGCCCCTCGCGCTTGCTACGCCGCACGCTGTCGAGAAACACATGATCGAGCACCAGAAACAGAAACCCCTGGGGGTCGCGAATACGCTCCGGCGAGCGCCGAAAAAACAAAAGGGCCTTGATCGCCGTGGCCGACAGCCACTCCTGGCCCTGATCCTGATTGCCCTTGGCCCGCCGCAAGGCGCGGCGCCTGAGCTCGCCATGCACGGCGCGCC
The DNA here is from genome assembly GCF_003851685.1 of Pseudomonas sp. R5-89-07. Taxonomy (NCBI): domain Bacteria; kingdom Pseudomonadati; phylum Pseudomonadota; class Gammaproteobacteria; order Pseudomonadales; family Pseudomonadaceae; genus Pseudomonas; species Pseudomonas sp. R5-89-07. The sequence goes on along the minus strand of NZ_CP027727.1, from coordinate 221,277 downwards.
AACTCGCTTCGAACAAGTGATCATCGGCGCCGCTAAAGCCCTTGAACCCAATAGTCATCCCCATCGCCAGCACTCCTGTGCATCCTTGATGAAGGGCCAGTGTGCGAGGGCTCGACAGGGGCACGCTGTTACCTGGGGAACACCGCAACGATTAATTCACAGCAAACGCCTTGCGCCGCAAATGCTCCAGATCGTTGATCACCATGCGCTCCAGATTGCCGCTGATCACGCCAGTGCGGCGCCACAGTTGCAACTGCACATTGAGCTTGGGCCGGCTGGTATTGAGCATCGACGCCAACACCCCCTGGCTCGCGGGCAACGACACACTGGGCATGGCCAGCGCCAGGTCGATATCGCTCATATTCGCCAACAGAAACCGCGCCAAACGCGACTCCAATCGATGCAGGCACACCAGCTCAAGCAACTCGATGGCGTGGAGCAAACGCACCATCATCAGCATCAGCAAACGCCGCAGGAACACCGGCTCCTCGAACAGCACGGCAAAATGGCGGCTGCCCAACTGCAACAAACGCGTCGGGCCACTGGCAAAGGTCGACGACTCGCGACCATGGTCCTTGATCAACGCCGTCTCCCCCACCACCTGCCCCACCCCCGTACTGCCGATGATCTGCTCCCGACCGTCCGGCCCATGCACTACCGAATAAATACGGCCTTCCACCACCAACGCAATGAACTCGAGCGTGTCGTCCTTGAAATACAACAGCTCACGATCATCCAATACGCGCTCCACCATATGGGTGGCGACATAGCGCAAAAGGGGCTCCGGCATACCTCGAAACAAATCGGAGCGGGCAAGCAGGGTCTGTCTGAACGGGAGATCGAGCATCACGGTTCCTTTGGAATGCATGCGTTCACCTGGGGGAATGGCGGCGTGGAAGCGGTTCAAAGCCACAAGAGCAAAGCAAACAAAGGGACGTACAGCGCGGGGAGTTGTGAATAATGCTGGCAGTCGGCCATTTTTTGACCGGAAAGATCTAACAGTGGCAGCCAAAACGCCGGAATGGACGCATCTGGTCGACATGGGTATGATGTCGCCCGCACAAGCATCCGTAGCTCAGCTGGATAGAGTACTGCCCTCCGAAGGCAGGGGTCGTGGGTTCGAATCCCGCCGGGTGCACCAGATATGAATAAAAAAGCCCCAGGTCGAAAGACCTGGGGCTTTTTTTGTGGCTGTCACTTCAACGCTTCCGCAACGCCTCCAACCTCTCCGGCAAATCCTCCTCCGGAAAGCGCTTATGCAGCGCCAGCAGCTTCTCATCAGCCGCCTTGCTCTCTCCCACCTCACGCAGCTTCACGATCGCCTGCAGCTCCTGCTCCAAAGACGGCAATGCCACCGGCGCGGCCTTGCTGAGCTTTACCGCTGGCGGGGCCGCCATTGCATCTGCGGTTTCAGCTTGAGCCGGTGCACGTTCAAGCCTGGGGGCCGCAGCCATTCGGGCCATTGGCGCGGGTGCGGAAAACGCTTGCGGCGCTGGCTGGGCGGCCTCTTCGTGGCGCAGGGCGGAGAATGTCGCGGTGGAGACGTTCGGCTGCGGCACGGGGGAGCGGGTGATGACACCGATCATCAGCGCTAAACCTGCGACGGTGGCGAATGCCATTTGCCAGCGTGGGCGTTGGCAGGCGTGCAGCCAGCGTTGCCACAGGTTCGGTTGCGGTGTCGGGGCTTCGCGGCGGGCGGTGTTGAGGATGAAGGCGTCGAGGGACGCGGGCGGTTCGCCGGTGCTGTGTTGACGGTAGTGCTGGAGCAGTTCGTCGTCTGGGGTGGGTCGGGTGTCAGTCATACGGTTACCTCCTCGGCCAGCAGGCGCCGCAGTTTTTGCAGGGCGTAGCGCAGGCGGCTTTTCACGGTTTCCAGCGGGGCGCCGGTGAGGGTGGCGATTTGCGGGACTTCGAGCTCGCCGTGCAGGCGCAGCAGGAAGACTTCGCGCTGGTCTTCGGGCAGGTCCTGCACGGCGGCGTCGAGGCGCGCCTGGTCGCGGCTCAGGCTCAGGTGTTGTTCGGGGCCGGCGCTGTCGTCGGCCTGGGCGTGCAGCTGCTCGTCGTAGCTGTCATGCAGCGGGTTGTGAATGCCGTGCTTGCGCCAGTGGTCGATCAGGCGGTTGCGCGCAATCTGGAACAACCATGTACGAAAACTCGCCCTGCCCTGTGGCTGGGTGTTGCTGCGGATCAGGCTGAGCCAGGTGTCCTGGTAGATTTCCTCGGCAAGCTCCGCTTTGTTGCACAGGGACACGAGGAAGCGGTACAGGCCTTGGCGGTGCCGTGCGTACAAGGCTTCGAATGCGCTGGCGTCACCGCTTCGGTAGCGGGCCAGCAGCGATTCGTCGCTGGGTGGGTCATCTGGGACGGCCATACTGTGGGGTGACTCCTTTCTGTCAGCCGAAGCAGGATTAACTGTGGGAGGGGGCTTGCCCTAATGCCAGTCAGTTAAGGCTTTTTGTAGGAGCGAGCTTGCTCGCGAAGAACTCAAAGCCACCGCGTTTATCCAGAATGAACGCGTCGCCTGGACGTTTTTCGCGAGCAAGCTCGCTCCTACAGTGAGCCCCGTTCGCTTAACTGACTGGCATTAGGGCTTGCCCTCCCACATTGGACAATGTTGCGTTCGAGGTCAGGGTTTGAGGCTTTGGGCCAGTTCGACCAGTTGCACGAACTCGTTGCGCAGGCCGAACGGGTCGTCGCCGCGGGCTGAGCGCGCCAGTGCCGCGGTGTCCTGCAAATTCATGCTGCCAGTGTAGCGGCCATCGCCCTTGAGTTGTTGGGCGAACGCGGCCACGGCGGCGCTGAAGCGCAGGTCGTCGCTGGGCTTGGCGGTGGTGGGCTCGACGGCTCGCTCGATCAAGCGGCTGTCACCGCCCGCAGCAGGCTTGTAGCGAACGCGCACCATTGCCAGTTCAGTGGATTTACCCTCAGCCGCAGGCGCGCTGGCGTAGCGCAAAGGCTCCAACCAGCCCTTCTCGCCCTTTGGAACAATTTCGTACAGCGCCGTCACCGTATGCCCGGCGCCGATTTCGCCGGCATCGACCTTGTCGTTATTAAAATCCTCACGCTTCAAGGCGCGGTTTTCATAGCCCAGCAGACGGTACTCACTGACCTGCGCGGGGTTGAATTCCACCTGCAATTTCACGTCGCGCGCCACCACCGCCAGCGTCGAGCTGAGTTGGTCTACCAACACCTTGCGGGCTTCGCGCAGGTTGTCGATGTAGGCATAGTTGCCGTCGCCGGCGTCGGCCAGTTGCTCCATCAGGTGTTCGTTGTAGTTGTCCACACCGAAGCCGAGGGTGGTCAGCGAAACCCCGCTTTTACGCTGCTCCACAGCCATTTGCTTGAGGCTGTCGAAGTCGCTGATGCCCACGTTGAAGTCACCGTCGGTGGCCAGCAGGATGCGATTGATGCCGTTGTCGATGAACCCTTCGCGGGCCATCTGGTAGGCCAGTTCGATACCGGACGCGCCAGCGGTAGCGCCGCCGGCGGTGAGTTGGTCAATGGCGTTGCGGATGCTGGTTTTGTCGCGCCCGGACGTGGGCTTGAGCACCACGCGGGATTCACCGGCGTAGACCACCAGTGATACGCGATCCTGATCGCGCAGTTGGTCCACCAGCAATTTCAGGGTGCTTTTTGCCAGCGGCAAGCCTTCGCGACGGTCCATGGAGCCGGACACATCCACCAGGAATACCAGGTTGGCCGGCGGCAGTTGCGCCACAGCGCGGTCAGAAGCTTTGATGCCGATGCGCAACAGTTTTGAACGGGGGTTCCACGGCGTGGCGGCGACTTCGGTGGTGACGCCAAACGGTGAGCCATCGGTTGGCAGCGCGTAGTCATAGGGGAAGTAGTTGACCATTTCCTCCAGTCGCACAGCGCCTTCGGGCGGCAGGCGACCTTGGTTGAGGAAGCGTCTTACGTTGGCGTAGCTGCCGGTGTCGACATCCACGCTGAAGGTGGAGACCGGGGTTTCGGTGACGCGATGCACCGGGTTGTCGGGCAGGTTGGCGTATTGCTCGTGGGGTTCGCTGCGGTCAGCCATCACCGCCATTTCTTGCATCCTCATGGGTGCCGGCATCGCCATGCGCTTTGCCACGGCGCCCTGGGCCGGCGCGCTTTGCAGTTCGGCCACCGGGGTAGCCGGTTGGGCCAGCTCAGGGGAGGACGACACGCCACACCCGGCCAGCGCCATCAGCAAGGTAACGGCAACGCCTTGGGTAGCCGAGCGCAGGAGAACTGGAGAATGGGACATGGGTTGAGCCTCGTGAGTGAATAGTCCGTTCACAAGGTCAGACGCGGGGGGTGGGGGGTTCGGGTTAACGGGTGCGATTTAGATGACAGCAGAATCAGTGTGGGAGGGGGGTTGCTCCCGATGGCGGGGGGTCAGCTACCAGATGCAGTGGCTGACACTAAGCTATCGGGGGCAAGCCCCCTCCCACATTTGATCTTCATTGCCTGAAGAAAAGGTTACTTCAGTCCGTGCCGTATTTCGGATTGCGCGGGCCGTACAGGATCCCGGTGCGCTGTCCGGCCGAGAGCAACCGTGCGCTGGTGATACCGGCAATCGGGTGCGCCGCGTCGGTGGAGCTGTTGATCACTTGCTTGACCGCCGCCGTGATCAGCATCCCTACCAGGCCGCCACTGTTGTTGTTGCCCTCCTCGCTCGACGCACGCGCCGTGCCGGTCCACAGGGTGGTGCCGGTGCGCAGGTCCACCAGTTTGGCCGAGGCGGTGACCGAGGTGTCGCTGGAGATCAGCATGTACTTGGTGCCGTACTCGCTGACGGTGATGTACAGCGCGGCGTCGGCACCGAAGATGTCATGCAGCTTGGCCGGCAGTACGCCCTGGATATCGTTGGCGGTGGTCAGGCCGTTCTGGCGGAAAGTTTCGTCCACCAGGGCGATAGGCAGCACGTAGTAGCCGGCTTCGGCCAACGGGTAGGTCACTTGCGAAACCAGGCTGTAGGACGCCTGCACTTCCGGCGATTCGTTGATCGGCGGAAGCACCAGGATCGACTTGGGCCGCGCCTGTTTGTACGCCGAATAATCGAACGTCTTGGGCGCCGCGCAGCCGCCGAGCAAAGCCAGGGCCAGCAAGGCGCCGGTGAGTTTTAACAGGCTCATTTGGTGGCGACTCCGGTCTTGGCGTTTTTCAGCAGAAAGTCCATGTAGGCCGCCGACTCAGGGAACAGCGCCTTCTCGGTGCGAAACTCCTGCACCATCTGGTCATCCTTGCCCATGTTCATGTACAGCATGCCCAGGTGCGCGTGGTAACCCGGCGGCGCCTTGCGGCCACTGGCGTTGATCTTCTGCAGATCGCGTTCCAGTGCTTCCACCTGCGCTTCCTTGGGCTCACCCTTGAAGTATTCGTAAACCTGCGGCTGGTAGCTTTCCCATTGATACAGGGGTTGGGGCGCCGTCTGGCACCCGGTTACCGCCGCGATTGCTGCCAGCGTCAGTGCCAATTTCACTGCCTTGCTCATCCGTGTACTGCTCCTTGTGGTGTGGCTGATCAGTTACGCGGGTTCCAGGCGCCGGCGTTGATGCCGTCCACCAACCGGTTGATCGCTTCGCGCATGGCCAGGTCCAGGACCTTGCCATTGAGGGTAGAGTCGTAGCTGGCGGTGCCGCCGAAGCCAATCACTTCACGATTGGACAGCGCGTACTCACCGGCACCCTGGGTGGAATACACCACTTCGGAGGTGCTGATGTTGACGATATTCAATGCGACTTTGGCGTAGGCCACTTGGGTCTTGCCACGGCCGAGGATGCCGAACAGCTGGCGGTCGCCGGTTTCCTTGCGGCCGAACTCGGTCACATCGCCAGTCACCACGTAGTCAGCGCCCTTGAGCTTCTGTGCAGTGCCTTTGATCTTGGCTTCCTGGGAGATTTCGCCCATGTTGTCGCGGTCCAGCACGCTGAAGCGGTTGGTCTGCTGCAAGTGGGTGATGAGGATGGTCTTGGCCTGGCCACCAAGGCGGTCGACGCCGTCGGAAAAGATGCCGCGCATGTAGCTGGAGCGGTTGTCGAACTTGCCCACGGCGATCGGCACGCGCACGCCGGAATAGGCCACGCTGGCGCTGGCGACCTGCTCCACCGGCATGGCGCGGTTGCTCTCGGTGGCGCAACCGGCCACGGTCAACAGCGCTGCGGCGGTGAGGCCCGACAGCAGGATTTTGAAGGGTGTCTTCACGTGTTGCTCCTAAAGTGAGAAATCGGCAGAGCGCAGGGCTGCGGCAATTTCAAGGAGGGAAACACGTGCGTCTGCATTCATCCCTGAATCTGTCGTGCCGCAACGGCTGCGGCATTTTACGGGGTTGAGAGCGGTTCTCAAGGTGTTTTGAATAAACGCAGATTTAAGTGATGAGTGGGATTTGCTGAGGGGGCAAAACCGCATCTGGCTAAAGTTCTGAGCCGATGTGCCGAGACCCTGACCTGGTTCATTCATTAATAGGGATATTGCGTGTTGAAAATCCTCTTGCGGGCAGCCGCCCTCGTTGCCGCACTGTCGATGACTGGCTGTGTGTCCTACACCGTCACCGGCCCTATCGGCGCCCCGTTACACCAAGCTTCTGTCAGCAGCCCGCGCAGCGCGCAAATCGCTGATGTGACGGTGAATGCCGCTGACATCAACGACGCCAACAAAACCGCGATCAGCCGTTCGTTGACGCTGCAACTCAACCAGTACGTGCGCACCGCCGGTTACTTCAAGCAGGTCACCGAGTACCCGGTGCGCCTGGGTGAGCAGGATGTTTCGCTCAAGTTCAACATGACCTCTCTCAAGGGTCACCGCGGCGTGCACCCCGGTTATGTGCCCGGCGCATTGCTGACGTTGACGATCTGGATCTGGGTCAACGGCCCGATCTACGTCGACACCTTCGACCTGGCCGGCGACCTGGTGATCGTCGACCGCGACGGCAAGGAACTGGCCAGCAGCAAACAAGAGGTCAAGTTTGAGCGCAACGTGGGCCTTTACGGTCGCGAATATTGGGCCCCGACCATGGGCGCCAAGCAACTGAATGAACTGGTCGCGCAACTGCTCGACACCGCCACCGCCAAACTGGCCAAACCGTAAGCTCAAGGAAGCCCCACATGAAAGGATTGATCAAGCACAGCCTGGTACTCGCGGCCGTCTTGCTGACAGGCTGCGTGTCCTACTCGCAACACGAACTTCCACCGGTACAGACCTGGCCACCGACCGCCAACGCGCCCGCGCAGAAACCTACGGCGTACGTGCGCACCACCGGGCTGAACCAGGTCAACGGCGGCCCCGCCAACGCCGCTGCCGGCGCACCCGCCGCCCTGTGGGAAAAAGCCGTGGCGGATGGGTTCCGCCAGTCCAACCGCTTTGCACGGGTGAGCACTGACAAGGTTGACTCGGACATCTACGCCGACGCCACCCTGTACAACAACGAACAGTTCAGCATGGCCTCGGCGATTATCACCGGCGCAACTTTCTTCATCATCCCGTCCACGGCCAAGAACACCTTCACCCTGGAAACCGTGTTCAAGGACAAAGACGGCAAGGAATTGGGCCGGGTCAAGAAGAGCGAGTCGGTACGCACCTGGATGCACCTGGTGCTGATCGTGGGCATCCCGTTCCAGGCAGACACCCGGGAAGTGGTAGAGGCGCTGACGCGCAGCACGCTGGATGAAGCTGTGCAGCGCAAGTTGTTCTGACGGATCTACACAAATCCAAATGTGGGAGGGGGCTTGCTCCCGATGGCGGCGAGTCAGTCAATGCATGATTGGCTGGGCCATTGCTATCGGGGGCAAGCCCCCTCCCACAGTAGATTAGCGGCAGGTCCCAACTACGCGGGTTGAGGCCGTACAGCGCAAGTTGTGCTGACGGATTCACGCAAAACCAAATGTGGGAGGGGGCTTGCCCCCGATGGCGGTGGGTCAGTCAATGCGTGATTGGCTGGGCCATTGCTATCGGGGGCAAGCCCCCTTCCACATTGGGGTTAGAAGGCGTAGCGCGCCTTGAGCATGACGCCGTCGGCGTCAAAACCACTGCGTGCCTGGCGGGTGTAGCTGGCGCCGACGGTGAAGTCCGAAACCTGGTAGTTCACGCCCACACTGGCTTCATAGCTGTCACGCGCGACCGAAGCACCCGTCACGGTGAACGCCGAACCACCCGCCACGAAGCTGGAGGTTTGCGCCACGCGGTCACCCATCAGGTCGTGGTAGGCCATCAAGGTCGCTTCCGGCTGCAGCACGCCAGCGCCCATCGGCAGGTTGCCTGCCAGGCGTACACCGGCACCCAACTCACCCACTTCATAACGCTGCGAACCCGTGCTCAAGGCCGCCGACGAGCCTTTCTCGGTGTAGCCATCCATGCGCACGTTGGCATAGCGCGCCGCCACGCGGGGCTCGATCACCACCGCCTGGGACGGCTTGAAGCTGTAGCCGCCGATCACGCTGGCCGACAACACATTGCTGTCGTAGCTGCCCTTGGCCGTGGTGCCCGCGACGTGGCGCTTGCTGTCATTCTCGTTGTGGCCGTAGCTGAGGCTGCCATCCACGAACCAGTTCTGCAGCGCCCAGTTGCCATACAGCGACAGCGCGTGGCCCTCGACGTCGGTCTTGTTGCCAAGGTCCGAATGGATATTCGAATTGAGGTAGCTGTACGCCACACCCAAGGTAGTGGTGTCGTTCACACGGCCATCCACGCCTACCGCCATGCCGCTGCTGTTGGCCGAGTAACCGTTATTGCCGCCGCGACCGTCCTGGTCCATGTTGCTGCTCAGGCCCTGTACCCACACGCCACCGGTTTGGTGACTTTCACGCTGGTCGGTGAGGCGATTGAAGATCGCACCGTTGACCACGGTCTGCCCCGACAGCGCCACGTCGAGGGCGCCACGGTTGACGTCCGGGGCGAGTTGGTCGCCGACTTGCGCCAGTTGCTGCGCGGTGCCTGCGTTGGCCAGGGTCTGGAAGACTTGATCGTCCTGGCTGAGGTTGCTCAGCACGCCATTCTTGAAGCTGTTGACCGCCGTGGCCGCTGCCGCGCCGGTGCCGACACCTGCCAGGTCCTGCTGCACTTGCTGATCGCTTTTCACCGCCACCACGGCCTTGACCGTTTGCGCATCGGCCGAGTAGCTGAGCACGTCCAGCAACGACGACGCACTCGCCACCGCCACGCCGTTGTTCTGCACATTGGTGGCTTGCAGCAAGGTGTATTGCGTACCGCCTTTAGGCGCCGCGAAGTCGCCAGGGTTGGCGCTGACGGTCAGCCTGGAAGCCTGGGCCAGGTTGGCGGTGCCGTTGACGGTGAGGTACGGCGTGGTCGGCACCACGCTGTCGGCCAGGTGCATATCAAGACCTGCGCCGCTGGCCACATTGAGGTTGCCGGTGATGGCGGTGCCGGGCGCGGAGAGGTTCAGCGAACCCGAGTTGACCGACACCGGCGCGATGATACGGCTGCCGGTAAAACCCGCCTGGCCGTCGACGTTGACGGCGTTGAGGTTGAGCAGGTCGCCGGTGATTTTGCCACCGGTCCAGTTCAGCGTCGCCAGGTTGGCGGCGTCGACGGCGGTGCCAGCGTTACTGCGGATTTCGCCGGCTTGCTGGTTGATTTCGAACGGCGAGAACTGCTCAGCCGCACTCACCTGGATCGCGGTGCCGTCGGCGGTGATGAGGCCACGGTTGACGATACCGCGCGCACCGGCGGCACTGTTCTGCGCAAAGCTGGCGCCGGACAGGTCGAAGGCATTGGCCGACGCGCCCTTGGCTTCAATGGTGCCGGTGTTGAGGATGTAATCGACGGTGCCCGCGTAAAACGTCAGGCCCTTGGCTTCATTGCCGTTGGCGGAAATCAGGCCACTGTTTTCGATGCGCAGGGGGTTGGTAGCGGTTTCAACCTCCATACCCCAGGCGCCATCACCTGTGGCGATAATCGAGCCCGAGTTGAGCAGCTTGCCGCCGATGGTGGTCGGCGTGCCGCTGTTGACGTCGAGGACCAGGCCGATCGCTTCCGGGCCGGCCATATCAATCACGCCAGTGTTGGAAACGTCACCGGCAACCGTGGTGCCGTGCAGGTAAATACCCTCGCCACCGCCTAGGTAGAAGGGAAAGGGCTCGGCGCTCACCGGCGGCGTGGAACGGATGGTGCCGGAGTTGATAACGCTGCCGCCAATGGTGGTAGCGCCGATTTCAAGCCCTTCATAGGCGCCATGGGTCATCAGGATATTGCCCGCCTGAACCACATCCCCAGTGATTGTGCCGGGGTTCAGACCGGAAGGACCAGACCAGAACATCGGGTCGATGGCGATGGCGCGAATGGTGTTTCCCTGTGAGTCCAGCGTAATGTCTGCGCGGTTGATCAGCGAGCCTTGAATGTGGGTGTTTACGAATCCGAGTCCGGCAGGGTCAGTGGTGCCGGAATTGACCACCTCGGAAAACTTGCCGGTAATGGTCACGGGCTCGTTGAACGTCTCACTGGCCCAAATATTCTTGCCCTGACCCAGGTCGAACTCCACGGCCAGCACCTGGGTGCTGATTGCGCCGACCATGATTGCCAACAGACTTTTCTGGAACTGCTTGCGCTTCATTTCAAACTCCATGAACTACAGGTCAAAACCGCCAAGAGGCCCGGCGGAGTAGGTGTGCTGAACGAAAGTATCACTCGATCCGAATGACTCCCCTGGCGGCCGCCCTTCCGAATCCCAGGCGCAGGCACGCGCACCGTGGGCGATGGCAAATAGGGGCCGTAAGGGGAATAGGTTCACATCAATCCTTAATGTCATTTGAAAACGCTGCAGTCCATGCAGCCCGACCGATTGCGGGTGGGCGGGGTAAAGACACTGGGATACACAAAATGTTCAAAGCCAAAGCTGCACGCCCTGACACCGCCAACCCTGTAGGAGCGAGCTTGCTCGCGAAAATCGTCAACGATAACGCGACCAACCAGAACACGCTGCCTGGGCGTTGCACCACCAACAGCGCCACATCACCGCCAGGCTTACTTAAGCTCCTTCACCAGATACTGCGCAGATATCTGCGTAATCCCGGTTAGCGCCCGGCGCAAGGCTTCAGGGTCGGTGCGATAAGTCAGCGGCGTGTAGCCATAAACGTTCTGGCCATTGAATGGCGTCACCGTTTCAAAGGTGCGCCAGATCATTTCATCGCCGCGATTCATCTGCGCTAACACGCTGAGGGTGGGATAAATCACGCTGCTGAACCCCTGGGTCAGGCGAAAGCCCCACTCGGACACGGTCAGCTGGATCTGCGCATCGGCAGGTTCATCGTCGCCGACCACCTTGAGCGTCGAGGTCTTGCCCAGTGCATCGACAAAGCCCTGCTTGAGCAACACACCCACATCGATGTTTTCCGCTTCGATCAACGTCAGGATCGCCGCCGAAGTCGGCATCTCAGCCAGCTGCCCAAGCTTCATGCCGCCAGCCAAACCGGCGCCGCTCAAGGCCGCAGTCCCCACCTTGGACGCGCCGCTGGCCATGCCAACACCCGCACCCACTCCGGCACCCAGGGCCGCGCCCCAGGCTTGTTCGCGGCCGAAATACACCATGTTCTTTTCCCACTTCACGGGCAGGACTTTTACCGTCTTGATCTGCGCGCGGTTTTCGGGGGTGAGGGGGTGGCTGACGCAACCGCCGAGGATGAGGGTGGTGAGGAGAATGAAGAGTAGGTTTTTCACATCAGTCCCTTAATGTTTGCAGTGAATGAGTAGCTGCCGGCAGGACTTGGCCCTGCCGACAGACGGGCTTCAACTCATTTGCTTTCTTTGGCAATGGTGCCCAAGGAAGCATCTTTCACCAAGTAACGGCCTTCGACTTCGCTCAGTGTTTTGAGACTGTTGCGCGCTACGGCGAAGCCCATTTCGACTTCCTGCTTGAGGTAAACCACCTCACCCGCCTTGACGTCGATCGGCATGTCCGCCCAGTTTTCAGCCTTGGAGCTGATTACGTGTTTGCCCGGCGTCACGAAGAAATAGATGTACTGGTTACCACGGTTGTAACCCATCTCCGAGTTGGCTTCCTTGTCATCCAGGAACACGTTGAACCGCACCATCATCCCGACGTTGCTAGGGCGCACGACGTACACCAAACCTTTATCGGCCACGGCAGCCTTGGGCAGCGAATAGTTCGCCACGTCAGCCTGCATCTTCTCTACCGACGGCGTGGAGGAACAGCCAAACAGAGTGGCCAGGGACAGAACGACAGCGGCTTTGCAGAACAACTTGATCATGTATTTCTTCCTTGTGGGTAACGGTGGAGCGGTTGCGAGAGCGCCGATGATGGAGTTCTCAGTTTTTGATGCGTTGGGTCATCGCCAATGTGTCGGCAAGGGTTGGCATGGCATGAGGCATTGTGCCATTACTGTGACGCCTTGCGCGGTTTTGGGTAGGAGGCTTATAGTCCCGCCGTCGCCCATACGGCGATCAGGTTTGGCGACCTGACAACAGAGTGCAAAAGCAATCCGCTTCATGCAGGTGTTTTTGCACCCGCAAAGCTGTGCTCATTATGGCGGCTGTGCGCGGGAGACCTTCGGGTCTGCCGGTTTACTCTGTTGCCGGTTCGCCAACCTGCGCACAGCTGCCACCCATTCGTTTGGCGACGATTGAGTGGTGGCCTCGACCACCAAAACAGAGTGTTAACTATGAATCGATACATGCCCCTAACCGGCCACGACTGCACCGTCCCAGCCCTGATCATCGACACCCAGGCGCCCCTCGACGTCCTTCACGACGCCGCCGTGCACCGCATTCGGGCCGTCACCCAACTGCTGGAGAATCTGGCCTTCCGAGAACAACTCAGCAGCGATGCCGTAGTGCTTTCAGACTTCGCCCACTTGCTGGCAATTCCGCTGCGCGATGGGTGTGATTTGCTGGATGTCATCAGTCGCAGGCTGAATGCTGAGCTGTCTTGAGTGAAAAACCGGGCGGCCGTGGTGTCGCCCGCTTTGTGCGTGAGCGGGCTCAAAAGGGGACTGGCTCAAAAGGGTATCCATTTAGCTCTCGAATTTTCCGGTCATTTCACGCAGCACACCTGATCATCGGAAAGGTAATAAAGTCCCTCAAGTTTTCCGCAAATAGAAGGAAGACCAAAAACCGGTTCTGAGACATAAGAAAGAGGCAACTCGGATCTAATCGAAGGGAAATAGGGGTCAGAACACTATTACTCTATTCTTTTTGATTGGGAAATTCAAAACCGCCATAACTCCCCACGAAACCGTGGTCTGATCCCTATTCCCGTTCCACCTTGGCTAACAACTTTATTAATCAGCTGGCCTTTCAAATAACCTTTTTAGAAACTCGGAGAAGGAGGGCGCAACGAATGACAATTCGAGGTCACTGCCGGGTGTCGATTCATGATGCCACATCACCACGCTTGGATCGTCGGTCAAGCGGTTCTCTCGATAATCAAAACAGAGCACGTCACCATTCCCCAACGCTGAAAAAATAATTAATCCTTGAGCAAATTCCTCAGGAGGATACTGATACTTTATCTCCATCGTTTCAAATGATCCTTCGATTTCACCGAAAGGCAAAAACAGACCAGCGCTGCTCGTAACACCTTCCCCGAGTAGACGATTATAAAATTTGAAAACAGGTTTATTTAAAATAAACGACCCATTAAACTGCACTGAAACTTCTTTGTATTTCGCAGGAAAAACTATACCCGCCAATTCTTCGAAAGCTTCTATATCAGCAGAATCACCTTGACCATAATAAGAATCAAAATTTATTCCAGCGATCATTTAATGCGCCTACTCATCGATTTCCACCCGATGCGAAAAAAAACGAGGACATTCTCATTTAATAGTTTTCCCGGCGCAAATTTAAATAAATCTGCCCCCGCTTTTCCTTTCCCCCCTTAACAAAGGAGACTAATTTATCTAAAAAGTCCTGTACTGCTATGACAAATCAGATAAATCCCTCTTCCTCTTTCATCTTCGACAAACAAAGAATTTATCTTTACTGAGATACCCAATACCGCCCAAGCGCCAAAAATCAAAATATGAACGGAAGTCAAAATCCAGCTTTATTAGAGGCTGCCCCATATACCAAGCCAAATAATAATCAGCGGCAACTCCATAAAGAGCCTCAAACAGTGCATATTCCTGCTCTGTATTTAGCAACATGCAATCCCTGACTTGATCCCCCACCAGTTCGAGCACCCAGTTGCTGGGAACATCTAACTTATCATAGTCGTTAAACTGATCTTTACTTCCATAAAGCAGTTTTGCACGCTGGCATATTCTGTACAACTCATCGTCTCCAAGAGACTTACAGAAACTTGCCTGAGCTTGCAACCAGAGTTTCGCCTTTTGCAACAATTCAAAATCGCTAGATTCAATCGTCGGGCATAGATATAACTTATCTTCAAGCGTACCAGCTTGGAGCACCTCATTCACGCGCGACACCATACTGTCAGCTTGAGGAAAATAGCTTAACGCCTTGGTGATTTCAGGCATAGAAGAATGCACTTTGAACAATGCTAAAAAATGCGACTTATCAAAATAAGGTCCCCCCTCACAAAAAGTGCACCAGTCATTTAAAATGGGTAGGCATCAATTTTTTCCTCTTGGTAAATCCGGCAAAAGAGAAGGATCGATTTTCCATCGATCGCGCAATGCCGTCACGCCTTTATTAAATTCGTTTAGGGACTTACTGTTATCAATAACAGCTTTTAGCTCATTATGGAAAGCACCTGAAGCGTCCCCACCGAAAATTAGGGGTCAGACCACTATTCTTCTATTAGTAAACCCTAGGACGGCGAGTCACCTTAAACCCCCTAAGTGGATAAGAGTTTTCAGCTTCGCCTCCTATCAATAGACTAACTAAATAGAATAAGTGACTAAAAAATAAATCATATTTTTAAAGAGCAACTCTGCTGAACTCTAAAAAACGCGAACTCGTGGAATTCAAAAACCCCGTCCTCTCATGTCGCCCCCAACCGCCCAGACGTTTTCCGCCAGTTCAAAATATTCTCCTAACATGAACATAACTAACCAACTTACTATCAAAATCATAATGTACAGTTACCGCATTCCCTCTCACTAAAAACTCGCACCCCGGACTCGTGGGAGCCCTACCGGGAATTCGAACGGAGGGCACATTACGCAAGGGCGTACCATATTTAGCAATTGACTCTTCAATTGTGTCAATATCTGCACAAGCAGTTTTAGTTTCAGCATCAGCTGGGAAATACTCATCAGAGGCTTGATAATAAACGCGGTATGCAACAATTACACCGTCACTGCCTGACTGAAAATAGACCCCATACTCCGGTAGCTTTAGAAACTCTTCACCCTCAACCTTTACGTACTCGACTATCGATATATCTCTTCTAAACTTCGCAAGAACATTAATTAACGACGTGTTTAAGTATTCATTTGGATCCATGTTAAGCCCTATCCTTTCGAATAAATTTTTGTTTAATTCGTGAATTTGATTTCTCGTATTGTCGATTTTACTAACCGACCAGCCTTCGTCTTGCCACACAGGCATACACGTTTCTAAATCAGCTTCCGCAGCCTTATAATGGTCGGAGCCATCTAGGGGAAAATAGGGGTCAGAACACTATTACTTTATTCTTTTAACTCACACTTTTTCGGGTGTCCTGACACACCCGGTGAAACTCTTTTACCTAAAATCTGCGCGACCTGGGACGCAAACTTGATCGCCCAAAACGTAATTACCGTTTGTAGAAGATTGAATTTGTTCTATGAATCCAGGTGAAGTCCGATCCTCGAATATAGACCGATAAGCTTCGGCTCGTTGCGCGGTGCTGCTACCTAACTCGCTATAAACCGCATGCGGGCTTATAAAGCCTGATAGCTCGCCCTGTGCGTTTGCTCTATAGCTGCTCCAGCGATAGTCGCCCGGATGAGTAACCATAGCTGCCCTGAACGGGTTCATTTCGATATATCAATAGCAAATAGTTGTCTTATTGAATCAAACAGGAGCGGAAACGGCCTTCCCACACCGCGCCCGTTCGTTGATATGTTCGATTGACATATTGAACATAGCGCTGCCCCAGCCTCTGCATAAGTGGGCCAGCCCCTGCGCAGCAGGTGGCAGTCAACAACAGATGAACGTGATTTGTCATCAAGCACAATGCGTGAACTTTACAGCCATACAGTTGAGCAAGCACGGCTAATGTATCAATGTAAAAAATTTAGTCTCCATCTGAATAAAAACACGCAGACCGATTATTTCCCCGCTGGATAATGTGCAACGGGATACCCGGCATTAAACCCTAGTACGGCGAGCCATATAAAACCCCTAGCTGGATAAAAAATTACAGCTCAGCCACCCATCAATAGGCCAACGAAATAGAATAACTACAAAAAATAAATCATCGTTTTAAAGAGCAACTCCGCTGAACTTTAAAAAATGCGAAACCGTGATATGCCCCCTATTTCCCTAAAAAACGCAAAAACGTTGTCTGCACCCTATTCCCCGCTATTTTTACTTCCGTTCGTTACGCAGACTGCTGATAATCCGATTCCAGTAGCGCACTGCCTCAAAGTGCTGCTGCCTCGTCAACCAAGTCTTATTCTCAGGGCTGCTCGGATCACCACCAACGATAGCGGGTTTAATCTCGAATAGCTCCATGCCTTTAGGGCGTGAGTACTTATTAAGGTCACGCATTTCGGTCTGCCAATCGAGCAAATAGATCGGGGAGGTCACTCGCGACCGAGATGG
Source organism: Pseudomonas sp. R5-89-07 (assembly GCF_003851685.1). Taxonomy (NCBI): domain Bacteria; kingdom Pseudomonadati; phylum Pseudomonadota; class Gammaproteobacteria; order Pseudomonadales; family Pseudomonadaceae; genus Pseudomonas; species Pseudomonas sp. R5-89-07. Next base: position 204,609 of record NZ_CP027727.1, on the reverse strand, counting down.
CGTACTGCCGGTCCATACCTATAAAAGGGACTCGAACTACTGGCTTTGCTGGATCCTCCATATCGAACCCATACCCCTCCCCTCCTCCGTTAGAAGCGAACAAAAAGATACCTGGCGCATATGTCTCGACCTCATATTCATGATTGAAATCAATTAACTCTTCTGCTTTCCAAAAAATAATGTAGCTATCGCCGATGAATCCTTCCCCACCGTCGTGCTGTATAAGGAATTTAATGTAACTCTCAGGAAGTACGACTCCCAAGCGTGTTGACAGACCATCAACAGCCGAAATTTCAGCCGGACCATTGAGCTGCCCCTCTGTTAGATGATATTCCATAGCTATTTTCCTAAGTCTTTCTGCAATTGGTTCTACCCAGAAGGTACCTGCTGCCGATGAACATCGCGAGGCAGGATAACTTTATTGGGAAAATAGGGGTCAGACCACTATTCTTCTAACTCACACTTTTCGGGCGTCCTGACACACCCGGTGAAACTCTTTTACCTAATATCTGCGCAATCTCGGACGTAAACTTCTGATCGCCCAAAACGTAATTACCGTTTGTAGGAGATTGAATTTGCTCTATCAATCCGGGTGAAAGCCGATCCTTGAATATAGATCGGTAAGCTTCGGCTCGTTGCGCGGTGCCGCTACCTAACTCACTATAAACCGCATGCGGGCTTATGAAGCCTGATAGCTCGCCTTGTGCGTTTGTCCTATAGCTGTTCCAGCGATAGTCGCCCGGATGAGCAACCATACCCGCTCTGACCGGGTTCATTTCGATATATCGATAGCAAGCTAAAACATAGTTGTCTTGTTGAACCAAACAGGAGCGGAAACGGCCTTCCCACAATGTGCCCGTTCGTTGATATGTTCGATTGATATATTGGACATATCGCTGCCCCACCCCCTTCATAAGTAGGCCAGACCCTACGCAGCAGGTGGGAGTCAACAACAGATGAACGTGATTTGTCATCAAGCAAAATGCGTGAACTTTACAGCTATACAGTTGAGCAAGCACGGCTAATGTATCAATGTAAAAAATGTAGTCTTCATCTGAATAAAAACACGCAGACCGATTATTTCCCCGCTGTATAATATGCAACGGGATACCCGGCAGTAAAACCCTAGGACGGCGAGCCATATAAAACCCCTAACTGGATAAGAGTTTACAGCTTAGCCGCCCATCAACAGGCCAACGAAATAGAATAATTACAAAAAATAAATCATATTTTTAAAGAGCAACTCCGCCAAACTCTAAAAAATACAAATCCGTGGTCTGACCCCTATTCCCCTAGACATCTTCAATCAAATTGTGCCGCCTAAAATCTCTTGAAAATCATCGTTTAAATCGTCGAAACCAACTTCAGGATTAAGTACAGCCAATTGTTCTGTCGTTACTGTCAACGACTCGAGAACTTTCTCAATAATATTAATATCAATTTTTTTTTCATAATAGTTTTCAGCAAATTCTTTATAGGTAAGAGCACCTTCTTGCAAGAAACCCAGAAGAGGAAACCGCTTCAATTTATCCGGTGATGCCTGCCATGAGCCTCGATTAGCTTCCCGCCAGAAAAACAAACTTGCATCATTGTTGGAAAATGCAGGTTCATCTTTAAAAGCTCGAAATTTTTCGGGCACGTCATCCAAATGCTCTTGCGGATTCGACAATGGATTTTCATCTAGAACCTTACCTACAGCTCCTTCGCAAGTAAAGTGTATAAAGTACTCGGCCCCCTCACCGTTCTTCATGGATGCCATCATCTCTTCACCCTTCCCATCCCAATTACAATTGAACGAAAAGTACCTGTACTCCCATTGCGGCATAATTACCGCGTCTAGTAATGCCAGACCTTGAGCAGTTTTTCTGACCTTTTCGATCGAAGGCAGGTCGTTTATATTTTTAATTAAATTATTCATCTAATTCCGCCTTTTTGTCAGATTTGGCTCTATTTTCTTGCCTAGATAGAATTTGAAGATTCGAGCTACAGTTTGTACCTCCACAGTTCTTCGCTTCTTTGTGGTCAAACTGCCACTCGTTAGGGTCTGGAGTAACCCCACGCTGGCTTTTTTGTGGTTTGGTCAATACTGTACCACTAGCATCAGACTTTACCACACCGTCGTTAGCAGCTTTATTCAGCTCCAAGGCTTCTTGTTTTTGACGCAATGTGAATTCTTTTCCGGGGCCGACATTTTTTGGATTTTCAATACTTGAGTAATCAACTTTTACCGGAGCGCTTACCTCTTTTCCCCCCAGCGTCTCCTCAGGAGAACCCGCGCCGCCTTGGCTTCCTTTCCCCTTACCAGAGCTTGAACGTGAAGGCAGTGTGATCCCAACTCCGGCCTTAATTGCCTCCGCGCCGAGCTTAACTAATGGTCCGCCGCCCGCAGAGCTGATATCTGCTGCAATTTGGCTGGTCGCGTCTAGGTTGTTCCCTATCACAAAACCAACCGCAGAAGCCGCCCCGCCCTGCCCTTGGGACCTCAGTCTACCTACCAGATCAACGAGTTTCTGATCATCGTTCGCCAAGGAAGTGGCAATACCTCGGCAGCGTTGCGGATCGCGTGCGCAAAGGGCATCCAATTCGTTATTTCTCTGCTGATCAAGTTCCGCATAACGCTGCCTGACCTCACGCTTCTCTTGCTCAGTAGTCTTGCTATCTACCTCCCGAAGCATCTCCTCGACTTCTTCGTGGTAAAGATAGTTAAACGTCGTTGCTTTCTGAGCAATCTGAGAGCCTTTTTCCAAATCTCCATCCACCGCCGCAGCTGCTAACAAGCCTGTCAGTTGTGAAAGCATCAGCGTGATGTCGTCATTGCCTTGAGCAGCCCACACCAACTGATTGATGAGTGCCTCATTCAGCCCGGCAGAGGCAGCCCCGGTTTTGAAATCGCTACCTGTGGCTTCAGCCAGCAATCCCCCCATCAAAGCGTGCGCAATAATCTTTTGAGGGCTGCCATTGGGGAACGTGACGTAATCACCCACCCAATTAAAACCGGTAGCCATTGCAACGTTGCCAGCCTCTCCCAACAAGGCCGCATTGAAGTTGTCGCCGAAGCTTCCCCCTTGAATGGCCGTCGATATTCCGCTAGAGATTACCGCCCGGCCACCAGTACGCAGCGCGATATCGCCTGCTGACGTCCAGGTGAAAATATCTTTGGAGGAGTTAGTAACCGCCAACGTTGAGCCTGTACTCGGGGTAACACCTTGGACGGTGCTTGTGCTTGCACCTGCACTGTCTGCCCCAGCGAACCAATTGGTATCGGCATACTCCAGGGCACCCGCCGTAAAACCAGCGACCGCTGCGCTTTTCAGGCTATTGGCGCTGACCGTTTCCTTAAGCGCTGCACCCAAATTGCCCTTGTTGTTGATGGTGCTGGTGACCGCCGTCGTACTTAGGCTGGTGCTCACCGCAAGTGTGGCGCCCTGCAACCCGAATCCTACCGGCCCCATAATCGCCGCCATCATGATCGCAATCGCAATCTTGGCACCGGCGCCCAACCCTGAGTTGTCGTACTTGAAGCTCTCGTGAATCTCTTTCACCTGGCGCCAATCAATGTCCCCACGCGCTTCAGCTTGCTTGAGCCAGGCCAGATTAGGATCAGCCTTGACCATCGCATCAACGGTCTGGCTTACGGTCTGCTGATCGACCTGTTTGACATCGATACGAATGCCTTCGGCTGCCTTGATGACAAGCTGTCCTTGAGCAACCAGTTCGCTCTGACGCAAGGTTTCATCCGTGTTGCCTTTGCCTTTGGCACTGAACCATGAAAGATCACTTTTGCTCTTGGTGTGGCTCTCATCGTGCAGGTCCTTGACCCCTTCAAAAACAATCGCCCCGCCGCTATCAAGGATGATGTCCTTACCACCATTAAGCTTCGCGACTTGATACACCTGATCGCCATCGCTTTTCAGGACCAGGTTGCCCCCCGTCTTGATCTCGGTCCCTACTTGAGTGGTACGGGTAACTTCATCCATCTGCGCCTTTTTAGCGCCCCAGCTTCCTTTCTCCTTCATGTCATACAACGTATGCGTACTGTTCTCAGCCGCCAACAAACTCAACTTATCCCCGCTATACAGATAAGCCTCATTCCCCGCACTGATCCTGCTCGCCACGATCGTGGTGTCACGCCCAGCCTGACTGACAAAATCCCCGCCCGCCGTCAGTACGCTGGCCACTTGGGTGGTCTGATCGTCTGAGGTCTTGATGCGTTTTTTGCCGTGTTTTTCCTTGCCTTCGACGTTGTGCATGTCGCTGACCGAGGCGACGTTGACGTCGCGGCCGGCGGCAATGGTGAGGTCTTTGCCGGCGGTGGCGTTGCTGCCGATGATGTTGACGTCTTGCCCGGCTTGCATGTTGATGCTGCCGCCCGCCGTGACGCTGGCGGCGAGGTTTTTGACGTCGGTGGTGATGCTGGATTTTTCGCCGCCTTCGCGGGTCTCGTGCTTGACGCTGGTGTCGCTGGCGGCGATGAGGTTGAGGTCGCGGCCGGCAGTTAAGTTAGCGTCGTTGCCAGCGGTGAGGGCACCGCGGTTGGTGAGGTCGCGGCCGGCGTCGATGGCGAGGTTTTCGCGGGCGACGATGGTGCCGGCGCTGGTGTCGGTGAGGGTGCGCATGCCGGCGCCGTCACGTACCTGGATGGCGGTGTTGTCGTTGATGACATCGCCTTTGAGTGCGGTGAGGCTGACTTGCTTGCCGCGGATTTCACCGGCCATGGCGTTGCGGATACTGTCCTGGGCCAGCAGGTTCAGGTTGTTGCCGGCTTCGACCAGGCCGCCGGTGTAGATACTGCCCCTGCTGACGGCGGACAGGTTGTTGCTGGCGCGCAGGGTGCCGACGTTGATCAGGTCGCCGCCGGTGACCAGGTTGAGGTCGCGGCCCTGGATCAGGCTGTTGCCGCGCACGTTGCGCGAGTCGGCCTGGGCCAGGTACAGCACCGGGACAAGCACGGTCTGGCCGTCGATGACGCGGTTTTCCATCCATACGATGTCGTGGGTCAGGGCGCCGACTTGCTGGCCGGTGAGGGACACGCCGAGGCTCAGGCGCAGGGCGTCTTTGCTGGCCAGGGCGTTGTCCATCAGGTAACGGAACTGGTCGGCGTCGCTCTACAGGCCGCCGGCGAGGAAGCGTTGGCCTTTTGATGCCTTGCGCGTTTTTACGCCAAGGACTTATAGTCCGACGGTCGCCCTCATGGCGATTCAGGTTTGGCGACCTGACGGTAGAGAATGCACAAGCTGGTGGCTTTTTTGCAGCCACTTGCGCGCCTGCAAAGTCGCTTTATGACGGCTGTGCGCGGGAGACCTTCGGGTCTGCCGGTTTTCTCTACTGCCGGTTCGCCAACCTGCGTACAGCTGTCACCCATTCGTTTGGCGACGTTTGAGTGATGGCATTTATCACTTAAGTAGAGAGCTTAAATATGAACCGATACATGCCGTTAACAGGTCACGACTCAACCATCCCCGCGCTGGTAATCGACACGCAAGCGCCTCTCGATGTTCTCTATGAAGCCGCCGCGTATCGTATTCGTGCGGTGACGCAGTTTTTGGAGAACCTAGCGTTTCGGGAGGAAATCAGCAGTGATGCGATTGTGTTGCATGATTTTGCGCTGCTGCTGGCTATACCGCTGCGAGATGGGTGCGATCTGTTGGATGTTATTGGACGGAAATTAAACTCGAAAATCTAAAGCAGAATCCGGGCAGTCAAACCACAACTGCCCGGCTAATATATAAAACCATTTTATTAAAAAACCATAAAAGCAGAATCTTCCCACCAACTCTACCAAGCCCAGTCAAAACAGCCCTACACTGACCATCTTGACCAGAAAAAAATCAAATTACCAAGCTTTTTATTCGATCACCAGCACTAAGGAGCTCGTCGGCAGATAGCGGATTATAACTAATCACAATCAAAACTCCCTCTTCAAACTCACGCACTTCCTCTACATAATCACTTATTAAATCAACAAGTTCACGAGGTCCTTTTCCAAAAGCACGAAGACACAATTCCTTATCGAAATAATTCGCTGCATTTATACGAAAAACACCATCCCTACCATTGACGTCTTTCTTTGTAGCTTCACAAGCTTCTATCACTAAAGGCCAATCGCTTCTCGTAACACTCCAATCATGCAAAGCCGAGCGATAGCAACCAAATGCCTTAATATATCTAGGAAAAACAACTTTCAACAAATGTGAATAATCGACTTTTGAAGCTGTAAATTCAATAAATAGAGCATCATCAAACTGCGCATCATCTTCCAAATACTTCTGATCTCGCAGGGCGTATGAAATTCGACCTTTAACGCCGACCGGAAGTAGCTTATCTAATGATACCGAGGTCACCAACTCGCTTCCAATAGGGGGAACTTTAAGGGAATCGTTCAAACCCCATGGAACGCCCAAATCGCTTACAGCGCTCAAAAACTTATTATGCCTATCTTCGATAGACTCTGAAAAATCAGGTCTATGTCGAAATTCAAGCTTATATTTAGTCATTAAGGTGCCACCCTTACAGAAATATTTCTGATATTTTGCTCAACAAGGATATCTATTGCCCTATCAGCTGCTTTTTGATTGGGAAATTCAAAAACCGCCTTAACTCCCGGATTCTGCTTTAGCGCTGCCGATACTCGCTGAACGCTCTGTATCTGCTTATCAAATGTAGTCAGCGCCGTTTTTCGATCAATCAAGGTGATACCGTTAATATCCTCTACACCGTCAAACTTTACAAAATTGTTGCCGTTCGGATTGGGATTGTCAAATCTAATTGCCGGGACAGCTTTACGCTGCGATAGAACATCAGAAAATGCCCCTGTTGTACCCGCTTCGAACTTAACGAACGGTTTAGCGAAGTCTCCTTGAGGCTCCTGGACAAAAATCAGGCCTCTGTTTTCGCCATCTAGTTTCCGCGCATCCCTTATAGTCAAAACGTCGACCTTGGAAAGGTCCAACCCACTTCGATTAGGAGCTGGAAGTTCTTTCGTAGCCGCTGCGCTGGACGCATCTCCAGCTAATTTTCCACTAAAATATTTACCAGCCCCGCCGAACAACGCCGCCAGCGCTACCGATTTAGCTGTACTGGTTGCCAGGTCAGACGTCGCACTTGATTCTCCGGGAAAGGTTTCAGGATAAAAAGAAGCCGCAACTTTTTCAGGCTCACCGGACCTGAAATCCGCCGTAATTTGGCTGGCCGAGTCCCAAGCACCCACCATTGACGTGGTGCCCAGTGCACCTAGGCCGACCGGTAAGGCGCACGTAACTACGCCGACACAGGCAGGTGACGAAACCAACATCCCTGCATATGCCGCGGCTCCTCCCGTGAGCCCCAGGGCAGTATCCTTGCTCGCGCCAACGACCTGTACGGCCTTGCCATGAGCATTAAGTGTGTCATCGCTCCAATCCTTCCAACTGCGCCCACCGAACTGGCCGGTTGCTTGAAGCAGCGCAATCTCTTCACCATAAGTAGCCCCGCTATCCTGAAGTGCCTTGAACTTACCGTAGGTAGGATCGTCGGTCGGAATCGACTCTGCGCAGCGAGCCAACGCGCAGGCAGCTGCGTTCAAACGATCAGCTTTCTCAGGATGGAACCGTCGCTGTTCATCCAGCGCATCGGTTTGGGATTTGTGAAGAGCATGGTTGTACTGCGTGGCGTTTTTCGCTACCCAGCCACCCTTTTCCAACGATTTAGCGTCGGCATCCTGCTGCGTAGCAGCCGCAATTACACCTACGATTTGAGAGCTCATCGAGAGAAGGGTCTTGTTGCCCTTGACTAGGGTGTTCAAGTGGCCAACTACAGCTTCATTGATTCCGGCTGCCAAAGCTCCAGTTTTAAAATCGCCCCCAGTAGCCTCTGCAAGCAAACCACCCACCATTGCATGAACGATGATTTTCGGCGGATATCCGTCGGTCAAACGCCCTTTTGTATAGTCCCCCACAGCATTAAAGCTGACTGCCGCAAGCGTGTTGAATAGCGCGCTTTTCAGCGCGTCATTGCCGCTTCCACCTTGTCCTAACGCCTTGCCAACAAGCATCGAAGTGCCGTTCTGCAACGTCTGATTCGCAGCAAACTGCCCAGCCCCGGCCCATGTATTCAAAGGCGGAGACGTAATATTCCCGGTCCCGTACTCGGTCTTGGTACCTGTCCAACCATCGAAATAAGCGGCAGTCAGACCGGCTGTTGCTCCTGCAATAACGTATCCCTTCATCGCATCCGAAGAGGTTACGTCCTTGAATACCGCGCCCAGGTTGCCTCGGTTATTAACGACACTGACGGTTGCATTGGTCGCTGCCCCTGCTGCAACGGCACCTGCCGCAGCCGAAATGCCGGCCGCCGTTTCTACGGAAATGGTTCCGGCAGCAACCATGCCTCCAGTAGCGGTGCCCATTGCGCCTGCCGCCAGCGGCCCGACCACTGCCGCCATCACAATCGCAATAATGATCTGCGACGCCGGCCCCAGCCCCGAGTTGCTGTACTTGAAGCTGTCGTGGATCTCCTTGACCTGCCTCCAGTCCACATCGCCACGCTTCTCAGCGTCCTTGATCCAAGCCAACTGCGGATCGGCCTTAACCATCGCATCAATGGATTGGCTGACTGTCTCCTGATTGACCTGGTTAATGTCGATCTTCAAACCGGCGACAGCTTTGATTGCCACATTGCCTTCGGCGATCAGCTGACTCTGGCGGACGGTTTCGTCGGTGTTGCCTTTACCTTTGGAGGAAACCCAGAACGCATTGTTATTGCTCTTCTCATGGCTCTCCTGATGCAGGTCTTTGACCGCTTCAAAAGTAATCGCGCCACCACTATCCAAGGTGATGTCCTTGCCGCTTTGAAGCTTAGCAAGTTGATAGGTCTGATCGCCTTCACTCTTGAGTATCAGATCGCCGCCGGTCTTGATTTCAGTACCGACGTTGGTAATGCGAGTGACCTCGTCGCGCTGAGTTTTCTTGGAACCCCAGCCGCTGTTTTTCTTCATGTCATACAACGTATGCGTACTGTTCTCAGCCGCCAACAAACTCAACTTATCCCCGCTATACAGATAAGCCTCATTCCCCGCACTGATCCTGCTCGCCACGATCGTGGTGTCACGCCCGGCCTGGCTGACAAAATTCCCACCCGCCGTCAGCACGCTCGCCACTTGAGTAGTCTGGTCGTCCGAGGTCTTGATGCGTTTCTTGCCGTCTTTTTCCTTGCCTTCGACGTTGTGCATGTCGCTGACCGAGGCAACGTTAAGGTCGCGGCCGGCGGCAATGGTGAGGTCTTTGCCGGCGGTGGCGTTGCTGCCGATGATGTTGACGTCTTGCCCGGCTTGCATGTTGATGCTGCCGCCCGCCGTGACGCTGGCGGCGAGGTTTTTGACGTCGGTGGTGATGCTGGATTTTTCGCCGCCTTCGCGGGTCTCGTGCTTGACGCTGGTGTCGCTGGCGGCGATGAGGTTGAGGTCGCGGCCGGCGGTGAGGTTGGCGTCGTTGCCAGCGGTGAGGGCGCCGCGGTTGGTGAGGTCGCGGCCGGCGTCGATGGCGAGGTTTTCGCGGGCGACGATGGTGCCGGCGCTGTTGTCGGTGAGGGTGCGCATGCCGGCGCCGTCACGTACCTGGATGGCGGTGTTGTCGTTGATGACATCGCCTTTGAGTGCGGTGAGGCTGACTTGCTTGCCGCGGATTTCGCCGGCCATGGCGTTACGGATGCTGTCCTGGGCCAGCAGGTTCAGGTTGTTGCCGGCTTCGACCAGGCCGCCGGTGTAGATACTGCCGCTGCTGACGGCGGAGAGGTTGTTGCTGGCGCGCAGGGTGCCGACGTTGATCAGGTCGCCGCCGGTGACCAGGTTGAGGTCGCGGCCCTGGATCAGGCTGTTGCCGCGCACGTTGCGCGAGTCGGCCTGGGCCAGGTAGAGCACCGGGACGAGCACGGTCTGGCCGTCGATGACGCGGTTTTCCATCCACACGATGTCGTGGGTCAGGGCGCCGACCTGCTGGCCGGTGAGGGACACGCCGAGGCTCAGGCGCAGGGCGTCTTTGCTGGCCAGGGCGTTGTCCATCAGGTAACGGAACTGGTCGGCGTCGCTGTACAGGCCGCCAGCGAGGAAGCGTTGGCCGGTTTGCGCGAGCACGGCGTCGCGGATCAGGCGGGTTTCGTACTGGCCATCACCGAGGCGGCGCCAGGCGTTATCGGAGTTGAAGCCGAGTTTGCCGAGCATGTAGTCGGAGCTGAAGAAGCCCGATACCGAGGTGAACTCGGGGTTGGTCTCGATCAGGTAGTGGCTGGTGGGGTCGGCGTTCTTGACGAACAGGCCGTATCCGCCCTTGGGCAGTTGGAAGGTGGGCGAGGTGGTGGGGTCGACCGGGGCGAAGGCGGTGCCGGTGTAATCCACGGGCACGAAGCCGCCGCCAGGGGCCACGCCCACTACAGGCAACACGCTGCCGGGCGCCTGGGCGCTCGGGTCGTTGGCGTGTTTGCTCAGGTTGATGTTGATGCCGCCGACGGGGATGCCGGTCTGGTCGTCGCCGAGGGTGCCGGTCAACTGGGCCAGGGTGTTGTTGTGCAGCGTGCCGTTTTGCAGGGTGCGGGCGACGTTGAGGTTGACCGTGCCGCCGGCTTGCAGGGTGGCGTCGTAGCCAGGGCCGCCGTTGTCGGTCCAGGTGGTGACGTCGCTTGAGTGGACGAAAGGCCAGCTATTGGGCGAACGGTTTTTCAGTTCTTCGAAGCGCGCCTTATCGAAATTGCCCGCCGCCGTGGCCGCATTGAACGCGGGAACGTCGACATAGCGCATGCGCTCAAACAAATCGTCGGGAACGTGCCCCGGCGTGTTGACGACAATCTTGCGCTGCCCCGTGCGCGTGGCCGCGCCCTGATTGAGCAGGTCACCGGCGGTGATGCTCAGGTCGCCATTGGCGGCCATCAGGCTGTAGCGGTTCTGCACATTGTCGCCTTGCAGCAGCATGTTTTTGCCAGCCACCAGGCGCGCCGATACTGAGTCCTTGGTCGCCGCCTCAAGGTACGTTTCGTAGATGGTGATCTCGCCACGTTCCCAGTCGTCTTTCTCGCCGCAGTGTTGCGAACAAACCCAATACAAGCTACCGGTGGTGAGCGTCTGCCCGAGTTCGAATTCGTCCTTGGCGTTTTCGATAAAGCCTGCATTGATGCCGATCGAACCTTCGCTTTCCACGGTGCCGGAACGGTTGCTGAACAGCACGGCACGCCCGCCATCCCGTGCGGCGAAGCTCAAGTCGCCTTTGCTGTAGACGTCGCCATAGCTGTTGCTGAAGCCATTGCTGCGCAAGGTCATGTCGCCGCCGCTGAACAACAGCGAATCGGCCGCATTGGTGATGCCGTTGACCGCAGTGAGGTTCACCGCGCCCTGGGCACCGAGGGTGCCGCGGTTGTCGATTTGCGCGGCGGCGATATCCAGTTGCTGGCGGGCGGTGAGGAAACCGAGGTTGGCCAGGGTGCCGCTGAGCGTCAGGCGGGCATTGGTTGCCGCCAGGCGGCCGCCGTTCTGGTTGAGGTTGTTCGCGGCGACGGTGAGGGTTTGCAGGGCCGAGACGCGGCCACTGTTGTTGATATCGCCGGTGGTGATGCTGATGTCACCGTCGCTGAGCAGTTCGCCGGCGTTGTCCAGGCTGGCCACGTTGAGGATCAAGCCCTTGGCGCTGGCCATGCGGTCACCGGCCTTGAGGGCCAGGGCCTGGTCGCTCTTGTAGGTAAGCACTTCGTTGAGCTGCACGCGGCCCAGGCCGTCGACTTTACCGAACGCCCAGTCGGCGCTGCCCATGCCCTGGATATTGCCCTGGCTGCCGGAGAGGCCGGCGGTGTTGAGGTGGAACAGGCCGGTGCCGGCGTGTTGCAGCATGCCGCTCTGGTTGTTGAGGCTGGCTGCATCAAGGCTGAAGGCCTGGCTGCCGAATTCGAGGGTGCCGTTCTGGTTGTTCACCTGGCCACTGAGGTTGAGGCTGCTGCTGGCACCGCCCAGCGCGCGCAGTTGGCCGTTGGCGCTGTTGTCCAGGTTGCCGCCGGTGAGGGTCAGGCCCTGGTTGGCTTCGATCAGGCCGCCCTGGTTGGTGAGGGTGTCGCGGGAGGTGAGGGTGAGCTGGTTGCCACTGATCTGGCCGCCCGCGCTGTTGTCGAGGGTGGCGCCGCTGAGGGTCACCTGTTCTTTGCCGAACAGTTTGCCGCCACGGTTGGCCAGGGCTTGCACGGTCAGTTGCAGGTCACCCACCAGGCTCGCCAGCAGGCCGCCGTTGCTGTTGTCGACGCTGGCGGCGGTGATGTTCAGGCTGTCGCCTTGCACCGTGCCGTCCTGGTTTTGCAGGCTGCCGGTGGTCAGTACGGTGGGCGCGCCACCGCTGAGGATCAGGCCCTTGCGGTTGCTCAGGTCCTGGCCGCTGTAGCTCACGCCTTCGGCGCCAGCCAGCAGTTGGCCGTTGTCGTTGTTCAGGTGCTGCGCGGCAATGTCCACGCGCTTGCCGCGCAGGGTGCCGCCGTCGTTGTTAAGGGTGGTGAGTTGCTTGACCAGCACGCTGCGCTCGCCCGCGTCGATCTGGCCGCCGACGTTGGTGAGCAGGTCGCTGACCTTGAGCACCACGTCGCCGCCATCGCTGACCAGTGCACCTTTGTTGCTGTTGTTGAAGGTCTGTGCGGTCACGTCGACCGTCTGGCCCAGCAGGATGCCGGCGCTGTTGTCGAAACGCTCGCCCTGCAGTTGCAGCAGGCCTTCGCTCTGGATACGGCCTTGAGCGTTGAGCAACTGGCCCGGGCCTTTGAGCAGCAGGCTCACGCCCTGGGCGCCACCGGCCAGCAGGCCGGCGCTGCGGTTGTCGAGGCCTGATGCGCGCACGTCGAGTTGGTCGCCCAGCACGCGCCCGGCGCGGTTGTCGATGTCACCGCCAGCAACGTCGAGCAGCAATTGCTTGCCGACGATCACACCGCTCTGGTTATTCAGCTGGGCGGCGTGCAGTTCGATATCGTCCTGCCCGGCCTGCAGGCGGCCCTGGGCGTTGTTGAGCTGTTGCGCGGCGGTGAGGGTCAGCTTGCCGGTGTCGGCGCTGAGCACGCCGGCTGCGTTGTTGCTGAGGCTGCCCGCGTTCACGTTGAGGTCGGTGCTGGCCTGGGCGAAACCCTGGTTGTTGTTGAAGGCGTTGGCAACGGTGAGGTTGAGCGCGCCGCCGTCCGCCTGGATCAGGCCCTTGAGGCTGTTGTCGAGGTCGCTGGCATTGACGGTGGCGGTTTTGCCCACCAGCACGCCGTTCTGGTTGTTCAGGTTGCCGGCGTTGACGGTCAGGTCGTTGGCGATGACTTGCCCGCCGCTGTTGTTGAAGTTGGCGCTGGTGACGACCAGGCTGCCACCGGCCATTTCGATACGGCCCTGACGGTTGTCCAGGGAGGCGCTGTTGAGCGTGGCAGCCTGGCCTTCGCCGAAGCGAATCAAGCCGCCGAGGTTGACGATGGCCGGCGAGGTGATCGCCAGGCTCTGCTCGCCGAACAGGCGTGCGCTGGCGCCCTGGTTGGTCAGATTGGCGCTGCTGACTTCGATGTTCTTGGCCTGGATGACCGCGCCCTGGTTGGTCAGCGCTTGCGCGGCGGTGACCGCCAGGGCGCGGCTGGCCAGCAGGTTGCCGGAGGTGGTGACGGTTTGCGCGTTGACCACCAGGTCGCCAGTGGTGTTGCGGCTGTTGTCGGCGGCGACGCCGGCCTCGATGATGCCGGGGTTGCTCACGTTGGCCGCGTTGAGCTCGATGCGCTGGCCGGCGGCGATGCTCTTGCGGTTGACCAGGTCTTGAGCGCTGGTGACCTGCACGTTGCCGTTGGCGTAGACCTTGTCGGTCAGGTCGACATTCTGCGCGGTGACCTTGACGTTCCCGGTGGCCGCCGCCTGCGCCATGCTCAAGCGCCCGTTGGCGTCGAGCTGGATATCCCCACCACTGGCCGCCAGCGTGCCGTCGAGCTTCACGCCCACGCCCGCTTCGGTGCCTACCAGTTTGATCGCGCCAGCATACATGCCGCCCAGGGCCGAGGAGTCAATCGCCAGCTCCGGCTTGGCGCTGCCATCGTCGGCGCGTGGGGTGGTGTTCAGGCTTTGCGCATCGACGTCGTTGCGCCCGGCGATCACGTTGAGTTCGCGGGCATTGATTTGCGCGTTGATCTTGGCCGAGCGGGTGATGATGTCGAAACGGTCGACATTGCTGGCGTTCAGCCCTTCGCCGTCGATGGTCACGGCGCCGCCGTCGACCTGGTAACTTTTCAGCTGGCCGGTCGAGTCGATGATGGGTTTGCCGGTGGTCAGGGTCACGTTGGGCGTGTTGATAAAGCCGCAACCGCTGCAGGTAATCCCGTAGGGGTTGGCGACGATGACCTTGGCCGACTGCCCCGCCACTTCGGTGTAGCCGCGCAACTGGCTGGCGCTGCCGCCGTTGACTTCGTTGAGGATGACGCTGGCCGCGCCGCCCTTGAGGTTGGGGTTGCCGACGATGTAGCCACCCAGTTGGGTGTTCACCAGGGTACCGGTGGCGTTGTTGAGGATCACGCCGTTGGGGCCGACGTTGTACTGCTGGAACTGGTTATGGGACAAGCCTGCGCCGTTGGGCGTGGCGATGTTCACCACCGGCACGCCATTGCCCGCCTGGCCGACTGTAGTGCCCGGCGCGCTGACCACGATGCCCTCGGCCTGGGCCAGCAGCGGCTGCCAGAACAGCGCGTTGGCGAGGATCAACGCCAGCCCGCGCTTGGGCAGGCCGAAGAACGAATTGCGCGGCTTCAGGGCAGCAGAAGGTTGGCGGGCCAGGAAGGCGAATTGGCGAACGTCCATTGTCAGGTTCTCATTGCAGCGGGGCGTTGAATTACAGGAAGAAGTCCATGCGGAAGTAGATCGGCGCTTCGCGCTCAGTGATCACGCCAGGTCTTTCTAACGAGTGGGCAAAGGTCACGCTGGTGCTGACGTGTTTGCCGCGGGCGAACAGCTCCAGGGAGTTGCTGGAGACCCGCCCATGCAGGTTGTCGTTGTAGCGGTCGTTGCTGATCACGCCCTGGTCGTAGCCGACGCTGGCGCCGTATTCGGCGAAGGCCGGGCGCATCCAGTCGAGGGTCACCGGGCGCGCCCAGCGCACTTCGTTGCGCCAGTAGCCGCCGCTGTCGCCGGTGAGCTGCTGGTCTTTGAAGCCGCGTACCGAGGCGGAGCCGCCCAGGCTCATGCGTTGTGGGCTGAAGAGGATGTCTTCGCTGCGTTGGCCGGTGGCCAGGCTGGAAAAACTGAACGACTCGCCCCACAGGCTGAACGGTTGCAGGTAGCTGAGGGTGGCGGTGTATTTGCGGTAGCGCGAGTTCGGCTGACGTCGGCCCAGGGAATCGCGCTCTTCCTGCGACTGGGCGTCGAGCAGGCCGATGCCGCTTTGCATGCCCAGGTCGAGGTTGACGAAAGCGCTGCCGATGCGCCGGCCGTGGTTGATGCCCAGTTGCAGTTCGCTGAGGCGGTTGCTGCTGGGCGCGGTGCGCACGTCGAGGAGGTAGTTGTTGGTGCGCAGGTGCGCCAGGCCGACGTTGACCGAGGTCTTGCTCACGTCGTCGCGATGGATTACCCGCTCGGCGCGCAGTTGGTGGTTCTGGTTGTCGCCGTCCTGCTTGAACTTGGCGTTATCGGCCACGATGTAGGTGCGGTAGTCGCTTTCGTTGTAGGTGTAACTGAAGTTCCACCAACCCCACGGCACGTTGTAGTAGAGCAGGGTGTTTTTCGAGGTCTTCTGGTGGTCGCTGACCGCATCGTGGCCGCCGCGCAGCATCAACTGGTCGCCCAGGCCCAGCGGGCTGTCCCACTCAAGGCCGGCGCCCCATTGCTGTTCGCCGGTGCTTTTCTGGCCGTCGTTATTGCGCGACAGGCTGGCGCGCCAGGGCTTTTGCGGCGTGTTCTTGACCACCACTTCACTGCCGCCGACCTGGCTGCCGGGGGTCAGCTCCATCTGCGCCTGTTTGGACGGCAGGCGGTTGAGCTGGTCCACCAGTTGCTCGATTTCACGCAGGTTCAGCGCTTCGCCGACCTTGCCGGGAAAGGCCATGGCCAATTCACGCTCGGTCACCGTGCTGCCCTCGGCGCTTTTCAGGGCTTCGAGCTTGCCTTCCACCACCAGCACTTGCAGGTGGCCGCTGGAAAGGTCTTGCTGCGGCAGGTAGGCGCGGCTGGTGACGCGGCCTTTGCCGAGGTAATAGTCGGTGATGGCCTTGAGCAGTTCGTTGAGCTGGGACACACCCAGGCACTGGCCGATATAAGGCTTGAGCAGGCGCTCACGGTCGGAGGCCGGCAGGCTGTCGGCGCCTTTGAGTTCGATGTTCTTGATCGGAAAGCAGCGCGTGTCGGCGGGGGCAGCCGGGGCTTCGGGTTTGGCGGCTTTGCCGGGCAGGTCCTGGAGTTCCTGCAGGCGCCGTTGCTGCTCTTCGAGCAGGCGGTTCTGACGGTCGCGGATCAGGTCCTGGTCGCCGGGGGTGGGGGCGGCGAATGCAGTGTTCAAGCCCAGGCAAGTGAGCAGGAAGGTGCATAGAAGAAACCGAGTCCGTGGCATTAACAGAGGCATGTTCGATCCGTCGAAAATCAAGGGCCGGCAAACTAACATCGAACTTGCAGCCGTCCAAGACGTTGGGGCTGTTGGGTGTTCGAGCGCGTTATCCGACTAACTTCTTGATTAATAAAAATAAATATTCATCGGGCAGCTTCCGATGGGATTGCTGAGACGTTTAATCCGACCGGCGGCGGCTGTTTCGATGGTGGTTCGACTGATCAATCCTTAATCGCCATTATTTAGCCATCAGGTGTCGTCGAGTTAGGTTAGTACCGAGGATTGGAGGAAAGTTCGCGGGGGTTTTGTGAATTGGATCCCACTTATCGGAATTCCAGCAGCAGGGTTTGAACCACCACCACTTTTTGAAATTTGAAATGGCCTATGTGGGAGGGGGCTTGCCCCCGATGGCGGTGTATCAGCCAGATATTTGTGGCTGACACTCCGCTATCGGGGGCAAGCCCCCTCCCACATTGCAATTGAGGCTAGCCAATGCCTTTGTCTTTTTCAGCGCCGGGCACCAGGGCCAGGCCGGGGCGTTCGACGTCGCGGGACACGTGGGCCTTCACGCCTTCCACACCGCCCTCTTCGTCGTTGTGGATTACCAGCACGCCAGGCCGACGCAGTTGTTCGAGGTCGCCCTCGCCGAGGTTGAAGCTTTTGCTCAGGTGCTGGTCGCTGAGGGCATTCGCTTCGGCGCGACGCTGGGCGAACTTGCGGCCTTTGCGTTGCTGGTAGCGCGCCCAGGCGATCAGGATCACGGCGTTGAACAGCGCGATCCACAGGTAGGTCTGCAGGGTGTTGAGCGCGGCGAAGATCGGCGCTTCCAGGCGCGGGCCGCCGTGAGTTTCGAGCATGGCGTTCATGCCCCGGGCCAGCAGCCAGACCAGGCCGCCCCAGGCCAGCAGGGTGAGCAACACATCGATAATCCACATCACCAGGTTCTGGCGGGTTCTGACCAGTTTCATCGTCACGCCTCCTCTTGGGCAGGTTTGATACCACGGTCCGGGCTGACCCAGCGGGCGCGTTGCTGGTGCTGGTTGAACAACACCTTGGGAAAGCTGACCAGCGTGGTGAACAGGCTCACCAGCCAGAACACCATCGGGTACCACACGGTCCAGAACAGGGTTTTCCACAGGTCTTTTTCATAACGGCGGTCGATCAGGATGCTCACCGCGAATTGCAGCAGGCACACCATCGCCAGCACCAGCCCGGTAAATGCTGGCGGCACCAGGGAGTCGACGGTAATCGCCTGCGGCAACACCATGAATTTACCCAGCCCCCAGAAAAACACCGAGAGCAGGAAGGTGAACGCCCAGCCGGTGGACAGGCAGTATTCGAACAGCAGCGGCCACAGGTAGCGATGGCGCCATTGCCAGATGCCACGGATATTCTTGAACAGCACTTCAGCCCCGCCCTGGGCCCAGCGCAGCCGCTGTTTCCACAGGCCGCCGACGGTTTCAGGCATAAGGATCCAGCACAGCGCGCGCGGTTCGTAGAAGATCGCCCAGTGGTCGAGCTGCAGCTTCCAACTGACATCGATGTCCTCGGTGATCATGTCGGTGCTCCAGTAATCGATGCGGTCCAGCGCCTTTTTACGGAAGGCCACCACCACGCCCGACACGGTGAAGATTCGCCCGAACACGCGCTGGGTACGCTTGATCAAACCGATGATCGAGGAGAACTCGCCCACTTGGACGCGGCCGATCAGGGTGGAGCGTGTACGGATGCGCGGGTTGCCGGTCACGGCGCCCAGGCGCGGGTTGTCGAGCATCGGCGCGACCATGTAGGCCGCCGCGTTCTTGTCGAGCAACGCATCGCCATCGATGCACACCAGGTATTCGCTGCGCGCGGCCACTGCCCCCATGCGCAGGGCCACGGCCTTGCCCTGGTTCTGCGCCAGGTGCAGCACGCGCAGGCGTGGGTGTTGCAGCGCCAACGCGTCGAGCACGGCGGCGGTGTTGTCGCTGGAGCCGTCGTTGACTGCAATCACCTCAATGTTCGGATACACCTGGGCCAATGCGGCCGCCATGGTGTCGGCGACGTTATCGCCTTCGTTGTAGCAAGGGATGATGATCGAGATCAGCGGGTTGCCGGCCAGGGTCGGCGCCGGGGTGTCTTCCTTCCACGGCCAGTGGCGTTCCCAGTGCAGCCAGAAGTACAGGCCGCCGGCGATCCACAGCGCGGACATGAACAACGGGTAGAAAAACACGAAGTCCATCAGGAACTGCCCGGTAACCAGGAAGATCAGGCCCAGGGGCACGCCCAGTACCAGCGCCAACACGAATAAAGCCAGGATTCTGTCGAACATGATCAAGGGTTCCACTGGTTGGAAAGGGCCGGACGCACGGTCTTCAGGTCCGGGGAGTTTTCCAGGAAGTTGTCCGGGTAGTAGCCAAAGCTCTTGACCCCCTGGCGTTTGAGCACACCCATCCATTCAGCCATTTGCGCCGCGTCGATGTCCGGGGCGGCCTGGGTGCGCCAGTCCTTGGCTTGCAGTTCGAACACGGTCCGCTCCAGCGCGCCGGGGCGGGCCTTGACGGTGGCGACGAGTTTTTCCAGCCAGGCGTTGGAGTTTTCCAGGGACTGGCCTTCCATCAGCGGCATGGCCATCGGCGCGGTCCAGTCGTAGGCCTGCAGGAAGTCATCGAGGTTCTGCGCGAACCAGGCTTCGCTGGCCGGGTTGAGCATCGGTTCGGCGAAAATGTTGCGCGCGGTCTGCACCTGCGGCCCGGCGATGGCGCGGACTTTGGTGGTCAGCTCCTGGGTGAAGTCGATCAGGTAGCGGCTCTTGAAGCGGGTCCAGCGCTGCAGGGTTGCCGGGTCTGCGCGCAAGGCGGCGATGTTGCCCGGCAGGCCATTGGCGGCGTACGCCTTGAGCGCAGCGGGGCTGGCGTCTTCGAAGTCCGAGAGCACGGCGTCGTCGTGGTACAGCACACCGTCGATGGCGCTGTTGCGGGCGAGGTCTTCATAGAGTTCGCCGATGATCTTGCGCACCTGCGGGTCGAACGGCGACAGGCGTTTGTACTGATCGGGGTCGGCGCCCAGCTTGCCGGTTTGCGGGTCCCAGCGAGTCACGCGAGGCAGCTTGGGGTCGAGGGCAAAACTGAGCACCGGCATCCATGCATACACCGCAGCATGGGCGCGGGTGTGAAGCTGCCAGGAGACGCGGTTGAACAGGTCGGCGCGCACCGGCAAATGACGGTTGGGGAAGTACAGCGAATGCACCAGGCCGTCACCTTTCGGGTCGGCGAAGGCTTGCAGGAATACCGTGCCGGCGCCCATGTCGACAACGCGCTGGACGAGCTGGTCGAGGTTGCGCGCTTGCTGGGCCGGGTCGGGGTCGTAGACGTTATCCAGGTCCACGTGCAACACGCGCAGCGGCGCCGGAGTTTGCGCCGCGACGATGCTGTTGGCGAAATGCTCGCCGTCCGGGTCGGAGGCCACCAGAAAGCGCGGGCTGTTCATCAGGTTGCCGAGGCTGTCGAGGCCGTCTTCCAGGGTGAGGGCCATCTGGTAGCCCTGCTCGCTGACGATCGCCAGCGAAGTGCCCTTGGCCGCGCCGTACGGCCACACCCAGACCCGTGGCTTCTTGCCGGTGACGGTCTGGATCTTGTTAGAGATGGCCGCCACATCGGCACGCATCCGTGCGTCGAACTGCGTCTGGCTTTCATAGCGGCCGGTGGCCGGATCAAAACGCAGCGAGGTCGCCGCCGGCTCCAGGTTGCCCTGGGGGTTGGCGAGGATACCTTTGTGGTTGTCGTCGGTGTGCGCGGCGATTTCCACCAGGCCCGATTGGGACACTTCACGAATCTGCTGCCAGGTGAGGAATTCTCCACGCGGGCGCGGTGAGCCGGCGAAGTCCACCGGTTTGTTCAGCGGCGTGTCGATCCAGTAGCCCACCGGCGCCAACACAGCCGGCCACTGGTAAGCGCGCAAAATCGGCATCACACGGGTGTAGAAGCTCGCATAACCGTCGTCGAAGCTGAGCATCACCGCCTTGGGCGGCAACTCCGGGCCGCCGCTGCGGGCCTTCAGGATCTGGTCGACGCTGACCGCCTGGTAACCGTTCTCGCGCAGCCAGGCCAGTTGTTCGATCAAGCGCTCAGTGCGCACCGCCACCACCGCCTGATCGGGGTCGCGATCATTGACGTCGTGGTAGGCGATGCCCAGGAAATGGTTTTTCGGCCACGGCGCTTCGTTCGGCGCGGTTGGCCGCTGCACGGGTGGGGTATAGGGCGCGGGTTGCTGGGCGCAGGCGGCGGCCAGCATTACACCCAGGACCAACAAGCAACGGCTGAGGACGGTCATGGTCAGGCTCTTCTAGAAACGGTAAGTGAGGTCGACGAGCAGACGCAGATCGCGTTCGCGATCACCGTCATAAGGTCGGCTGATCAGGCTGAGGTTGGCGCCCATTTCCAGTACGTCGTTCCAGCGAAAGCGTTGGCCGTAACCGATAAGGCCGATGCCGCCAGTGGAATAGTCACGCTGGCTGTAGGTACCCGCGCCGATCTGGAACTGCTGGCTCCACTGCGTCTCGTAGCGGTGATAGAGCACGTGATTGATGTTGATCACCGGCAACACCGTGAAGTCCGATTTCGGGTTGAAGTACACGGTGTCTTCCTTGCTGTTGCGGCTGGCGCCGACTTCCAGGCCCAGGTCGACTTGCACATGGGGCGAGCTGTAAATGCCCTCGCGGCCGCTGAGCAGCGCTTCGAAGCGGTCGTTGCCGTCGCTGAAGTGCGACGGGCTGAGGGTCAGTTTCCATTCGCGGCTTTCATTGGCGCGCCAGCGGATGAAGCCACTGCCGCCGTTGGCCGTGACGCCGTCGTTCAAGGCGCGCAACGGCGTGGTGCTGAGCAGGTAGCCGAGGCTGCCTCCGTACTGCCAGTGGTCGTTGATGTCGCGGGCAATCGACACGCTCGCGCCTTGCTTGGAGCCATCGCCATAGGAATGGTTGGACACTTCGGCCTCGAGGGTCATGTCGCGGGTGCGCCGCTCCACGCCCACACGCTGCCAACGGTGCTGGCCGGTGCCTTCGCTGAAGTCGGCGGTGGCGTAGCCGGCACCGGCGAACAGGCGCCAGTCTTCGTCGATGGGCGGCGTGTAGATCACGCTTTCGATGCCCCAGTCGCGGCTACCGGCCACGGCACCGGCGTCGTTGTTGTTACCACCGCCGTAGCTTTTGCCGGTGTAGGCCTCGACGCGCAGTTCGGCCATGTCGTGCACATCACGCAGGCGGCTCAGGCGTTGCACTTGGCGGTTGTCCGGGTTGCGCGCCACCACATCGTCGGTGAGGGCGTCCATCTGGCGCCACTCCTGCAGGTCCATGGCGGTGTAGGCCTGGGAAACCTCCAGGCCGATGTCGCGGGGGGCCTGGGCTTCGGTTTCCTTGAGGGTGCCTTCGGCGCGGCGCGGCCAGTCGCGGGCGCGGTACATGTCGGCCTGGGCCAGGCGCAGGCCGACGTTGCCCGGCGCTTTGGCCACCAAGGCTTCCAGGCTGGCTTCGCTGCCCGGGAGGTCGCCGCCGAAGGTGCCGGCCTGGGCGGACAGTTGCTGCGCGTCCATCCAGTTGTCATTGGGGTTGCCAATCGGCAGGCCCTTGAGTTCGACGCGAGGTTTCTGTTCGTTGGCCAGGGTGTTCGCGACTTGGCGGGCATCCTCGACCTTGTCGCTTTCCAGCAGGGCGTAGAACAACGCGGTGCTGTCGTCGACGCGGTAACTGGCGTCGGCATCCGGTGCGTTCAACACCTGGCGATACAGCGGCTCGGCTTTTTCCGGCTGGCGCTGGTCGAGGTACGACGCGGCGACCCAACGCAACGCATACGTGGGCAGCTGCACGCCTTCACTGTTGAGGGTCTGGTACTCGCGAATCACCTCAGCGGTGCGCGCCCGTGCCTTGAGCGCACCCAGGCGGTCGATGCGCCAGCGCACTACGTCGTCATGGGCGCTGGCGTCCGGGGCCCAGCGGGCGATCAGCCGGTCGTAGTCGTTGAGGGCACGGTCGGCCACCACGTAGCGTTCTTTTTCGGTGCGCGTGGCGAACTCGGCGATGCGCACGCGCTCGGCGGCCAAGTCACCTTCCAGGCGGCGCTGGGTCACCGCGTCCACCAGGCCTGGGCGCTTGGCCGACAAGCGCAGCGCAGCTTCCGGCAGGCGGGCCTTTTGCAGGGCGACGATGTATTCACGCGCCACGTCGGGCTTGTCGCCGGCGCGGATAAACGCCTGGTCGAATTCGAACAGCGCGTCGTAGTTCAAATCGGCACGGCTCAGCGCGTAGCCCAGGGCCATGCGACGGTTGGGGTCGTTCGGTTGCGCCGCCACCAGCGCGCGCAGGCGTTGCACCGCCTCGCTGGCTTTGCCGCCATCGGCCTGGGTGAGCGCCAGGCCCAGTTGCAGGTCGATATTATTCGGTTCGCGCGACAGCGCCTGGCGGTAGACCGCCTCGGCCTTGGCCCACTGCTTCTGGTTGCGATAGGTGCGCGCCACCGTGGCCAACGCCTGACTGGTGAGGTTGCGATTTTTCCCCTGGCCTTCGTACACCTGCAGCACTTCAGCGTCCTGCCCCGCCCAACCGGCGATTACCAGGTGATCGCTGACCTGGCCTGGGGTTTGACGTTCGGCGGAGAGCTGGCGCAGTTGAGTCAGGGCCGGCGTGAAGTGACCGTTGCGAGCCTGGATGATCAGGGCGTCATAGGCGGGGTCGGCCACGGCGCAGGCAGGCACGAGCAATTGGCTGCACAGGGCTGCTGCGATGAGCAGCCGCAACCGGCCTGAAGCACTGAGTGAATGGATTGGCAGCATGTCGTCAGCTTCCTTACAAGGAAAGCTGCAACGATAGGTGATCCTGAGCGATGTGCATCAGGGTGTCGGCGTTTCGGGACCCGACCTAGCTTTCCTGTGAGGAACTATCTCTTAGCCAGCCAGTGGCAAGGGCAATTCAGAACAATTGTTCAGAATTGGCTGAAAGGGATTTTTTGCCGAACACAAAACAAAATGTGGGAGGGGGCAAGCCCCCTCCCACATTTTTTACCGCATTCCAGGCTGGCTTACTGGGCGCCGCCCATGGCGCCGGCTTTGGACATGACGAAGCTGATGAACTGCTCAACGGTCATCTTCTGGCCGTTGAGGGTCACTTCGTTATTGGCGTAGTGCAGCTTGGACACCACATCGGTGCCTTCCAGGGTTGCCAGTTGAGTACCAATCGCCACACCGCTGACCATCTCGGCCGCCATCTGCGATTGCTGTTCGATGGCTTTCGGGTCGGTCACGCCGCCGACCTGCGCCTGCAGCGCGGCCACGTCGCCGATCATCGGCTTGGACAGGGTGAGGTTGGCGTCCAGCAGCGAGATCATCTGCTTGCCCAGCTCAACCGGCGGCAGTTCCATCGAAGCCGGCTTGGCCAGGTCCAGCACCAAATTGAACTTGCTTTCGCCGTGGGTGGTTTTCAGCGACAGGTTTTCCACGGCCAGTTGCGGCTTGGCAGCGAGCACCTGGTTGACGTTGGCTTCGGCCAGGGTCTGCTCGGCTTCGGTGAGTTGCAGCTCCGGCGCGGGTTGGCCGGCAGCGGCGGCGGCTTGCACCGGCTGCATTTTGTCCTGATAGAGTTTGGTCAGCACCAGCATCGCCGGGATATCGACGTTCTTCATGCTCACGGCCATGGCGGCCGAGCCCACAGGCTTACCCTGGTAACCGATTTCGTCGATTTTGTAGTCGACGCGGCCGGCCAGGTTGTTGTCCTTGGTTTCGCTGGAGTCTTTTTGCTCGAAGCCCTTGAGGGTCAGCACGGCTTTCTGCGGGCCGAAGGTGACCTTGGTGTCGGTCAGCTCGATGGTGTTCTGGCCGGTGTAGAAACCGAAGGTGGATTTGGCCAGGTTGCTGGCGACGGTCAGGCCGGCCAGTTCAGCTTCGAACGCGTCGCCATTGGCATCGACGGCCGCGACCTTGAGGCTGTTCATGTAGCCGTCGGCCTTGACCTTCTGGCCTTCGGCGCTGCTGTCGAAGTCGAGGTTGGCGCCGGAGAAGCTCACCGAGGATTTGTCGTCCTTGAACTCCAGGGGCAACAGTTCGACGTTGCCGTTGACCGAGCGGCTGTAACCGATATTGGCCACGCCTTTGAGCGGCGACACGTCTTTGCTGGCAGCGAACCACTGTTCGGTGGTGGCGTTCTTTTCCAGTTCGTAGTGACTGGTGGCCATGACCGGCAGCCACTTCAGGGTGACCAGGCGCGAGAACGGCAGCGGGCCGTGTTCGATATGGTCGACGAACAGCAGCTCGGGGTTCGGGTTTTGCTCGCCGAACACACTGCCCTGGCCCTTGAGGCGGTAGTGGGCGGTGCTGCTGAACACGCCACGGTCCAGGGACACCAGTTCCAGGGACACGCTGCCGTCAACGCCGGCCATGGAGGTCTGCAGTTCCTTGTTGGCGTTCTGGATCGCGGTTTGCAGAACCGGCTCCAGTTGCTTGCCGGTGTACCAGGCGCCGCCTGCACTGACGACGCCAACGGCGACAACGAAACCCAAAAGAACGACTGCTGGCTTATTCATGAAGTGACCTGATCAAATCCTGTGAGAAGTGGGCTGTCTTCCTTGAACCCTATGGGGTTCCTGTAGGAGCGAGCTTGCTCGCGAAAAACTCATCGGCACCGCGTTTATTCAGAATGCACGCGTTATCGTTGACGTTCTTCGCGAGCAAGCTCGCTCCTACAGTACTGGCCCGTATGGCCGAAAGGCCGGGGAAGATTAGCACTGGCGGGCGCAAACGGCCCAGCCTTTCAGAGGGATCAGTTCAGCAGGAGTTCAGGAGTACTCCAGCTCGATTTCGTCCAATTGGTGATCGAAACTCCTCAGGCGCGCCGTCCAGGTGTAGACCAGCACCTCAAACTCGCGGTGTATCACCGCATTGCCGGGGGTGTCGGCCTTGGGATCACAGAAGTCCAGCTGGTAGCGCTCACGGGCCATTTGCGTGGCCACATCGGACAATTCCCGCGCGTTATTAAGCCAATGCCTGCCCTCCGCCACCTGCCGGTCGAGCACCACGCACTGCTTTTTCAGGACTTCGAGGCTTTTTTCCAGAGGCGTGCCGGTGAGGTCGCCCATGACTTCCTGGAAGGTGCGACCGGGTTGCCAGTAGCTGCCCCAGAAATAGCGGTCGAACACGGTCTCGACCCGGCGCAGGGCAACCTTGGTGTCCCAGATCGCGACGCGGGTCTTGCCTTGTTCCAGCAGTTTTCGCTTCACGCGCTGGTTTTGATAGGACGCCCAGGCCACCACGCCGATGGACAAGGTGCCGATGACCAGGCAGGCGCTGTCGAGAAACACCATGGCCTTGTCGAGTTGGTGGGCGAGCATGACCCCGTAGAAATACGCGGCCGATAACAGCACCAGTGCGAAGAGCACGCACCAGAAAGCGGGAGCATAAGGGTTTTTCATTGAATGCAATCCCCAAGAGCAAACGCGAGCAGTGTCAAGCGAGGCTTCACGGCGCCTCACCTGACAAAGCATAGCAATCACCTCATGGTTTGCCGGGTTTTACAGCGTGCGTTCGTCCGCTTTCCCAACCACCACCCAGGGCCAGGAACAAGTCGATCTGGCTCATCGCAACCTGGGTGTTGGCCGCCGCCAATTGCGCGCGCATGGTGGTGTAGGTGCGGGTGGCTTGCAGGTCGGCGAGGAACGACTCGCGCCCGGCCTGGAAGAAGCGGTGGGTCTGGTCCGCCGCCTCACGCGCCGAGCGTTCGGCGTCGGCCAGCGCCTCACGGCGCTGCAACATGGCGGTGTACTGCGCGAGGCCCGTTTGGGTTTCGCGGATGGCGTTGAGCACCACCCCGTCGAAATGCGCCAGGGCGCCCTGGGTCGCGGCTTCGGCTTCGTGGATGCGCGCACGCGCGCCGTTGGTCGGCACCGTCCAACTGATCATCGGGCCAAAGCCCCAGCGATTGGTCGCCGGCTGGCCGAGGTTGTCGAGCAGGCCCACCGTGCCCACCGTGGCGCCGATGGCGATGTCCGGATACAGGGCGCCGGTGGCTACGCCGATGCGCGCGGTGGCAGCGGCCAGTTGGCGTTCGGCCTGGCGTACATCCGGGCGGCGCTTGAGCAGCGCCGCACCGTCGCCCACCGGCAACAGCTGAGCGATGTGCGGCAGCTCGGCGCAATTGCCGGTACCGGCCGGCAGCTGATCAAGCGGTTTGGCCAGCAGCATCGACAAACGGAACAGCCCCGCCTGGCGCGCCGCTTCGTAGCGCGGCATCTCGGCACGCAGAGATTTGTATTGGGTTTGCGAGCGCGTCACCTGGGTTTCATCGCCACGCCCGGCGTCGCGCAGGCGCTGGGTGAGCTGGGTGCTTTGCGCTTGCAGGTCGAGGGATTGGTTGGCGATTGCCAGCTCTTCGTTGGCCGCGCAAACCTGGGTGTAGGAACGCACCACATCGGCCACCAGGGTAATGCGCGCGATATCGGCGGCCGCCTGGGCCGCATCGGCGCTGGCCTGGGCGCTTTCGATGCCGCGCTGCAAGGTGCCGAACAGGTCGAATTGGTACGAGGTGGTGATGCCCACGCTGCCGATGTTGTCCACCGGCACTTTGTCGGCCAGCAAGAAGGCTTCGCCGGATTCTTGCAGGCGCTGCGCTTCGGCCTTGGCGCCGGCGCTCCAGCCGCCTGCGGATTCGGCCTGCTGGGTCTGGTAGCGCGCGCGTTGCAGGTTGGCGGCGGCCACGCGCAGGTCGGTGTTGGAGGCCATGGCCTGGCGCACCAGCTCATCCAGGCGCGGGTCGTTGTAGAGCTTCCACCAGTCCGTCGGCACGGGCGCCGACACCACATTCTTACCCTGCCCCGCGATGGCGCCTTGCAGGTCGCCCCGGTTCATGGCGGCAGTGTCCGGCAGCGAGTAGTCCGGGCCTACCGCCTGGCAGGCCGACAGCAACACCCCCAGCGCAGCGGCGGCCAGCAGTTGCTTCATGGCTGGGCTCCGTCGTTGGCCTTGTCGTCGATGATCGACACCGTCGCCGTCCGCCCGGCGATCATGCGAAAGTCCGCCGGCACATCGTCAAAGGCGATACGCACGGGAATCCGCTGGGCCAGGCGCACCCAGCTGAACGCCGGGTTGACGTTGGGCAGCAGGTTGGAGCCGCTGCTGCGGTCGCGGTCTTCGATACCGGCGACGATGCTTTGCACATGCCCATGCAGACGGGCGTTGTCGCCGATCACGCGGATATCCACACCCATGCCGACGCGGATGCCGTCGAGCTTGGTCTCTTCGAAGTAGCCGTCGATATGGAAGGAATTGCTGTCCACCACCGACAGCACCGGGCGCCCGGCGGTGACGAATTCCTGGGTGCGCGGCGCGCGGTCGTTGACGTAGCCGTCCACCGGGCTGCGGATCACCGAGCGGTCGAGGTTGAGCTGCGCCGAATCCACCGTCACTTGCGCCTCGGCCAGGGCTGACTGGGCACGCGCCACGCGGGACTGGCTTTCTTCCAGTTGCTCGCTGGGCACCAGGTTGCCCAGGCCACGGTTACGCTTGTACTCGCGCTGGGCCTGGGCCAGGGTTTCCTGACGATCGGCGACGGCGGCCTGGGCCTGGCGCAGGGCCAGCTTGAAGCGGTCCTGGTCGACGGCGAACAGCACCTGGCCCTTGGTCACCAGCTGGTTATCGCGCACGTCCACCCGCTGGATCAGCCCGGACACGTCCGGGGCGATCTGCACGATGTCGGCGCGGATGTGCCCGTCACGGGTCCAGGGTGCAAACATGTAGTACATGACCATGCGCCACACAACGACGACCGCGAAACTCACGATCAGCAACGTCAGGACTACACGGCCGATGGTCAAAAAAGGTTTTTTCATGTCATCAGGTATCGACTGAGTGAGTCCACCGCGCCCAGCAACAGCGCGTAGAGCCCCACATTGAACAATGCCCGGTGCCAGACCAGGCGATAGAAGTGCATGCGCGTCAACAACCCGTGCACCACCAGAAACAACACATACGTAATGCCCATCAGCACCAGCAGCGTGGGCAGGAAGACACCGCTGATATCCAGGTCACCGATCATAAAGGCGCTCCATCCGGTAACGGCGCTTGCATCTCTGTACCGCCAATGAATTCCACGCCAGGCAGCAGTGCCAGGCGCAGCCCGGCCAGGGCGTGCAGCAGGTGCAGGCGCGTGTCGCCGTCGTCTTGCAGGCCTTGGCCGTTGAGGGCGCGGCGCGTGCGGTCCAGGGTCATCAGCAGACCGCTGGGCGCAGGCAAGCGTTCACCGGCCTTGAGGCAGGCCTTGAAATAACCGCCCACGCCTTCGACCACCTGGTTGAGCAGCACACGAGGTACGCCGAGGATGCGCGGCGAATAGGCGAGCAGATCGAGCAGGTTCAGCGCCACGCGCAGGTCGCGCAGGGCGGTGCCGGTGTCCTGGCCGGTAAGGGCCAGGCGCGGCAGGTGCTGCATCAGGCGGTCGAGCATTTGCGCGGCCATGTGCCGGTGTTCGGCCAGGGTCGCAGGTTCGGTAAGGCTGACGATGTCGCGCCAGCTGAAACGGGTCAGGCGCTTGGCCGCCAGTTCCGCACCGAAAGGCCGCGCAATCAGGGTCCAGATAAAGGCAAACAGCAGGCCAACCGGGCCGGCCAGGTTGACGTTGGCGAAGTTGAGAAAATCGGCGTCATAGGCGCCCTGGATGCTGATGAACGATGAGGTGTTGACCAGCGTCAGTAGCATGCCCAGGTAAAACCGTGGCTGCACGGTGAGAGTGCCGATGCAGATGAACGGCACGGCGAACGCCAGCACCAGCATGGGGAAATCGTGCAGGTTGGGCAGCACCAGGAACAGGTACAGGCTGGCCAGCAGCACCGACATCGCGGTCCAGAAAAAGAACCGGTAGATCTGCGGCGCGGGGTCGTCCATCGAGGCGAAAAAGCTGCACGCGACGGCGGCCAGGATCACCGCGCTGCCGCCGTCGGTCCAGCCCAGCAGGATCCAGAGCACGGAGGCGACGATGATCGCGGTGACGGTGGAAAACGCCGAGTAGAACATCAGGCCACGGTCGAGGAAGGGCGTGAGCCGGCCCAGGCGCCAGTGACGGTACACGGCGCGCCAGGTGTCCTGGCTTTCGCACCCGATGGCGGCTTGCAGGGTGCGGCAGTCTTGCCACAGGTCGACCCATTCGCCGAGGCGGTACAGGGCGTTGGAGAACAGCAGCGTGTGGCGGTCGTCCAGCGCTTCGCCCTGGGGTTGCGCGGCGTCGATCTTGTCGCGCAGTTCGCGCCAGCGTTCAAGAGGTGCGGCCTGGGTGGTGCTGTCGAGCCAGGCGTTGGCCTCTTTGAGCAGCGGTGTGAGCTGATCGAGAAACTCCGGGGCGCGGTGTTCGATGGCGTACACCGCATCGTCCAGGGCGTCGATCACCGGCAACAGGTGAATCATGCGCCCGCGCAGTTCCTTGGTGTTGCGCACCGTCTGCGGCCGCGCGCCTTCGTGGGGCAACTGGCCGATCATCAATTCGAGGGTGTTGAAGGTGGCAACCATGCCGCCGCGCAGGCTGCTGACCGCTTCCGGGTCCACATCGCGGGTGAGAAAGCGCTGGCTGTAGACCTGGGCGTCGGTAAACCACTTGGCCACCGAGCCATCGAACACCGGCATCAGGCGACGCGGCCAGAACATTGCGCCCACCACGGCAGCCACGGCGATGCCGAGGAAGATTTCTTCGGTACGCGCCTCAGCCACATCCCACACCGCCAGCGGGTTATCCACTACCGGCAGGGCGATCAGCGGCAAAGTGTAGCCGGCCAGCATCAAGGCGTAGTTATTGGCGGTGCGCAGGTGCAGGGAGAGGAACAGCAAGGTGCCCGTCCACAGGGCGATCACCACCACCAGAATATAGGGCGACTGCACGAACATCGGCACAAAAAACACCGCCGCCGCCGCGCCCATCAAGGTGCCGATGGCGCGGTACAACGCTTTGGAGCTGGTGGGGCCGACAAAGGGGCTGGAGACGATATACACCGTGGCCATCGCCCAGTAGGGACGCGGCATTTGCATGAGCATGGCGATGTACAGCGCGATCATCGAGGCGGCGAACGTACGCACGCCGTAGAACCAGTCGCGCGCGGGCGGAAAGCCGGTAAAGAACCCGTTCAAGGCGCAACCGCCTCGGCCGCTTCGAAGGCCCGCAGCACGCGCAGTGCGGCTTCCAGGTCGGTGGCGGCAATATCCACCAGAACTTCCTTGCGCAGGCGCACCAGTTGCGCTTCCACCGCCTGCACCAGCTCACGGCCGCGCTCGGTGAGGCTCAGGGCTTTCGCGCGACGGTCGTGGATGTCTTCGGTGCGGCACACATAGCCGTCATTGCACAGCCGGTCGAGCAAGCGCACCAGCGACGGGCTCTCCATGCCGGATGCCTGGGCCACCTTGACCTGGTGCACACCGTCGCCCAAACGGCCGATCATCAACAGCGGCACGGCGCAGGCTTCGGAGATGCCATAGCTCACCAGCGTGGTCTGGCAGATTTTGCGCCAGTTACGGGCGCCCACCACCATGCTGCTGCTGAGGTTCATCTGGAGTTGTTCGAGGGAATGAGACACGGGATAGTTCGCATACAGTTAGTTTGCTAACTATCAATATGGTGGATGACCGGAGGATCGTCAAGTTTTGAAACACTTTCGCGGATGAGTGGAGCGGTCAAAAAATGTGGGAGGGGGCTTGCCTCGATTGCGGTGAACCAGTCGACAACCTGCTGAATGACCCACCGCTATCGGGGGCAAGCCCCCTCCCACATAGCGTTGGGACGATCATCTGTTACATCCCTCGCCCGCCCCGCAACATCACATTCAACTCATCCACCACCACTGCCCAATCCGCATCCTCCAGAATTTCCTCACGCAAAAACGCCCTCTGGCTATCGCTCCAGAAAAACGCATCCGCCAGTTTCAATTCGGGCTTGAGCGGTGAATGAACCGCGATGAATTGCTCGATACTGACCGGGTCATCCGGCAGGCCCAGCTGTTTGAACAAGGCTGGCAGGCTGTGTACGGGCGATTCCATGGTGGGCTCCTCATAAGCAGGTTGGGGAAAGTCTAGCGGCAGCCTTCGGGTTGCGGTGCGGGTACGTTGCACAGCACGAACAACCTCGCCCTCGCCCCGCCGCCCTCCTGGCGGCTGAGTTCGCGCCAGCCGCCTGGCAACGGCGCGAATTCATCGGGCGCTTCGTTGCTGCTCACCAGCCACACCCGGCGCGTGTCGGCGGGCAGTGCAGACAAGTGGTCGAGGTAGATGCGCCCGCCGTCCTGGTCCACCAGGGTGCCGAAACCATAGGCGTTCGGCCGGGTCGAGGTTCCGTCGGGCTTGGGCGGCGTGAACAGCTGCAACTGGGCATCGGTCTGGTCGTAATACACGTAGCTCAAATACCACATCATGTCGCTGAGCACGATGCGATCGTCTTCCTGGTAATTGCGATTGATGAACTCCACCGGCACGTTGAACTGGTTCTGTTCATCCACGGTGAATGTGTTCTTCAACCCCAGCAGCTCCACGCCGGCAACCAGCACAAACAGTGCTGCACCCAGCCATGCCAGGCGTGACGGCAGGCGGTCGATGGCAAGTGCGATGAGGATCGGCAAGCCCAAGGCGTACACGGTGAGATAACGCTCGATAAATACCGGGGATATAAACGAAACCCCGTACACCAGCAGCAGCGGCAGCAGGAAGAACAGCGCCAGCAGGCGTGCCGGCCGAGAGTGCCAGGCGGTGATCGCAACCACTGCAATCAACAGCAGTGGAAAGAGCCAGAACAGCGGTGGCCAGACATCAACCGCCTCATCCTGCAGCAGGAACTGCCAGATCATCGACGGCAGCGACAGCAGATTGACCGGCTCTTCCCAGCCAATATCGCCACCCACCTTGAGCTGGTCGACGTGCTGCACCAGGTCCAAAAGGTTCGGCAGCCAAGGCAGATACAGCAACACGATCATGGCGTTGGCCAACCACCATGCCGGGCGCGTGATCAACCGTTGGCCGCGCGGCTGCAGCCCCAGGTATGCCCAATGCACCAGCACGCACAGCGCGGTGAAGTAATGGGTGTAGAAACCGGCGCTCATCAGCACCACATAAGCGGCCAGATAACGCGTGCGCTCGGGTTGGCGCATCCAGTACACCAGCGCCAGCGTAGCGCCCAGCAACCAGACGCCGAGCAGCGAGTACATGCGCACTTCCTGGCTGTAGCGCACCGCTGTGGGCAGCAGCGCCAGTAGAAGTCCGGCCAGGACTGCGGCGCGACGGGTGGACAGTTGCTGCGTCAGCCAGATCCCCAGGCCCACCACCACGGCACCTGGGATCGCGCTCATGCTTCTGATCGACCCGATGCTGTCGCCAAACACCTCGATCCAGCCGCGCAGCAGCAGAAAGTACAGCGGTGGGTGCACGTCGTGGGCGGCGTGAAACCACAGGTCGGTCACTGCGTATTCGCTGAGCAACAGGCTTGAGCCTTCATCCCCCCAGATCGCCGCCGACGTCAGGTGGTAAAACCGCAGGGCCATGGCCAGCGCCAGGATCGGCACCCACCAGAGGCGGCTGAGCCAACCCGCGCCGTCCCAGCTCAGGCGATTCAAAGCAGGCACGGCCCGGATATTTTCGTTTTGCTCTACCACAGACCGACGCACCTCAATTCCCCTGGCATTGCTCTGATTGCCTACACACACCAGCGCCACTCTAGGCCAAAAGCCCTGGGTTGGCTGCTGGAATCGGACAAATCAGCAATTTGCGTAGGCCTTCACCGAAGCGCTTGTCGGATCAGGCTATGATTGCCGTCCTCCAAGGACCCAGGATCAAGGAAACGTTATGCGCATCGGTTTGCTGTCACCTCTGGCTCTGGCCCTGCTGGCCGGTATTCCCCTGGCAGCCCAGGCCAGTTCCGACGACTCGTGCTACCCCGATTGGCGGGTGTCGCGTGACAGTCTCGAACCCTGCAGCAACCAGCCCTTCCTCAGCCCAGGCAACGACAGCCGGGTCAACCTGCGGCTGTTGCTGGCCGACAAGAAAACCGCGCCACTGGCGCCCAATGCCTTGGGCGAAGACGACCTGGCCCAGGGTTTCGGCCCGGTGCCGTTTCCGGTGTACCGCCTGGTGCCGATTCCGGCCGGCGAGGATGAACCGGATAACCAAGCCGACGATTCCCGCACCGCCGAACTCGACACCCTGCTTCAGCCGCTGGGCATCAAGCGTGAGGACTACACCACCGCAGGCCAAGCCTTCCTCAGTGGCGAAGGCAGCCGCTGCCGCAGCAATGATGACGACAGCGCCACCGCGTTTATCGGCCAGGTGATCAAAGCGGACATGCCGCCCGCCGAGCGCGACGTGCTGGTGAGGGCCCGTTTACAGCTACTGACCACCTGTGACGGCGACGCGCAGGTGGTGGACGCGCAGTTGACCCCTTCGGCCAACGCCCAACTGTTTCGCACGTATTTGCAGGCCGCCGCTGATTTCTACGGCGGCCGCTTCGGTGACGCCGAGCGCGGTTTCGCCGCCGCCTCGACCAGCGAGGTGCCCTGGCTGAAGGAAACTGCGCTGTACATGACCGCGCGCACCTCGCTGAACCAGGCCCAGGCCGAAGCGTTCGACGAATACGGCATGCCCCAGCGCGAGCAGGTGGATAAGTCCGCACTGAGCGACGCCGAAGAAGGCTTTCTCGGTTACCTGAAAACTTACCCACAGGGCGCTTACTTAGCGTCCGCCCGTGGCCTGCTGCGCCGCGTGCATTGGTTGGCGAATGACCAGACCAAGCTCGCCGAGGACTTCACCTGGCAGTTCACCAAAGCCACCGACGCCCAGCGCAATGTCGACGTGGACGCGTTGGTGGAAGAAGCCGACCTCAAGTTGCTGATGGCCCGCAATTCGGCGGCGAACAGCCCGATGCTGCAACTGGTCAACGACCTGATGGCCATGCGCGCTCACACCCCGCCGCTGTTGAGCCGCGAAGACCTCGACAAGCAAAAGAGCACCTTTGCCAACGAGCCGGCCCTGTTCGACTACCTGCAGGCGGCGTACGCCCTGTACGTGGAGCATCAACCCGACGCTGCGCTCAAGCACCTGCCGACGGACGTGCCGTCGAACCTGGATTACTTTGCCTTCAGCCAGCAAACCCTGCGCGCCCTGGCCCTGGAAGCCAAGCAAGACTGGAAAGGCGCCGAATCACTGTGGCTGCAGCTGCTGCCGCTGGCCAAGCAACCGCTGCAACGCGACCAACTGGAGCTGGCGCTGGCGATGAACTACGAGCGCAGCGGCCAGCTGGCCAAGGTATTCGCCGCCGACTCGCCGATCAGTGCCAGGCAGGTGCGCTACATCCTGCTGCGCAACGTCGCCGGGCCCGACCTGTTGCGCCAGCAGATCGCCAAGGCCAGCGACCCGACTGAACGCCAGACCGCGCAATTCGTGCTGCTCTACAAGGACCTGCTGCATGGCCAGTTCGCCACATTCGCCGACGACCTCAAGCAAGCCTCGCTGTCTGAAGACAAACTTGGTACCAGCCTGGGTTACACCTACAGCAGCGGGCAAAGCCTGACGCTGTTCCAGTGGAACGGTGATAAAGCCGAATCCGGCTACGCCTGTCCCAGCATCGCGCAAACCGCCGCGAACTTGCAGAGCGAGGCAAAGAATCCGCAGGCCCTCAACTGCCTGGGTGAATTCATCCTGCGCAATGGCCTGGACGGCATGCCGCTGGAACAAGCCCGCGCCACCGGCAGCCTTGGCGGCACCGCCTCGGATTTCAAAGGTGAAACCTTCTCGCGCCTGGATGGCTACAAGCAGGTGATTGCCAACCCCAAGGCCGCGAAAACCGACAAGGCCTACGCGCTGTTCCGCGCGATCAATTGCTACGCGCCGGCCGGCTACAACAGCTGCGGCGGCGAAGATGTGGCACCCGCCGTGCGCAAGGGCTGGTTCCGCCAGCTCAAGACCAGTTTCGCCGATAGCCAGTGGGGCAAGTCGCTGCAGTACTACTGGTGAAAACCCTGTGGCTGGGCCTGCTGTTGCTGGCAAGCCCGGCCTTTGGCGCCGTTGACGCCCGCGACTACGACGCCTTCTGGCTGTGGAGCGGCGTCGCGCCCCAGCCGGTAATCAAACAGGCCAGGACCCTGTACATCCTTCAGGGCCAGATCAACTCCACCCGCCGCGCCCCGCAACGCGGTGTGCGCCTGATCGCCCAGGGCATGAGCGTGCCGCGTATCACCCAGGGCGACGTCTGGGTGGTGTACCGCGCCCACACCCTGCGATGGCCAGAGCAGGTCTACACCCAACTGCTCGGCCAGGTGCAACGCTGGCGTGAGGCGGGCAACCCGGTGGTCGGCATCCAGATCGACTTCGACGCCCGCACCCAATACCTGCACGAATACGCCGCCTTTCTGCGCGACCTGCGCCACCGCCTGCCGGCTGACCTGCGCCTGAGCATCACCGGCCTGATGGACTGGAGCAGCAACGCCGACCCCGCCGCCATCGCCCAGCTCAAGGGCGTGGTGGATGAAGTGGTGGTGCAAACCTATCAAGGGCGCCACAGCATTCCCGACTACGCCGCGTATCTGCCCCGGATGAACCGGCTGGGCGTGCCGTTCAAGGTTGGCCTGATTCAGGACGGGGACTGGCAAGCGCCGGGGTATTTGCAGGGGAGCGAGTGGTTTCGGGGGTATGTGGTGTTCTTGCAGAACCCTTAGATCGCATTGAGCCGAATGCTTCTCTGTAGGAGCGAGCTTGCTCGCGAAGAACTCAGGGCCTGCGCGTCTACCCTGAATGAACGCGTTGCCTGGAAGGCTTTCGCGAGCAAGCTCGCTCCTACAGGGACTGGCATTCGCATTGAGCTGGATATTTCTCAAGCTGGATTAAACAATATGGATGATATAAGTTACCTTTAGCCAATTAAAGGTTGATATATCATGCAGTCCGCTAAAAAGCCCAACGCCCACAAAGGGTACATCTCAGAGCGAAGCGATGAGCTGATGAAAGGCATCGGAAACGGTATCGAAATAGCCCGCATTCGTCGTCGGCTGAAGATTTCCACGATATGCAGTCGCGCGGGCATCACCCGGCAGACGTATCAGCGGCTGCGACAGGGAGAAGCCGGCGTGTCCCTCGGTGTACTGATGAATGTGCTCAGCGCGATGGACCTGGAGGAAGGGATGGCGAGCATCGCATCGCCAGACCTTGACCAGGTGGGGATTACCCTGAGCCTCGCCCGTGAGCCTGACCGAATTCGCACAGAAGGAGACCCTCATGTCCTGGAAGCCGATTGGTAATGCATTTGTTTTTTCGGCTCACTCAATCGGTGATCCGGTTCCCGTCGGTGAAGTGGCCATGTACGGGAGCGGGTTCGTTTTTCGGTACGCGAACAGCTGGCTCGCACGGCCCAACGCATTCGCGATTGACCCGCTGAATTTGCCACTGACCCCCAACCAGTATTCCTCCACGCGCATGTTTGGGGTGCTTGACGACGCCACTCCGGACAATTGGGGTCGGCGTGTTCTGCTGGCCACCCACAAACAGCA
Organism: Pseudomonas sp. R5-89-07; assembly: GCF_003851685.1. NCBI lineage: Bacteria > Pseudomonadati > Pseudomonadota > Gammaproteobacteria > Pseudomonadales > Pseudomonadaceae > Pseudomonas > Pseudomonas sp. R5-89-07. The sequence continues at coordinate 167,567 of NZ_CP027727.1, read as the reverse complement.
TCCGCAAAACGACATCGAATGGCTGCTTGCCTCGCGGGGTGCCGGGGTTGGTTGCCTGCTTTTCAGTGCTTCGCGCCATCTGTTACCTACCCTGCATCAGCCGCCACGATTTGAAGATCTCGAAAAAATCATGGTGGGCCTCGATCAAGTGGAGAAAGGCGATGTGGACCTCCCTGCGGAAATCGCACGGCTATTCGAGTTCGGAAGCTCCATGGGCGGCGCCAGACCCAAGGTCACCGTGACCCATGAAGGTAAGGAATGGATTGCCAAGTTCGGCCGCAGCGACGATGTTTTCGATCAGCCCCGTGCTGAATTTGCCAGCCTGCAAATGGCGAACGCGGCGGGTCTACCGGCAGCGGGGCACAAGTTGGTCGAGGTAGCCGGCAGACCGGTGTTGATGGTCGAGCGTTTTGACCGGCATGAAGGAACGGGGCGCGAGCACTATGTCAGCTGTAACTCTTTGGTGAGCGTCGAGAAGCCGAGAATGCGCGTTGGCGCGGTTGATAGTGATGTTTCCTATTCCAGAATCGCGGACGTTTTGAAGAAGGTCAGCGACGATGCAACGCTCGACATGCGTGAGCTTTACCGGCGTATGGCGTTCAATGTGCTCATCGGAAATAGCGACGACCACCTGAAACAAACCGGACTACTTTTGACCAACTCGTCGAGCTACTCCCTTGCGCCAGTATTCGACGTGCTGCCCCACCCAACGCAGCTAGGCTTGCAGGCGCTCATCATCGGGAATGAGGGAAGGGTATCGTCTATCAGCAATTTGCTGAGTACGCCCGAGCGCTTTGGGTTGGGGACGGATGAAGCAAGATCCATCGTCACTGACGTCTATGCCGTCGTGCGAGAAGCCTCCGGTTTTTTTGAAGCGGCAGGCTGCAGCGGTGCCGATGCCAGCATGCTTTCTACGGTATGCACCCGGTTCGAATCGGCGCTCAGACCGGCGTCGTAGACGCGTTATAGGCTGAGCGGGTACACCGATTCCCAGCCGCCACCCAAGGCTTTGTACAAGCCGACCATGGCCAATGACACACCGGTAGAGCTTTCCACCCACTGTTCCTGAGTCGCCAGCAGCGCGCTTTGCACAGTGAGCACGTTGACGAAGTCCGCCACGCCTTCGACGTACTGGTGTTGCGCGGTGGTCAGGGCGATCTGGTTCTGGCGCACGGCTTCGGCGAGGCTGTCGCGGCGCAGTTGGCTGGCGTTGTAGCGGGTCAACTGATCGTCGATTTCATGCCAGGCGCGCAGCACGGTTTGCTGGTAGGCCAGCGCCGCTTCCTGCTGCTGGGCTTCGCGCAGATCCACCATGCCTTGCAGGCGCCCGCCGTTGAACAGCGGCAGGCTCAATTGCGGGCCGAAGGCCAAGGCGCGCGAGCCCCAGGAGCCGAAATCCGAGAGTTGCATGGCCTGGGAGCCGAGGCTGCCGGACAGGGTAATGCGTGGGTAGAAATCACCCTTGGCCACGCCGATGCTGGCGGTGGCGGCGTGCAGGCGGGCCTCGGCCTGGCGGATGTCCGGGCGGCGCTCGGCCAGCTCCGACGGCAGGCCGATAGCGACCTGGCGCTGGGTCTGCGGCACGGCGGCGTCCTTGGACAGTTGCGCGTGCAGGGCCTGCGGTGGTTCGCCCATCAGCAGGCTCAGGGCGTTGATCAATTGGTCCTGGCGCTGTTGCAAATCCGGCAGGCGCGCTTCGATGGCGGCGACCTGGGCGGCGGCTTCGGCCACGTCCAGGTCCGTCGCCACGCCGTCGGCCAGGCGCAGTTGCGAGAGCTTGAGGCTGTGGCGGGCGACGTCGAGGTTTTGCTCGGTGACGGCTCGGGTGTTCTGTACGCCACGCAGTTGGATGTAGTCCTGGGCGGTCTCGGCCAGCACCGACAGCAACACGGCGCGGCGGTCGTTTTCCGCGACTTCCAGGGTGGCGTCGGCGGCTTCGGTCTCGCGCTTGACCCGGCCCCAGAAATCCAGCTCCCAGGCGGCGGAAAAGCCCATGTCCCATTGGTTGAACGCAGCGCGGCCGTTCTCGCCGGAGGGGTCGCTCAAGCCTTTGCCACTGTTGCGCTTACGCTGGTAGGCGCCGCCGGCATCGAGGCTCGGATAGCGCTCGGCGGTGGTCACCTGGCGCACGGCACGGCTTTGTTGCAGGCGGCTGCTGGCCAGTTTCAGGTCGAGGTTATCGCTCAGAGCACGGCGTGTGAGGGCCGACAACTGCTCGTCGTGGAACACGTCCCACCAGCGCTCCTGCAACGGGTCGCTGTTGGCGCGGCTGGCCGCCTGACGCCCCTGCGGCTCACTCCATTGGGCCATCTGCGGGCCTTGTGGCCGCTGGAAATCCGGGCCGACCGTGCAGGCGCTCAAGCTGATCAGGCTCAGGGTGAGCCAGGCGAGGTGTCTCATTGTTGGGCCACCTCAGCGTGTTGCGCGCCAGCATGGGTGTCGACGCTGGCTTCTACCGACATACCGACCCGCAGGCGTTCGGTGAGCGGCTGGTTCGGCTCAAGCACAATCTTCACCGGAATACGCTGCACCACCTTGGTGAAGTTACCGGTGGCGTTGTCCGGTTTGACCGAGGCAAAGGTCACTCCGGTGGCCGGCGCCAGGCTTTCCAGGTGGCCGTCGAGCACCTCGCCATCGAGGCTGTCGACCCGCACCTGCACAGCCTGGCCGGCCTGCATGTGGGACAGTTGTGTCTCCTGAAAATTGGCCACCACATAGGCTTCGGCCAGCGGCACCACGGCGAGAATCTTGCTGCCCGGCGTGACATAGGCGCCAACCCGCACCGCACGCTCACCGACCATGCCGTCCACCGGCGCGACGATGCGTGTGTAAGACAGCTGATAACTGGCCATCTCCAGCGCGGCTTGTGTGCGCTTCAACCCCCCCTCAGCGGCGTCACGCTGGGCCGTGAGAATTTCCACTTGCTTGCGTTCGGCTGCCAGCACCGCCGTGGATTTGGCCAGGCGCGCGGTGGCCTGGTCGATACGGGTCTTGGCTTGCTGGGCGTTCTGCACAGTGCCCGCGCCGACGCCAGCGAGGTGGTTGTAGCGGTTCAGTTCGTGTTCGGCAAACGCCACTTCGGCGCGATCCGCCGCCACGGTAGCCTGGGCCTGGGCGATCACCGAGCTTTGGCGCTCCAGGGTCGCGGTGGCGTTTTTCAGCTGGGCCTGGGCGACCAGGGTGTCGGCGTCGGCGGCTTGGGCGGCGGCGCGAAAATCGCGATCGTCGATCAGCGCCAGTAACTGGCCGGCTTTGACACGCTGGTTGTCTTCCACCAGCACTTCCTTGATGAAGCCGGCTACGCGAGGGGCGACCAGGGTGAAGTCGGCGGCGACGAAGGCGTCGTTGGTGGTCTGGCGCTGGCTGCCGAAGATGCCCGGCGCAACCAGGTACACCAGCACGCCCACGGCAAATACAGCGATGACGGAGACGGCAATTTTGTCTTTGCGTTTCATGAGAAATCCTTGGGGTCAGGTCGGTGCGCGAGGCGGAAAAATCCGCGTGGGCATCCAGAAAATCAGCAGGATCAACGCCACCGCGACGCCCGCCATGACGACATACAGGTCCGAAGACGTGAGTACCACGGCCTGCTCGTGCAGGCGGTGCGCCAGGCCCGGCGCGTCAGCGTCGGCCAGCGGCGAGTTGCCCAGGCGGTCCACCAGCATGGTCGAGTGGTAATGCCCGCGCTGGGTAGTCAGCGTGTCCAGCACCGCGGTGGCGATCACGGCGGACAAGCCCTTGACAGTGTTGAACCAAGCCGAGGCGAACGGCCCTTCGATGGGTTGAATGCTGCCGGTGGACAGCATCAGCAACGGCAGAACGGCCATCGGCTGACCAAAGATCTGCAGCAGGTACCAACCGTAAAAATCATCACGAATCCACGCCGAGGTCAGGTGCGAACTGCCGAGACAGCACACCACCAGCATGCCCAGGCCAATGCCCAGCACCCAGCGGCAATCGACCCAGCGCAGATTGCACAGCGCCGCCACCAGCGGCAGCGCGATCAACTGCGGCAGCGCCATCAGCAGCATCACTGGCGCGGTTTGCAGCGGACGGTAGCCCTGGACCTGAGCGAGAAAACTTGAGGGGATGATGATCACCGAGGTCAGCACCATCAGCACGCCAGCCAGCACGATCAACGCGAACGCCAGGTTGCGTAGGCCGAGCATCTGCAACTTGAAGAACGGCAGCGGCTGCGACCATTCGTTGAGCAGGAATAGCACCAGCAACACCGTACCGCCACTGAGCAGAAAGGTGATCAGGCCCGACTCGAACCAGTCCAGGCGGTTGCCTTGCAACAGGCCGATCACCAGCATGCAGATCGCCGGAAAGCCCAGCAGCAGGCCACGCCAGTTGAACTGCTTGAAGCGTTCCAGGCGCAGCGGATCCTGGGGCAAGCCGTAGGCGACGGCAGCCATCGCCAGCAGGCACGGCCCGACGATCTGCCAGAACGCCCATTGCCAGCCGACGTATTCGGTCCACAGCGCGGCCAGCGGCGTGCCCAGGCTCGGGCCGAAGGTGGCCGTGAGTGCGTAACCGGCAAGGCCATACAACTTGACGTTGGCCGGCAGGAAACGCAGCGCCACGGTCATCAGCATCGGCGGCAACGCGCCGCCAGCCAGGCCTTGCACGGTGCGCAGCAACAGCAGGCTTTCGTAGTTCGGTGCGAACGGGCACAGGATGCCGAGCAGGGTAAACAGGCCAATCGCGCCCAGGGTGAAACGCCGCAGCGACAGCGTGACCGCACACCACGGCGCGAACGCCATGGCGGCCACGGAGGTGGCGGTGTAGGCCGCGACCAGCCAGGTGCCTTCGTCAAAACCGATGTACAGCGCACCCCGGATATCGGCGAGGGCGACCTTGGTGACCATCTCGTTGAGACCGGACACCAGCACCGCCAGCAACACGCCGACCAGACCGATGATGATGCGCGGGCCGAACACCGGTGGGCTGAGCGCAGTGGGCTTGGCTGCGGCCTCGAGGGCGGGAGCAGCGAGGGATGTCATGGACAGGTAACTCGGAATGGGAAATACCCGAGCAGTTTAATCAGGCAAATGCATGACAAAAAGTGACTTGTTGGCAGGTTATAAGTGCGTCAGGCGCAATCCTAAAATGGGTGTAGAGCTAAAGTGGGAGGGGGCTTGCCCCGGTACAAACCGGGGACATCGTTTACATTTCTAACCGGGGACATGGTTTACAGGTTAATACGCATGATCAGGAGGTAACTGATCATGCCCTGGAACCAAGAGTCTCCGATGAATCAACGAATCAGACTGGTTGCCGACTGGCTTTCTGGCAACTACACCAAAAGCCAGTTGGCACGTCGCTTTGACGTTAGTCGGCCTACGGTCGACAAATGGATTGCCCGGCACAACGGCGATTTAAAGTCCTTATCCGAGCTGTCCCGACGACCTCACAACAGCCCAAATAAAACCGACGACGAGATCTTGGCTCGTGTGGTGGCGATGAAGGAGGCCCACGATAAATGGGGGCCTAAGAAGCTTCTCGAACTATTACGGCTTGAAGATCCTTCCGTCGCCTGGCCTTCTCCAAGTACAGCGGGCCAGTGGCTTGAACGACTTGGGCTCGTCAACAAACGACGTTTCAAGCGCCGGCACAGTATTTCCCAGGCAGAAATGCGAGAGGCCAACGAACCTAACAAGACTTGGTGCGCTGATTACAAAGGGCAATTCAAGATGCTTGACGCGCAGATGTGCTTCCCTTTGACCGTTACAGACCACGCGTCCCGGATGATTCTGGCGTGCAGGGCCCATCCCCAGATCAAGACCCAGCCAGTAAAACAAGCATTTGAAAGGCTTTTTCAGGAGTACGGCATGCCGGAAGTTATCCGTTCGGACAACGGGGTTCCGTTCGCCTCTCCGGGTCTGGCAAGAATGTCCACATTGGCAGTTTGGTGGATTCGTCTGGGCATCTATCCGGAGCGCACCATGCCAGGAAGACCCGCCCAGAATGGTCGCCATGAGCGAATGCACCGTAGTTTGAAACTTGAGCTGCCCATAGGGAAAAACTTAGTCGAGCAGCAGCTTTTGCTGGAGCATTTCAGGCATGAGTTCAATTACGTACGCCCTCATGAAGCCCTCGGCATGAAACGTCCGGGAGACCTATATGTGCCGTCTACCCGACTTTACCCAGGCTGTTTGCCCGATGTGGAGTATCCCGCAGAAATGAGGGTTCGCAGCGTCAGACAGGACGGATCGATCAAATGGAACGGCAAGTTGTTATTTGTCAGCGAGGCACTATCTGGGGAAAGGATAGGACTCAAAGAAGTTGAAGATGATGTTTGGGATTTGTACCTGTGTGATTATCCCCTGGGGAGGCTTGGGCGAGGTATGACCCGCGTCCAGGCCTCAAATGTGTAAACGATGTCCCCGGTTTCAGATGTAAACGATGTCTACGGTTCTACACCCCGATTGCGGTGTGACAGTCACCTGATGTGAAACTGAACCACCGCTATCGGGGGCAAGCCCCCTCCCACATTGGATTTCAGCGGGGCTGGGCTTCGAGCCAGGTGGCGTGGCAGCTTTCACGCATGGTTTCGCGCAACCATTTGTGCGCAGGGTCTTTATCGAAGCGCGGGTGCCAGGATTGCGCCAATACCAGGGTCGGCAGCGAAATCGGCAAGGCGAACGAGCGCAGCGGCAGTTTCAGGCGCTTGGCGCTCAAGAGGGCTTCCTTGGGCACCGGCAGCAGCAGGTCGGAATCGGGCAGCATGAACATCGCACCGTGAAAGCCAGGGGCGATCATTGCCACATGGCGTTCCAGGCCCTGGGCGTTCAAGGCGGTGTCGATAGGGCCGCGGGCGATGCCGCGCCGCGAGATGCTGATGTGGGAATAGCTGGCAAACCGTGCGGCGGTGATCTCTTCGTCGAACAGCGGGTGATCTTCCCGTGCCAGGCCGACAAACGTGGTCGAGAACAAATTCTGCACTTTCACTTCGGGACCGGCCGGCATGGTATTGCTCACCCGCAGGTCCAACCGCCCTTCGCGCAGCGCTTCGTCGTCGGTGTCGCCTTCTGGCACGAAGCGCAGTTCGCAAAACGGCGCCGCACGTTGCAGGGTATCGAACAGCCGGCCGCCGTACACGCCGATGAAAAAGTCATTGGCGCGCACGCTGAAGCGGCGGCGCAAGGTGCTCAAATCGACCTGGTCGGCCGAGCGAAACAACAACGCGGCCTGTTCCACCACGTTGCGCACCTGGCCTTGCAGCTCAAGCGCCTTGGGCGTCGGCACCAGGCCGCGGCCGGCACGCACCAGGATCGGATCACCCACCGCCTCGCGGATCCGCGTGAGGGTGCGGCTCATGGCCGCCGGGCTCAGGTTCATCCGCCGCGCGGCGCCCACCACGCTGCCTTCATCGAGCAAGGCGTCGAGGGCGACCAGCAGGTTCATGTCCGGTAGTTGCATGCCAAGCACTCATGTTCGGTTGGGAGTGAACTGGACGCAATGCTAGCAGGCTTTACCGGTTCAGAACGGCGCATCCCCCTGGATGGTGGTGCGAAACAACTTGCGCCGCAGGTGGCTGGGACAGCCGGCCGCCAGGTGGATCAGCGAGCGGTTGTCCCAGAACACCAGGTCATGGGGCTGCCACGCGTGGCGGTAGATGTTTTCCGGCAGCACGCTGTGGGCGTAGAGCTGGGCCAGCAGGTCGCGGCTTTCGTCTTCCGGCAGGCCGACGATGCGGGTGGTGAAGCCTTCGCTGACAAACAGCGCCTTGCGCCCGTTTTCCGGATGGGTGCGCACGATCGGGTGCACTACTTCGGCCACTTGGGCGAGCTGTTCCGGGGTCAGCGTGGGCCGCCAGTTGCCTTCGAATTTGGTTTCGCTGTAACGCGCTGTATAGGAATGCGCGGCGCTGCGCCCTTCGACGGCTTTGCGCAGGTGCTCGGGCAGTTGCTCCCAGGCTTTGTGCATGTCGGCAAACAGCGTGTCGCCACCTTCGGACGGCAGCTCCTGGGCATGCAGCATCGAGCCCAGGCTTGGCAGTTCCTTGTACGACAGGTCCGAGTGCCAGAACTTCCCGGCATCGCCCAGGCCGATGGATTGGCCGTTTTCGATGATGTTGGAGACGATCAGGATCTCCGGGTGGTTGACCAGCAGAAATTGTTTGAGCACATGAATTTGCAGCACGCCGAAGCGGCGGCTGAAGGCGATCTGCTGTTCGGGGGTGATGCGTTGGTCGCGGAATACGATGACGTGGTGGTCCAGGTGCGCGCGATGGATACGGGCGAAGTCCTGGTCGTTGAGCGGCTGGGACAAGTCGAGACCGATGATCTCGGCGCCGACGCTGCCGGGGAAAGGGCGGATGTCGAAGGTTTGGTTGATGGCGGGCATTGGATTCACTTCCGGCAGACAGGGGAGTGAATTTATAGGTCTAAGAAAGGAAGTTTAAATACTGTTAGGACATATCCATATGCATTGGGGTGATGCTGATGGCCCTATCGGGGGCAAGCCCCCTCCCACATTTGAATGCGTTCACAAATCAAGTGTGGGAGGGGGCTTGCCCCCGATGAGGCCCGCAAGGCCGGCCGGGATTAACGCTCGTGCAACGCTTCGGCCCGCGCCTTGATGATCGGCTTGAGCAGGTAGCTGAGGATGCTTTTCTTGCCGGTGATGATGTCCACCGAAGCGACCATGCCGGGGATGATCAGCAGCGGCTTCTCGTCGGTGCCCAGGTGGCTGCGGTCGGTGCGCAGGGTGATCATGTAGTAGGTGGTTTTCTTGTCTTCATCGGTGATGGTGTCGGCGCCGATGCGTTCGAGCTTGGCCTTCAGGCCACCGTAGATGGTGTAGTCATAGGCGGTGAACTTGACCACCGCTTCTTGCCCTGGGTGCAGGAAGGCGATGTCTTGCGGGCGGATCTTGGCTTCCACCAGCAGGGTGTCGTTCAGCGGCACGATTTCCACCATGTCGCTGCCCGGCTGGATCACGCCGCCGACGGTATTGACCAGCAACTGCTTGACGATCCCGCGCACCGGCGAGGTGACCAGGGTACGGCTGACACGGTCTTCCAGGGCCCGGCCGGTGGATTCGGCCTTGTTCAGTTCGGTGCGGGCCTCGTTGAGCTGGGTCAGGGCTTCGCTGCGGAATTTGCCGCGGGTTTCGTCGATCTTGCGCTGCACTTCCTTGATCGCCGATTCGGCGCGGGGGATTGCCAGGGTGGTGGCGTCCAACTGACCCCGGGTTTCCATTTCAGCACGCTTGAGGCGCAGCACTTCCACCGGCGACACCGCGCCCTGGGCCACCAGTGGCTCGGACATGTTGATTTCCTGGCGTTGCAGGGACAACTGGCTGCGGTACTGGCCTTGCTTGGAGGTGAACTCGCGCAGTTCCTGCTGGCGCTGCACCAGTTGCTCCTGCAAGCCGCCGACTTCGTCTTTCAATTGCTGGCGGCGGCTTTCATACAGCGAGCGCTCGTTGGCGGCCTGGCTTGGCGCGGCCTTGAGCACCTCGTCGGGAATGTTAAGCGGGCGATCATCCACTTGCGCGCTCAGGCGCTCGACGCGCAGTTGCATGGCCAGGCGCAGGGCTTCGGTTTCGCCGGCGTTGGACACAAACCGCGTGTCATCCAGGCGAATCAACGGCGCACCGGCCTCGACGATCTGGCCTTCCTTTACATACAGCTCGGCGACGATACCGCCTTCCAGGTTCTGGATTTTCTGCAGCTTGGACGACGGAATCGCCTTGCCGTCGCCACGGGTCACTTCGTCGATGCTGGAAAAGCCCGCCCAGGTCACCAGGAACAGGAAGAAGGCGATGATGGCCCAGATGGTCAGGCGGATGACCCGCGGCGCATCTTCGATCAGCGCTTTGTTGACCTCGGGCAGCGGCTGGCCCTGCAGCGAGTCGGAACCTTTGAAATAGCGGCCGACCGCGCTCTTGATAGAGTTAAGCAACACTGATCTGCCCCTTCTTCAACGCTTCCATGACCACGGCTTTCGGGCCGTCCGCGAGAATTTGCCCACGGTCGACCACCAGCAGGCGGTCGACCAGGGAGAGCAGCGAGGCACGGTGCGTCACCAGTACCACCGTCTTGTTTTGCACCACGGCTTGCAGGCGTTGTTTCAAGCGTTCTTCACCGGTGTTGTCCATCGCGCTGGTGGGTTCGTCCAGCAGCAGGATAGGCGGGTTGAGCAGCAGCGCACGGGCCAGGGCGACGTTCTGGCGCTGGCCGCCGGACAGGTTCTGCCCGCGCTCGCCGACTTGCAGCTCGTAGCCTTGCGGGTGCAGGCGCGCGAATTCATGCACGCCGGCCAGTTCCGCCGCTTGCAGGACCATTTCATCCTCGACATAACGTGCGCCGCTGACCAGGTTGTCGCGCAGGGTGCCGGCCAGCAATTGGATATCCTGGGCGACGTAGCCGATGTTGTGGCGCAGTTCGCTGACATCGATCTGGCGCACGTCCACACCGTCCACCAGCAACGCGCCGGAGTCGGGCTGGTAAAGGCCGACGATCAGTTTGGCCAGGGAGCTTTTGCCCGAACCACTGCGGCCGATGATGCCGATTTTTTCCCCTGGCTTGATCACCAGGTTGATGTTTTTCAGTGCAGCGTTCTGTTGGTTCGGGTACGTGAAGTTCAGGCCCCGGCACTCGATGGCGCCCTGCAGGGTGCGGCGGCTCATGGGGCGCTCGTCGAAGTTGCGCTCCTGGGGCAGTTCCATCATCTGGTCCACCGAGGTCATGGTGACCTTGGCTTGCTGGTAACGCGTGAGCAGGCCCGACAGCGAGGCCAGCGGGCTCAACGCGCGGCCGCTGAGCATGTAGCAGGCGATCAGGCCACCCATGCTCAGGTTGCCGTCGATGATCTGGTACACGCCGAACACGATCATGATCACGCCGGCCAGTTGCTGGATCAGCAGGGTCATGTTCATCGACAGGCCCGACAGCAACTTCACCCGCAGCTCGAGCCGGCTCAAGGTGCCGATGGTCTGCTCCCAGCCGTACTGGCGTTCGCTCTCGGCATTGTTGACCTTGACCGCATCCAGCCCGGCGAGGGTTTCGATCAGGCTGGACTGGCGCTCGGCGGCCAGGGCCATGGTGCGTTCCATGGTCGCAACCAAAGGCTTCTGCAGGGCGTAGCCGATGCCCAGGGCAATCGGAAAGGCCAGCACCGGAATCCACACCAGATGACCACCAAGGATGGCGATCACCACGAAGATCAGCAGCGTGAACGGCAGGTCGATCAGGCTGGTGAGGGTCAGCGAGGCGAGGAAGTCGCGCAGGCTCTGAAACTCATGGATGTTCTGCGCAAAGCTGCCGACCCGCGCCGGGCGGTATTTCATCGACATACCGACGATGCGCTCGAACAGCGTGGCAGAGATGATCAGGTCGGTTTTTTTACCGGCCAGGTCCAGGCACAGGCTGCGCAGGCTTTTGAGCACCAGGTCGAACAGGTACGCGCCGCAGATGCCCACGGCCAGCACCCACAGGGTAGCGGTGGCCTGGTTCGGTACCACGCGGTCGTACACGTTCATCACGAACAGCGGCGCGGCCATGGCGATGATGTTGATCAAGAAGCTGGCGGCGATGGCGTCGGTATACAACCAGCGCGAACGCTTGAGCGTGTCACGAAACCAGGACCGCGCCCGCGGGATCAGGGTGCCGTGGTTGACGTCGAATTTGTGCTGCGGCTGGGCGAAGAAGACTTTGCCGATGTAGTCGTCGGCCAGCAGCTCGCGCTTGATCAGCACTTCACCGCCGTCGCTTTCGCTGAGCAGCACGCGCGCCTGGTCGTCGCCCTCCCAACCGACCAGCACGGTACTGCGCCCGTCCTTGAGCAACAGCAGCGCCGGCAACGCGATGGTCGGGATCTGTTCGAGCTTGCGTTGCAGCAACCTGCCCTGCAGGCCGGCACGCGCGGCGGCACGCGACAGCAACTCGGCACTCAGGCGCTGCGAAGGCAACGGCAGGCCAGTGGTGAGCATGGCCGCGCTGGCCGGTTTCTGATGCAGGGCGCAGAGTGCCAACAACCCGTCAAGTAACGGGTCGTCGTGCAGCGTGCGTGGATCGTGACTGAGATGAACTCGACTGACTTCGGATTCCACGCGGTGCACTCTCGACTAACAGATGGGGCTATGGGTGACTCAGTTCATCCCAGGCAGCTGGACTTTGGGCTTCACATCGTTTTGCACGATGGAGGCCATTGGAGCGACTACGCCTTGGCTTTTGAGCAATTGGCCCATGGTCGCCTTGATTCGGTACTGAGTAAATAACTGAATGTTCTTGATCTCCTCCAGACGACGCGAAGCGGTGAACAATTCGTTCTCACTGTCGAGCAAGTCCAACAGGGTACGTTGGCCCAGGCTGAACTGTTGCTGGTAGGAGGTGCGCACGCGGGTGCTGTGGTCCACATACTGCTGGGCCACCGGCAACTGCGCGTTGGCATTGTTCAGGGCGTTCCAGGCCAGGCCCAGTTCCTCATTGAGCTGACGCAGGGCGTTGTTGCGGATGTCCAGGGCCTGGCTGGTCTGGTACGACTTCGATTGCAGGTCGGCCTTGTTACTGCCACCGGCAAACAGGTTGAAGCGCATACGCACCATGGCTTCCCAGCCATTGCTGTGGTTGGCGTCACCGGAAACGTTGTTGTCGGCGTTGGTGCCAAGCTCAGCGTCAAAGCGCGGGTAGAAGCTGGACTTGGCGGCATCGTATTGCTTTTCGGCGGCAGAGATGTCCGACTCGGCCGAGCGCAGCACCGGGCTGTTGTCGAGCATCTGGCGACGCGCTTCATTCAAGTCGGCCGGGAGCATGGCCATGAACGGCGCCGGGCGTTCGAGCTGGTCGGGCATCTGGCCAACGGCGCTGAGGTAGTTGGTTTGCGCATCCGCCAGGTTGGTCTGCTCGGTGATCAGGTTGTTGCGGGCCTGGGCCAGACGCGCTTCGGCCTGGTCCTGGTCGGCGCCGTTACCCACGCCGCGCTGGGTGCGCAACTTGATCTGATCGTAAATGCGTTCGTGGTTGCGCAAGTTGTCTTCGGCCAGGCGCACGAACTCGCGGCGGGTCAACACTTCCAGATAGACCTGGGCGACGGTCAACGCGGTGCGCTCGGACGTACCGAGCAGGGAATAGGCACGGGAGTTGACGTTGGCTTGTTGACGCCCGACTTCGCTGGAGGTGGCGAAACCGTCAAAAATCATTTGCTGCAGGCGCAGGCTGGATTCGCCGCGGTTCAGCGTGTCCCAGTGATTGCCACTGGTGCCATTATTGGCGCGGGTGGTGGCGTTGTCGGTGCCTTCGCGGCCATAGCCGGCGTTCAGGTCGACGCGAGGCAGGTAACCGCCTTGGGCTGCACGCAACTGGTAATCGGCGGCAATTCGGCTGTTCACACCGGCCTGAATTTCAGGGTGCACATCCAGCGCCTGCTGCATGGCTTGGGGCAGTGTTTGGGCTTGGACGAAACTGGCGGCGAGGACGAACGGTATTGCCTTGAGCAGGTGCAGACGCATTAAAAAATTCCCCAGGACTTCTTGTCTCAAATCACAGCGATTGGCGCCGCCGCGTCGGATAATGGCTACCGTAATGACCGTACGTCGGAAAGTTCAAAAAGCGGAACTGCTTCACACATGTAGGACGGTTCGCCGCATAAATATCAATGTGACATTACGGAGGCGATTGTTTAGGATGGCGACCATAAGGTCAATAGTTTGGCATAAACAAGATAACTAAAAAATCTAGCCAATAATTTGACGTCAGTAACTATCTAGACTACGTCCCCTCCAGTTTGGCCCTCTTCCTGAGCGGCCACATGGAAATCATCAGAAACGGATCGCCGGAGAAATATTTAATGAGCAATGTTGTTGCCATCGTCAAAAGCATTGTTGGTCAAGTGTTCGTTATTTCTCCGGAAGGAACACGCCGTGTTCTGGTTGAGGGTGATCGCCTGTTCGCGGGCGATCAGGTTGACACCGGCCTGTCCGGCGCGGTGAGCCTGGAATTGGCGGATGGGCGCACGTTAGACCTGGGTCGTGACACCCAGTGGAGCGCCGACATGCCGGACTCCACTGCCGACCTGGCCGCCGCCACCGAACAGGCCGCGCCGTCGGTTGCCGAACTGCAGCAAGCCATCGCCGCAGGCGCCGACCCGACCACCGACCTGGAAGCCACTGCCGCCGGTGCCACCGCTGCCGGTAATGGTGCTGCGGGCGGGGGCCACAGCTTTGTGGTACTGGACGCGACCGCCGGCCGTGTCGACCCGACCATTGGTTTCCCGACCGGACCACTGGGCCAGGGCACCTCTGCACTTAATACGCTCACTGGCGCCCAAGGCTCCACTGATGCGGGCAACCAGCTGCTGCAGCCGTCGACGCTGTCCCTGAGCGCAACCCCGACGATCACCGAAGCCGGTGGCGTGCTGACCTACACCGCCACCGTGACCCAGGCGTCCACCAGCGACTTGACCGTCACCCTGTCCAACGGCGCGGTGATTACCATCCCGTCCGGCCAACTGACCGGCACCGTCAACGTCCCCCTGGCACCCAACGACAGCCCGTACATCGACGCCAGCCAGATCAGCGTCAACGTCACCGGCACCTCCGGCGGCAATAACCTGGTGCTGACCCTCGACCCTAACCCGGCCGTGACGCAGATTACCGACACGATCGATACCACCACCGTTACGCTGACGGCGGGTTCAAGCGTGACCGAAGGCGGTCAGATTACTTACACCGCGACGTTGACTAACCCGGCGCAGACGCCGGTGAACGTCACCTTGAGCAATGGCTCGGTGATTACCATCAAGGCGGGTGAGTCAGTCGGCACAGTGGTCGTCGATACCCCGGCCAACGACGTCTACGTCAACGGTTCGACTGTCAGCACCACCATCACCGGTGCTACCGGCGGCAACTTTGAGAATCTGGTGCCGAGCACGGCGCCTGCGGTCACCACGATTACTGATTCGGTTGATACCACCACTGTCACGCTGACGGCGGGCTCGAATGTCACCGAAGGCGGTCAGATCACTTACACCGCTACCCTGACCAACCCTGCGCAGACGCCGGTGACTGTCACTTTGAGCAATGGCTCGGTGATTACCATCAAGGCGGGTGAATCAGTCGGCACAGTGGTCGTCGATACACCGGCCAACGATGTCTACGTTAATGGTTCGACTGTCAGCACCACCATCACCGGTGCAACCGGCGGCAACTTTGAGAATCTGGTGCCGAGCACGGCGCCTGCGGTCACCACGATTACTGATTCGGTTGATACCACCACTGTCACGCTGACGGCGGGCTCGAATGTCACCGAAGGCGGTCAGATCACTTACACCGCGACCTTGACTAACCCGGCGCAGACGCCGGTGACTGTCACTTTGAGCAATGGCTCGGTGATTACCATCAAGGCGGGTGAGTCAGTCGGCACAGTGGTCGTCGATACCCCGGCCAACGACGTCTACGTTAATGGGTCGACTGTCAGCACTACGATCACCGGTGCTACCGGCGGCAACTTTGAAAACCTGGTGCCGAGCACAACGCCTGCGGTCACCACGATTACTGATTCGGTCGACACCACCACCGTCACGCTGACGGCGGGCTCGAATGTCACTGAAGGCGGTCAGATCACTTACACCGCGACCTTGACTAACCCGGCGCAGACGCCGGTGACTGTCACTTTGAGCAATGGCTCGGTGATTACCATCAAGGCGGGTGAGTCAGTCGGCACAGTGGTCGTCGATACACCGGCTAACGACGTCTACGTTAATGGTTCGACTGTCAGCACCACTATTACCGGTGCAACCGGCGGCAACTTTGAAAGCCTGGTGCCGAGCACGACGCCTGCCGTTACCACGATTACTGATTCGGTCGACACCACCACCGTCACGCTGACGGCGGGTTCGACTGTGACCGAAGGCGGGCAGATCACCTACACCGCGACCCTGACCAACCCGGCCCAGACGCCGGTGAACGTCACCTTGAGCAATGGCTCGGTGATTACCATCAAGGCTGGGGAGTCGGTAGGCACAGTGGTGGTCGATACCCCGGCTAACGATGTCTACGTTAATGGGTCGACTGTCAGCACCACTATTACCGGTGCAACCGGCGGCAATTTTGAAAGCCTGGTACCGAGCACGACGCCTGCCGTCACCACCATTACCGACTCCATCGACACCACGACCGTCACCCTGACAGCACCGGCCGTGGCGAGCGAAGGTGGGCAGATTACGTACACGGCGACGCTTTCCAATAAGGCGGAAACAGATGTAACGCTGAAACTGGATAACGGCTCGTCGATCACTATCAAGGCTGGCGATACCGTCGGCACTGTGACTGTGCCTGCGCCAAGCGATGACGTGTTTGTCGACAAGAGCACTCAGACTGTTCAGATCACTGAGACGGCTGGCGGCAACTTCGAAAAACTGGAAGTTGCGGGCAACGGTGCAACGACCACGATCAACGACACTATCGACAAAGTTGACGTCGTCCTGACCGCAACTCCTACCGTGGGTGAAGGCGGCAACATCGTCTACACCGCTACCCTTGTGGATAAAAACGGCACGCCGGTGACCAACATCACCAACCCGTTGACCGTCACGTTGGATAACGGCCAGAGCATCACCATTGGTATAAACCAATCGAGCGGTAGCGTTTCGGTTATAGCTTCGGATGATGTGTACAAAGGCGACCAGACCGTCACCACTGCTATCAAAGGCGTCACCGGTGGCGAGCATTTCGAGAACCTGGTGCCGGGTACTACTCCGGTTAACACCACCGTTACCGACACACCGGGTACCGACAACGCCACCACCGTCACGCTGACCGCGCCAAACGCCGTCAACGAAGGTGGTCAGATCACCTACACCGCGACCTTGAGCAACAAGGCCGGCAGTGACGTCACCCTGAAATTGGACAACGGCTCGTCGATCACTATCAAGGCTGGCGACACCGTCGGCACCGTGACTGTTCCCGCGCCTACCGATGACGTGTTCATCGATAAGGGCACTCAGACTGTTCAGATCACCGAGACCACTGGCGGCAACTTCGAAAAACTGGAAGTTGCAGGCAATGGCGCAACCACCACGATCAACGACACCATCGACAAAGTTGACGTCGTTCTGACCGCCACTCCTGCCGTTGGCGAAGGCGGCAATATCGTCTACACCGCTACCCTTGTGGATAAAAACGGCACGCCGGTGAGCAACATCACCAACCCGCTGACCGTCACGTTGGATAACGGCCAAAGCATCACCATTGGCGTCAATCAGTCGAGCGGCAGCGTTTCGATTGCTGCGCCGAATGATGTCTACAAAGGCGATCAAACCGTCACCACCGCTATCAAAGGCGTGACCGGTGGCGAGCACTTCGAAAATCTAGTGCCAGGTACCGCGCCGGTTAACACCACTGTTACCGACACACCGAGCACTGACAACACCACCACCGTCACACTGACCGCGCCAACCGCAGTCAACGAAGGTGGTCAGATCACCTACACCGCGACCTTGAGCAACAAGGCGGGTACTGACGTCACCCTGAAACTCGATAACGGTTCTTCGATCACCATTAAGGCTGGCGACACCGTCGGTACTGTGACTGTGCCTGCGCCAAGCGATGACGTGTTCATCGATAAGAGCACTCAGACCGTCAAGATCACCGACGCTGCCGGCGGCAACTTCGAAAAACTGGAAGTTGCGGGCAACGGTGCAACCACCACGATCAACGACACTATCGACAAGGTCGATGTGGTTCTGACCGCTACCAACACCGTTGGCGAAGGCGGCAACATCGTCTACACCGCCAGCCTTGTGGATAAAAACGGCACGCCGGTGACTAACATCACCAACCCGCTGACCGTCACCCTGGATAACGGCCAGAGCATCACCATCGGCGTGAATCAGTCGATCGGTTCTGTTTCGGTTGTTGCACCGGATGACGTTTACAAAGGCGATCAGACCGTCACCACCGCTATCAAAGGCGTGACCGGTGGGGAGCATTTCGAAAACCTGGTGCCGGGTACTACAGCGGTTAACACCACAGTTACCGACACACCAGCTACAGCGGATGCCACTACCGTAACGTTGACTGCGCCAAGCGCGGTTAACGAAGGTGGACAAATCACCTACACCGCGACCTTGAGCAACAAGGCCGGTACTGATGTCACGCTGAAGCTGGACAACGGCTCGTCGATCACCATCAAAGCGGGCGACACCGTCGGCACCGTGACTGTTCCAGCGCCGACTGATGATGTGTTCATCGACAAGAGCACTCAGACCGTCAAGATCACCGACGCTGCCGGCGGCAACTTCGAAAAACTGGAAGTTGCGGGCAATGGTGCAACTACCACAATCAACGACACCATCGACAAAGTCGACGTAGTCCTGACCGCCACTCCTACCATTGGTGAAGGTGGCAATATCGTCTACACCGCTACCCTTGTGGATAAAAACGGAACGCCGGTGACCAACATCACCAATCCGCTGACCGTCACCCTGGATAACGGCAAAACCATCACTATCGGCGTGAACCAGTCCAGCGGCACGCTCACCACGGTGGCGCCAAACGACGTTTATAAAGGCGATCAAACCGTCACCACCGCTATCAAAGGCGTGACGGGTGGCGAGCACTTTGAAAACTTGGTTCCGGGTACTACGCCGGTGAATACCACCGTCACGGATACCCCGGGCTCATCTGATACCACTACCGTCACACTGACCGCGCCAAGCGCCGTCAACGAAGGTGGTCAGATCACGTACACCGCTACGCTCTCTAATAAAGCTGGCAGTGACGTCACCCTGAAGCTGGATAATGGCTCGTCGATTACTATCAAGGCTGGCGATACCGTCGGCACTGTGACCGTGCCAGCACCGACTGATGATGTGTTCATCGACAAAAGCACTCAAACGGTCAAGATCACCGACGCTGCCGGCGGCAACTTCGAAAAACTGGAAGTTGCGGGCAATGGTGCAACTACCACAATCAACGACACCATCGACAAGGTCGACGTCGTTCTGACCGCCACGCCTACCGTCGGCGAAGGCGGCAATATCGTCTACACCGCTACCCTTGTGGATAAAAACGGCACGCCGGTGAGCAACATCGCCAACCCGCTGACTGTCACCCTGGATAACGGCCAGAGCATCACCATTGGTGTGAACCAGTCCAGCGGTACAGTCACCGCCGTGGCACCAAACGATGTTTACAAAGGCGATCAAACCGTCACCACCGCCATCAAAGGCGTGACCGGTGGCGAGCACTTTGAAAACCTGGTGCCAGGCACTACAGCGGTGAACACCACCGTTACCGACACACCGGGTACCGACAACACCACCACCGTAACGCTTACCGCGCCAAGTGCCGTCAACGAAGGTGGCCAAATCACCTACACCGCGACCTTGAGCAACAAGGCCGGTACCGACGTCACCCTGAAGCTGGACAACGGTTCTTCGATCACGATCAAGGCTGGCGATACCGTCGGCACCGTGACTGTTCCAGCGCCGACCGATGACGTGTTCATCGACAAGAACACTCAGACCGTCAAGATCACCGACACTACTGGCGGCAACTTCGAAAAACTGGAAGTTGCGGGCAACGGCGCAACCACCACAATCAACGACACCATCGACAAAGTTGACGTCGTTCTGACCGCCACGCCTACCGTCGGCGAAGGTAGCAACATTGTCTACACCGCTACCCTTGTGGATAAAAACGGCGTACCGGTGAGCAACATCACCAATCCGCTGACCGTCACTCTCGACAACGGAAAAACCATCACCATCGGTGTGAACCAGTCCAGCGGTACAGTCACCGCCGTGGCACCGAACGACGTTTACAAAGGGGATCAAACCGTCACTACCGCTATCAAAGGCGTGACTGGCGGCGAGCACTTTGAAAACTTGGTGCCGGGTACTACGCCAGTTAACACTACCGTCACGGACAACCCAGGCACTGATAACACCACCACCGTAACACTGACTGCGCCGAGTGCCGTTAATGAAGGTGGTCAGATTACGTACACCGCTACGCTTTCCAATAAAGCGGGCAGTGACGTTACGCTGAAACTCGATAACGGTTCTTCGATCACCATCAAAGCTGGCGATACCGTCGGCACCGTGACTGTGCCTGCTCCGACTGATGACGTGTTTATCGATAAGAGCACTCAAACGGTCAAGATCACCGACGCTTCCGGCGGCAACTTCGAAAAACTGGAAGTCGCGGGCAACGGTGCAACCACCACGATCAACGACACCATCGACAAAGTCGACGTAGTCCTGACCGCCACTCCTACCGTCGGCGAAGGCGGCAACATCGTCTACACCGCTACCCTTGTGGATAAAAACGGCACGCCGGTGAGCAACATCACCAACCCGCTGACCGTCACCCTGGATAACGGCCAGAGCATCACCATCGGTGTAAACCAGTCCAGCGGTACAGTCACCGCCGTTGCACCAAACGACGTCTACAAAGGCGATCAAACCGTCACCACCGCCATCAAAGGCGTGACCGGTGGCGAGCATTTTGAAAACCTGGTGCCAGGCACCACAGCAGTGAACACCACCGTCACCGACACCCCGGGCAGCACCGACCTCACCAGCGTCACGCTGACTGCGCCAAGCGCCGTCAACGAAGGTGGCCAGATCACCTACACCGCTACCCTGAGCAACAAAGCCGGCAGCGACATGGTGGTCCAGTTGGACAACGGCTCCAGCATCACCATCAAGCAAGGTGCAACCGTGGGCACGGTGACTGTGCCTGCTCCGACCGATGACGTGTTCATCGACAAGAGCACACAGACCGTCAAGATCACGGGTACCAGCGGCGGTAATTTCGAGGGTGTGACGGTCACTCCGGGCGGCGCGACCACCACGATCAACGACACCATCGACAAAGTTGACGTAGTCCTGACCGCCACTCCTACCATTGGTGAAGGTGGCAACATCGTCTACACCGCTACCCTTGTGGATAAAAACGGAACGCCGGTGACCAACATCACCAATCCGCTGACCGTCACCCTGGATAACGGCAAAACCATCACTATCGGCGTGAACCAGTCCAGCGGCACGCTCACCACGGTGGCGCCAAACGACGTTTATAAAGGCGATCAAACCGTCACCACCGCTATCAAAGGCGTGACCGGTGACGAGCACTTTGAAAACTTGGTTCCGGGTACTACGCCGGTGAATACCACCGTCACGGATACCCCGGGCTCATCTGATACCACTACCGTCACACTGACCGCGCCAAGCGCAGTCAACGAAGGTGGTCAGATCACGTACACCGCTACGCTCTCTAATAAAGCTGGCAGTGACGTCACGCTGAAACTCGATAACGGCTCGTCGATCACTATCAAAGCGGGCGACACCGTCGGCACTGTGACCGTGCCAGCACCGACTGATGATGTGTTCATCGACAAGAGCACTCAGACCGTCAAGATCACCGACGCTTCCGGCGGCAACTTCGAAAAACTGGAAGTCGCGGGCAACGGCGCAACCACCACGATCAACGACACTATCGACAAGGTCGACGTCGTTCTGACCGCCACTCCTACCGTCGGCGAAGGCGGCAACATCGTCTACACCGCTAGCCTTGTGGATAAAAACGGCGTACCGGTGACCAACATCACCAATCCGCTGACGGTCACCCTGGATAACGGCAAAACCATCACTATCGGCGTGAACCAGTCCAGCGGCACGCTCACCACAGTGGCGCCAAACGACGTCTACAAAGGCGATCAGACCGTCACCACCGCCATCAAAGGCGTGACCGGTGGCGAGCATTTCGAAAACCTGGTGCCGGGTACTACACCGGTTAACACCACCGTTACCGACACACCGGGTACCGACAATGCCACCACTGTCACGCTGACCGCGCCAACCGCAGTCAACGAAGGTGGGCAGGTTACGTACACAGCGACGCTTTCCAACAAAGCAGGCAGCGACGTCACCCTGAAGTTGGATAACGGTTCGAGCATTACTATCAAGGCTGGCGACACCGTCGGTACTGTGACTGTGCCTGCGCCTACTGATGACGTGTTCATCGACAAGAGCACTCAAACAGTCAAGATCACCGACGCGACTGGCGGCAACTTCGAAAAACTGGAAGTCGCGGGCAACGGCGCAACCACCACGATCAACGACACCATCGACAAAGTCGACGTGGTTCTGACCGCCACCAAGACCGTTGGCGAAGGCGGCGATATCGTCTACACCGCCAGCCTTGTGGATAAAAACGGCACGCCGGTGAGCAACATCACCAATCCGCTGACTGTCACCTTGGATAACGGCAAAACCATCACCATCGGTGTAAACCAGTCCAGCGGTTCTGTTTCGGTTGTTGCACCGGATGACGTTTACAAAGGCGATCAAACCGTCACCACCGCCATCAAAGGCGTGACCGGTGGCGAGCACTTTGAAAATCTGGTACCCGGCACCACGGCGGTGAATACCACCGTCACGGATACCCCGGGCTCATCTGATACCACCACCGTTACGCTGACTGCGCCAAGCGCTGTCACCGAAGGTGGCCAGATCACCTACACCGCGACCTTGAGCAACAAGGCCGGTACCGACGTCACGCTGAAGCTGGACAACGGTTCGAGCATCATCATCAAGGCTGGCGATACCGTCGGCACTGTGACTGTCCCAGCGCCTAGCGATGACGTGTTCATCGATAAGAGCACTCAAACGGTCAAGATCACCGACGCTTCCGGCGGCAACTTCGAAAAACTGGAAGTCGCGGGCAATGGCGCAACCACTACGATCAACGACACCATCGACAAGGTCGACGTAGTCCTGACCGCCACCCCTACCGTCGGTGAAGGCGGCAACATCGTCTACACCGCCAGCCTTGTGGATAAAAACGGCGCACTGGTGAGCAACATCACCAATCCGCTGACCGTCACTCTGGGTAACGGCCAAAGCATCACCATCGGTGTGAACCAATCCAGCGGCACGGTCACCACCGTGGCTCCAAACGACGTCTACAAGGGCGATCAAACCGTCACCACCGCCATTAAAGGCGTCACCGGTGGCGAGCATTTCGAAAACCTGGTGCCAGGTACTACAGCGGTTAACACCACTGTCACGGATACTCCGGGCACAGCTGATACCACTACCGTCACCCTGACCGCGCCAAGTGCGGTTAACGAAGGTGGTCAGATCACCTACACCGCGACGCTCTCTAATAAAGCGGGCGGTGACGTCACGCTGAAGTTGGATAACGGTTCGAGCATCACCATCAAGGCCGGCGACACCGTCGGTACAGTGACTGTGCCTGCCCCTACCGATGACGTGTTCATCGATAAGAGCACCCAGACCGTCAAGATCACCGACGCAACTGGCGGCAACTTCGAGAAGCTTGCAGTCGCAGGCAACGGCGCAACCACCACGATCAACGACACCATCGACAAGGTCGACGTAGTCCTGACCGCCACGCCTACCGTCGGCGAAGGCGGCAACATCGTCTACACCGCCAGCCTTGTGGATAAAAACGGCGCACTGGTGACCAACATCACCAATCCGCTGACTGTCACCCTGGATAACGGCAAAACCATCACCATCGGTGTAAACCAATCCAGCGGCACGGTCACCACCGTGGCACCAAACGACGTGTACAAAGGCGATCAAACCGTCACCACCGCTATCAAAGGCGTGACCGGTGGCGAGCATTTTGAAAACCTGGTGCCAGGCACCACAGCAGTGAACACCACCGTCACCGACACCCCAGGCAGCACCGACCTCACCAGCGTCACGCTGACTGCGCCAAGCGCCGTCAATGAAGGTGGCCAGATCACCTACACCGCTACCCTGAGCAACAAAGCCGGCAGCGACATGGTGGTCCAGTTGGACAACGGCTCGAGCATCACCATCAAGCAAGGTGCAACCGTGGGCACGGTGACTGTGCCTGCTCCGACCGATGACGTGTTCATCGACAAGAGCACACAGACCGTCAAGATCACGGGTACCAGCGGCGGTAATTTCGAGGGTGTGACGGTCACTCCGGGCGGCGCGACCACCACGATCAACGACACCATCGACGACGTGACCGTGGTGCTCAAGGCCACCGGTTCGGTCAGCGAGGGCGGGCAGATCGTCTACACCGCGTCGCTGGTCGACAAGAATGGCGTGGCAGTGAACAACGTGGGTTCCGACCTGGTAGTGAAGCTGGATAACGGCTCGACCATTACCATCGGCAACGGCAAATCCAGCAACTTCACTACAGCCACCGCCGCGAACGATGCGTATATCGGCGCCAATGACGTCACGGCCAAAATCAATGCCGTCGTCAGCGGCGGTGACAAATACGAGCACTTGATTGTCGATGGCAGCACCGTAGTCACCAAAGTCACGGACGTGGTCACCAACACTACCCTCAGCATCGGCGGCGACGCTTCGGTGAGCGAGGGCGGTACGGCGCACTACACCCTGACCTTGAGCAACCCGGCGCAAACCGATGTGACCGTTACGCTCAAGTACAGCGGCACGGCCACCGACGGTTCGGACTTCAATGGCGTGTACACCGTGAAGATCCCGGCCGGCGCCAGTAGCGTGCCGTTTGATATCCGCACCCTTGACGACAGGATCACCGAGCCGACTGAAAAAATCGTCATCACCATCGACAAGGCCACCGGGGGTAATTTCGAGAACCTGGTGATCGACAAGGGCACGGTCAGCACGGACATCCTCGATAACGATGCGCCACCGGTGATCGACCTGGACGCCAACAATTCCAGCGGCGCCAGCGGCAACGACTACAAGACCACCTTCACCGAAGGTACCGCCGGGCCGGGTGTGTCGATTGCCGACACCGATATCAAGATCACCGACCCGGACAGCACGATGCTCACCGGCGCAACGGTCACGCTGACCAACGCGCAAGCCGGTGATGCACTGAACCTGGGCAACAGCGTGAATGGCATCAGCGTCAGTACCAACAACCTGACAGGCACCATCACGGTGACGTTGTCGGGTAGCGCGACGCTGGCTGACTACATGCAGCGTATCCAGAACATCACGTTCACCAACAACAGCCATGACCCAAGCACCACGCCACGCACCATTACCGTGACCGTGACCGACGGCGGCAACTACTCCAACGTCGCCACCACCACGGTCAACGTGGTAGCCGTCAACGACGCGCCAGTGGCTACAGGTGGGGCGGTGACCGGCACTGAAGACACTGCGCTGGCCTTGACCTGGGCAAACTTCGGCGTGACCGACGTGGACTCGCCAGCAGCCAGCCTCGGCGTGAAAATCACCGACCTGCCGGTTGCCGGCAAGCTGCAATACCTGGCAGCCGATGGCACGACCTGGACCAACGTGACCAGCGGCCAGACCTTCACCAAAGCCCAGATCGATGGCGGCCAGTTGCGCTTTATGCCGAACGCCAACGAGTCCGGCGCAGACGGTTATGGCGGCACCAGCATTGGTAACAAGCAGGCCGATTACGCGCAGTTCAAGTTCCAGCCAACCGACGGCAAGGACCTGGGCACCAGCGCCACGGTGAAGGTGGATATCACCCCGGTGGCCGACGCACCAACCCTGAGTGTGGCCGACAACAACGTCAACTCGGTTGGCCTGGTCAAACAGACCTGGAGCAGCATTTCCGGGCTGGGCAACTCCGGCAACGGTGCCGCGCCGGATGCGTTGAAAAAAGCCATCGACGGCGCAGGCACGCCGAACAGCACCGCGGTGGTGACCAATGTGGAGTCCACTACCGACGTCGCTCCAGGTTCAGGCGGAAAAATCTCCGGCCTGATGTACATGGAAGCGGGCAAGAACTACACCTTCAGCGGCGTCGCCGACGACAGCCTGCTGATCAACATCGGCGGCAAGGACGTGGCCAGCGGCCTGTGGGGCACCAACAGCGGCAAGTTCAGCGGCACGTTCACGCCGTCGGTCAGCGGTTACTACAGCGTTGAGATCTATCAAGCCAACCAGGCGGGCCCCGGCAGCTATGACGTCAACCTGTCGGTCAATGGCGGCGCAGTCCAGAACTTGAGCACCAGCAACGTCCCGCTGTACACCGGCATCACCGACCTGACCAACGCCGGCGTGACCGTGTCCGACCTGCATGGCAGCAACGGTGACGGCTACTACGTGGGCTACAAGCTCAATGAAGGCCAGGAAAACGGCAGCGTGAAGCTGTCCAAGATCACTACCGCGCTGACCGATACCGATGGATCGGAAACCCTGGCCGTGAAGATCAGTGGCGTTCCGGCAGGTTCGGTGCTTACCGATGCGTCGGGGCACACTTTCACCGCGACTAAAACCGTGGGCGAAGTCAACGTCAACGGCTGGGACCTGAGTACCCTGACCATCAAGCCGCCGACTTACTACAGCGGCCAGTTCAACCTGACAGTCACCTCGACCTCTACCGAAAGCATCGGCGGTTCGGCGACCACCACCGCGCAATTGCCCGTGACGGTGTACCCGGCGACCTATAACTCGGTGACCGGCACGTCGGGCAGCGACTCGATCGTTGGCAGCGATGGCAACGACATCGTCGTGGCGGATATCGGCGGCCTGAACGTGGTGCAAGGCAAGAACTACAACATCGCGTTCATGGTGGACAGTTCCGGCAGCATGAGCACCGCGTCGATCAACGCGGCAAAAGCTTCGTTGACCTCGGTGTTCAACTCGCTCAAGGACAGCCTGGGCACTAACACGTCGGGCACGGTGAATATCTTCCTGGCCGACTTCGATAGCCAGGTGAACAAGTCGGTCGCGATCAACCTGAATGCCCCCAATGCACTGGCCCAGCTCAAAGCGGTGCTGGACTCGATGGTGTCAGAAGGCGGCACCAACTACGAAGACGTGTTCAAGACCACCGCCAACTTCTTCCAGAGCGACCTGGCGACCAAAAACACCGGTGCGACCAACCTGACGTACTTCATCACCGACGGCCAGCCGACGTTCTACCAGAGCGGCGAGCAGACCAACCTGACGCTGTATGGCAACGTCAAGTTCGATGATGTGGTGACGACGGCCAACTACACCCCCGGGACCTCGGTCGGCAAGTACTTGGATAACACCCATTACTTCAGCATCGACACCTCGGGTGCCGCTCAACTGCAAACCTGGAACGGCTTCTGGTGGACGGCCGCCAATCTGGGCCTGGTCCGTGCCCAGGGCGACGGCACCTTTGAGCTATCCAATCTTGACGGCCGAGGCAACAGCACCGACGCGGCAACATTGGCTAATTCCAAGAGCGCCTTCGCGCTGCTGGGCGGGCTGTCGCAAGTGGAGGCGATCGGCATCAACAGCGACGTCAGCCTCAGCGACCTGAAGCCTTACGACAGCGATGGCAAGCCACAGGCCAATATCGATCCGAAGGACCTGGCCAATGCCATCCTCGGTCATACCGAGGCGACGCTGCCAGGTGCGGACAGCATCAGCGGTGGCGACGGCAATGACATTCTCTTTGGCGACCTGGTGAGCTTCAGCGGGGTGACCGGTGAGGGTTACAACGCCCTGCAGGCCTTTGTTGCCCAGAAAGCTGGCGTGGCGGTTTCGTCGATCACCACGTCGAACGTGCACCAGTACGTCACCGAGCATTACGCAGACTTCGACGTCTCCGGCGCCAAAGATGGCAACGACACGCTGCTCGGCGGCGCTGGCGATGACATTCTGTTCGGTCAGGGCGGCAACGACGTGCTGGACGGCGGCAAGGGCAATGACATCCTGCTGGGCGGTACCGGCAACGACACGTTGATCGGCGGTCAGGGCAACGACATCCTGATCGGCGGTTCGGGTGCCGACACCTTCGTGTGGAAAGCGGGCGACACCGGCAACGACGTGATCAAGGACTTCAAGGCGTCGGAAGGTGATCGAATTGATCTGCGTGACCTGTTGAAGGGCGAGACCGACAGCACCATCGACAACTACCTGAAGATCACCACGGTAGAAGGTGTGTCGACTCTGCAAGTGAGCAGCGAAGGCAAGCTGAACGCCGCGGGCGGCCTGGCCAATGCCGATGTGACCATCAAGCTGGAAGGCAACGATTGGTCGCACACCAGCATCAACTCGCTGATCAGCGGTGCCGACCCGACCATCAAGATCGATCACACCGCCTAAGCTTCGGTTTATCGGCCGCCCTCAAGGCGGCCGATTTATTTGGGCGATACGTTGCTGGCCCTGGCGGTCGGTTGCATCGCATACTCGCGCTATCAGCACACGGCCAGCCTATGCGGCTAAACGTGTGTGGCTCATTTTCGAGGGGTTCTTATGTTTTACGTGCAACGTGATGCACAGGGCGCGTTGAGTCGCGTAGAGGCCGCCGCCTTTGCCGAATCCACCGAAACGCTGCCGGCCGATCACCATGAGATCCAGGCCTGGTACGCCAACGAAGTGGTGGAAACCAGCCTGGCCCAGCTCAAGCAGAGTGACCTGGAGATGATCCGGGTACTGGACGACTTGATCCAGGTGCTCACGCGCAAGGGCGTCATCAGCGTGACCGACCTGCCTCCCGCGGCCCAGGCCAAACTGATGGACCGTAATCAGGCACGGGAAGCGTTGGGTGGCTTGAGCCAGTTGATCAATGACGATGAGAAAGGGCTTATTTAATTCCTGAAGCCAAACCGGATAGAAATGTGGGAGGGGGCTTGCTCCCGATAGCGGTGCACCAGTCACTGAAGATATTGGCTGATTGACCGTTATCGGGAGCAAGCCCCCTCCCACATGGGTTCTGCGTTATTTCCAGGGTGCAGGCTCGCCGAACAACTGCCCCTGCACACCAAAAATCCCCATCTCGCGAATCACCTTCAGCTCACCCTCGGTCTCCACACGTTCGGCAATCAACGGCAGATCGATGCTGTGGGCCGCGCGCTGGATGGCTTCGATAAACAGGCGCTTGTCGCTTTCCTGGTCGATGGCACGGATGTAACTGCCGTCGATCTTCAAGTACGCCAGGCCCAGGCGTGCCAGGTTGCCGATCATGCTGAAACGCCCACCGAAACGCTGAAGGCTCAGAGAGAAGCCCAGCTCGCGCAGGCGCTGGGTCATTTGCTCCAGCACGAGCTGTTCAGGCAGTTGCTCTTCACCAATCTCCAGCGTGAGGCGTGGGCCCAGGTTGCTGTGCTGGCGCAGCAGGTCATAAATGCGCTGCAGTGCCTGAGGGTCCTGCAAGGTCGCGGCTGACAGGTTCAGCGCCAGGTTATGACTGTGGCCGATCATCTGTTTGAGTACTTGCTCCAGCATCATGTGGTCCAGGCGCGCAGACCAGCCGAAACGCTCGAGCCACGGCAGGAAACGCCCGGCAGGGATGGTATGGCCGTCAAGGTCTTGCAGGCGCGACAGCACCTTGTAGTGCAACACCAATTGCGGATCCTGGCTGGCAACGACCGGCTGGAAGTACAGCTCGAAACGCTGTTGGGTCAGCGCCTGATCCAGCAACGTGTGCCAGGCATGGTGATCGTCACCGACGCTGGCGGCAGCGCTGTGATCGAGGCACACCCACGTGGTGTCACCCTGCCCTTCTGCCTGAGCCAGGGCTTGGTCGGCGAGGGTCAGCAGCGCCTGCGGCGCATCGCCATGGTTGAACGGTGCCAGGCCGATATAGGCCACGGGCGCAACGTCGCTGGCCCCGGTGGCTTGCAGGCTGTGCAAGGTGCTTTCGAGGTTCTGTGCCAATTGCAGCGCTTCTTCACGCGTCAGCCCAGGCGCCAGCACAGCGAATTCGCCACCCCGGATACGGGTAACTAGGTTATGGGTTTCCGGGTACGGCTCGCACTGGCGCAGCAGTTGTTCGCCGACCGCTTGCAGCAACTGGTCGGTACGTTGGCCCCCCATGCGCTGGTTCAGGCCGGCCAGGTCCTTGACGCGCAACACCAGCAAGTAGCCGGAACTGGTTTCTTCGGGGTTGCTGACGCGGGCGTTGAGTTGCATCTCGAAATAACGGCGGTTGGCAAGGCCGGTGAGGTTGTCCTGGTAGGATTCGGTGCGCAGCTTTTCACTGCGCTCGGCCTGCTCCTGGAACAGTGCCTTGAGCTTTTCCACCATTTGGTTCATCGCCTGTACCACACGGCGTAATTCCGGCGTGCGTGGCAGGTCGGGCAGACTGAGGAATTCTCGACGGGCGATCGCGTGGGACTGTTTGACCATGTAGTCCAGCGGCTTGAGTTGCCGGCGCAGCAACAACCCACCGAGCACCACGCTCACTGCACCGCACAGCAGCAACCAGCCGAGGCTGCCCAAGGCGCTCTGCCAGAGTTTGGCCAGGGCAAACATCGGATGGCTGACTACCTCGACTCGCGCCGCCTGCTCCCACCCACGGCTCACCAGCGCATCCCCACCGGCCGGCTCCAGGCCGATCAATTTTACAAACCAGTTGGGCACGCCGTTGTTGTCGGGTATACCGCTGCGCTCGACGATGGTTTTGTCCGTGGCCAGGTCCACCACACGGATGCTCGCGTAGTAGCCGCTGTCGAAGATCGAGCTGACCAGCAACTCGACCATCGCCGGGTCATCGATATTGGGGGTGAGCGACAGCGCCAGCGCCGTGGCGGCGTCCTGCGCATGGGAGCGCAACTGGTTGACGTATTGCGTGCGCGAACTTTCCAGGCTGACCATGAAGCTGCCGCTGAAGGCGACCACCAGGAACAGACAGATTGCGATCAATAGCTGTTTGAACAGAGACATCCGATCAGTTACTCCTAGTTGGCAGGCTCGGCTGGAAAGCCTTCCGCACGCATTTTTTTCAACACATCCTGCCAGCGCGACAAGCGTTTGGTATCACCGACCTTCTTGTTGCCCTTGGCACCGGGCAAGTACAACCCCTCGGCATTGAATGAATACACCGGGATCAAATCGGTACGACGGGTTGCCGGCAGGATGTCATCCATCAGGCTGTCGAGCACCAGCGGGATGGCGTCGGGGGTCGAATAGTAGGTCAAGACCATATGCGCGCGATTCTGACGCAAGGCCTTGACGTAGGTAATGCGCAATTTGTCGCTGGACACGCCCAGGTGACGCAAACTGAAATACTTGGCGATGGCGTAGTCTTCGCAGTCACCGGCGCCCTTCCAGAGTGCCTCGATGGGTGTCTCCCAATAGTCGACCGCGTGCCAGAGATCGATGTCTTCCACGTAGGTCATTTGTTTATTGAAAAACAAGTTAACAACCTTGAGCTGTTCTGGCTCGCTGACCTGTTTTTCGCTGGTCAGCAGCCGCTGCCAGGCGTCAATACGCTGCTGGCCCTCGCCCAATGGCCCGTACAAGGCGCTAGCCTTGCGGCTGATCTGCGAGAAATCCCAATCGGCATGCAGCCCGCCAAGCATCAGGCCGGCCAATAAGATCGCTGATAAAAGCCAGCAAAAAACTCGATAGGGAATAAAACTTACCGCCAAGGCGTTCAGTCCATGAGAAGAGACGGAATTTCAAGGGATGGTGAAGCTTCGTCTCACAAAAAACAATGGCATAGTGAGATCATTCATCAGCAGAACGAGTTTATAACCGCCTCCTGTGAGACGCATAAAAATCACACTGTAGGCCCTTACAAACGGAAACTTTGGTTGTTTGACAAGTGCCTGGGCCATCTCTAGTGTGCTTTGGATCCAATAACCACACTTTATTATTCAGGAAGG
The DNA here is from genome assembly GCF_003851685.1 of Pseudomonas sp. R5-89-07. Classification (NCBI taxonomy): domain Bacteria; kingdom Pseudomonadati; phylum Pseudomonadota; class Gammaproteobacteria; order Pseudomonadales; family Pseudomonadaceae; genus Pseudomonas; species Pseudomonas sp. R5-89-07. Next base: position 136,045 of record NZ_CP027727.1, on the reverse strand, counting down.
AGGGTAGCGTAACCGTGACGCCGAAGCCGAACCCTTTAAGCAGTATCAAGGTCAATGGGCCAATTCCCGCTCATCTTGCCCGCGCCGTTATTGAAGAAACGTTGCGCAACGCCATTCTAGACGGACGGTTGCCCTGTGGCACCGCGATGCGCCAGCAAGAGCTTGCCAGCCTGTTCGGCGTCAGCCGCATGCCGGTGCGTGAGGCTTTGCGCCAGTTGGAGGCACAGTCCCTGCTGCATGTGGTGACCCACAAGGGTGCTGTGGTTGCTCCATTGATCGAGGATAATTCGGCCGAAACCTATGCCCTGCGCCTGCTATTGGAGTCCGAGGCCTTGCGCTTGTCGATCCCATTGCTCACTGAGTCTGATACCGCCGAGGCAGAGGCCTATATCGATGCGCTGGAGTGTGAAAAGGACTACAGCGAGATCGGTCGCCTCAATCGTCTGTTTCACATGGTCTTGTATGGCAAGGCGCCAAACCATCGCCTGCTCAAACTGGTGGAGCATGGACTGAATGAAGAGGAGCGTTTTCTGCGCTTCAACCTCGAGTCGATGGGACTGGGCGAGACGTCACAGGAAGATCACCGCGAACTGCTGCGCCTGGTAATGCAGAAGAAAACCGAAGAGAGCGTCCTGACACTACGTAATCACCTGATGCGAGGCATGGAGGTCATCAATACCTACCTCAATAGCCTCGAAACTGCGGATAGAAACGGCACATCGTAAGGCGTTCGCACCTTTCCTTGAACCTTTGCATCGCGGGGTTACCTTCCTTATCAGGAAGCGTCCCGCGTTGATAACGCTGTAAACAAACTGGCAACCCTTAGTTAGATCAGCGCTATATAAGGAAATCTCTCACGCTTAAAAATACCTGTTTCCGTCGTAAGCTTTCGCTCGAAAAAACAACTCATACATTTACAAACTCATCTAAACGTTTATCCAGCTTATTATCACAAACCGACTCAATAAACCCTGTCCATCAGCTGCCCGCGTATTGCATCAGCGCTCCTCGCGTGAGCGCGCCTTAACGTCAATTATTCATCTAACAACTACAACACCCATCACTGCAACTAGAGCAGCCGCAACAACTTTATAGGCGTCAACCATGCATCATCACTTGCTCGAACAAAAAAAACTGCACGTGTGCAGCCACCCGCTATTTGTAGGAATAACTTCACTTAGCAAATTACAACACTTTATGGAAAGCCATGTATTTGCGGTTTGGGACTTCATGACCCTGACCAAACGCCTGCAACAAGACCTTACTTGTACGCAAATACCCTGGCTTCCGCCCACCCATCCGCAGGCTGCGCGCCTGATCAATGAAATCGTGCTGGGTGAGGAGTCAGACGAACATCCGACCCGCGGCCACTGCAGCCACTTTGAGCTGTACCTGGAGGCCATGGCAGAGGTGGGCGCCAACACCCGCGTCATCGCACGTTTCATTGAGCTGCAACATCAGGGAGTGGAAGTAAGCGCAGCGCTGCAAATGATCGGTGCCCCTCCCGGTGTACCCCGCTTTGTCGACAGCACATGGCAGATCGCACTCAGCGCCCCCACCCACTGCGTAGCGGCTGCCTTTTTGCATGGGCGCGAGGGTGTGATTGCCTCGATGTTCGAGCGCCTTTTGCGCGCCAGCCCCTTCATTGCCCGTCAGGCCCCCATCTTGTGTCACTACCTCAACCGCCACATCGAGCTGGATAGCCAGGAGCATGGGCCGGCAGCAGAACAGATGCTCCAGGGTTTGATCGGCGCAGACCCGACTCGCCAGCGACAAGCCGATAATGCCGCCCTCGATGCCCTGGAAAGCCGCATTACCTTTTGGGATGACGTGCAGGCCTCAATGCAAGAGGTACATCCATGAGTACCACCGACTACCGCTCCTTCGCCGAAGACTGGGAGCGTCGTGCCACCGTCCGCACCCGCCCGCGCCGTGTGTTGGAAAACGACGGCAAACTGATCTACCCCCTGTGCCGCCAGCCTCTGGTACTGAGTGCGACTTTCCTCAAGCACTGCCCACAGTGGCGCGACTTTGTGCTGACGCAGAGCTTTTACCGATTCATCCATGACATCGTCATTTTCGAAACCGAGATCGTCGACAAGACCGCCCGCAGTATCGCCAAGAATCGCTTCTCGCTGCCCCTGCCCCTCGCCTGCCGCTACGACGCGATGACCGTCGTGGTGGATGAGGATTACCACGCATTGGTGGCGCTGGACTTCCTGCAACAAGCCGTGGAATTGACCGGCATCCAGCCCCTCGACCTGCCCGGGCGTATCGAACTGAGCCGAGCCTTGCCGGCAGCCCTGGCGCAGGCACCGGAGCACCTGTGCGATGCCGTCGAGTTGATCGTCGTGGCCATCGCCGAAAACACCGTCACCCATGACGTGGCGGCCTTTTCCAACGACGACAGCGTCAAGGCGTCAGTGCGCGGCCTGATGGCCGACCACCTGTTCGATGAAGGGCGCCACGCCCGGTTCTGGACACAATTGGTGCGCATCTACTGGCAGTCGGCAAGCGCGCAAGACCGCGACAGTATCGCAGGCGTGCTACCGATTTTCCTGGCCCATTACCTGACCAACGAACTACAAAAAAGCTTCGACCTGCAGTTGGTCGAACACCTGGATATCGGTGCCGATATCCGTTTGGCACTGCATGACGAAATCGTTGCGTTGGACTTTCCCATCACCCCCCAGCACCCGATGATGGGCAATATCACGAGCTTCCTGCATCACAGCGGCATGCTGCACACCCCTAGCGTGAAACGAGCCCTGGGTGATTACTTTCTCGTACTGGGGAGAGTGACATGAGGCGCCTGACGATTGAATGGGGCGTTGCGAGTGGAGCGCTGGAGGCCCTCAGGCATGTGCTGGAACAATACGGGCATACCGCCGGGCCGGGGTCGGTCGACCTGGTCATTGAGGACGGCAGCCCGGCACCATCAGCTTTATCCATCGACGCGCCTTGGATGAGCCTGCGATTGGGCATCGGCCCAGTGTCCGCAAACGGGCTACCGAGGCTTCAGTTTCGCTGCTACGACCGTGAGCGACGCTTGTTAGCGGTGCACGACGTGGCCGAGGAGCCCAGCGGCAACGGCCAGCGATTGCGCCGTCGTGCGAAGGACGCCTTGGTGGACTGGGCAGCGTCGTTGGTCAGCGGATTCTCAAGAGATCCAGGCTATTTTTGTACGACGGCCACCCCAGACACCTCCTCCGAACACGGCTTGCAAGGACTGGAGGCACTGGCGTTCATGCATCGGTTCAACCGTACAGCAGACGCAGCGCTGCTACGCGCGGCACAGGTGCCCATGATCGAACGGTTGCAAGCCAGCCTTGGCACCTTCGCTCATCGTACAGCGCTGAATATCGCGGGTCGTGTGGTGACTTATCGGCAACTTCAGGAAAAAGCGGTCGCCATTCAACAGCGCTTTCTGCCCCTGCTGGAGGGCATTGAAACCCCGCCGGTGGTGGGTGTATGCCTGGACAGATCCACCGAGCTTTACGCAAGTATTCTGGCGGTGTTGGGTTGCGGCGCGGTGTATTTGCCGCTGTCTCCGGATCATCCGGTAAAACGCCAGCAGAGCATGCTGATAAGCGCAGGTGCCTGCCTATTGCTGGAGGATGGCTTGCATTCATTGCGGGATCATTTCGCCTCGCTTGATGTGAGCACACTCTCCCCACAAGGCATCGACCCCACGCAAGCGCTGATGCGCCATCGTCCCCACGCCGACGCGCCGTGCATGGCGCTTTTTACCTCCGGCACCACCGGGCGACCCAAGGGCGTGTTGCTCAGTCAGCATAATTTGGCGCACTTCACAGCCTGGCTCGGTGCCCATGTGGCGCTGGACGATAAAAGCCGCGTCCTGCAATTTTCGCCGCTGAGCTTTGACTCTTCGCTGATCGATATTTTCCCCGCCTTGATGGCGGGCGCTGAGTTGGTTGTCCCTGGCGCAGACCAACGTCACGATCCTCAGCAACTGGTCGAGTTGATACGCCAGCAGCGTGTCACCCATGCTTTTTTGCCACCGGCACTGCTCAGCATCCTGCCCCAGGACCAGTCTTTGGACCTCTCCCATTTGCTCACTGGCGGTGATTTTTGCGAGCCCCACGTGATCGAGCGAATGGCAGGCCAATGCCAGATGCACAACCTCTATGGCCCCACTGAAGCCACGGTACTGGCAACCCATCGGACGTTTCAGCACGATGACAGCAATCGCAACATCGGCTTGCCCATTGCCAACAGTCAGGTCCTGATCCTCGACGAGCACTTGCAACCGGTGGATGAACACGTGATGGGCGATCTTTATATCGCAGGCCCGGGGGTAAGCCTGGGCTACATGAACGGGCCACCACAGGCCGACTCCCCATTCGTCAAGCTGCGGTTGCCCGATGGACAATGGCTGCAGGCTTATCGCAGCGGCGACTTGGCGAAATGGACGCAGGACGGTATTGAGTTGGGTGGGCGACGGGACGATCAAGTCAAGATCCGAGGTTTTCGAGTCGAGCCTCAGGAGATTGAGCAGTGCCTGCGCAGCAGTCGATTGTTTCGCCAAGTGGCAGTGGTGATTGACCAGGCGCATAGAATCATTGGCTTTGCAGCCCAGCCCGAACCCGGAGCCACGCTGGCCAGCCTGAAGGCGCATGCCCGGCAGTGGCTGCCTGAGTATATGCAACCTGTCGCCTGGAGCGAGCTGCCGAGCCTGCCCGCTTCCAGCAACGGCAAGATCGATCGCAACGCGTTGCGCACGGCACCTGACACTCGTGCCCACGAGGTGGCGCGTTGCAGTACACGCACGCCCGTCCAGGCGCAGCTGGTGGGCCTATGGGCGCAATTGTTAGGGTTGCCTGCCGACGAAGTGTCAATCGACGAAAGCTTTTTCAACCTGGGTGGCCATTCGATCCTGCTGTCCACCTTGTTACTGCGCCTGCGCGAGCAGTTTGGTCGCAGCCTTTCCTTGAGCCAGTTTTTTGAAGCTCCGACGATTCGCTCTCTGGCCCTGCAGATGGCGGGCGGAGCGCTGCCGAACGCATCGTTTAGCCAGATGGAAAAAGATGCGTCCCGAGCCTTGGAGTTTGAAGTGCTCCCTGAAGCGCAGGCAGGAGACCCGCGCAAGGTGATCGTCACGGGGGCAAACAGCTTCGTCGGCGTGCATATCGTCCAGGCGTTGCTGGCTGGTGGGGCGCAGGAAGTAGCGTGCCTGGTTCGGGCGCTGCCAGGCCAGTCGGCGCAGGAACGATTCACTCAGGCGTTGCGCGAATACCACCTGGAGCACTTGGATCGAAGCCGAGTGCAGGTGTACGCGGCCGACCTTTGCCTACCACGCCTGGGCCTGTCCTGTGAGGCGTACGACCACCTTGCCCGCACTCACGGCGTGCTTGTGCACAATGCGGCTCAGGTCAACCATGTGATCGACTACACAACACTTGCCAAGGACAACGTCGAACCGGTGTTTGAATGCCTGCGTCTTTGCGAGACCCACTGTAAGAAAGTTTTCAACTTCATTTCAACGCTGTCGGCTTGCAGTGGCATCGACAGTGATCGGTATGTTCTCGAAGCACCCGCAAGCCTCGCGTTGCCGATCTACGTAAAAAATGGCTACAACCTCTCGAAGTGGGTGGCGGAGCGACTGTTGGGGCGTGCCGTCGAGCGAGGGGGCTGGGTGAATATTCATAGACCGGGGAATATCAGTTTCAACAGTCAGAACGGTGTCTGCCAACCTCATAAAAACCGATTGATGTTGATGCTCAAAGGTTCGTTGCAGTTAGGCATGGTCCCTACAATAGCGGGGAATTTCGATCTGATGCCGGTGGACTTCCTGGCGCGCTTTATCGCGTTTCACAGCCCGCGGTTTGTCGAGGGGCGAAATGTGTTCAACCTGCACAATCCACAACCTTTGAGTTGGGACCAGTATGTTGATGCGTTCAGCCTGGCAGGGCACACCTTTGAACGAGTCAGCCTTGAACATTGGCAATGGGCGTTGCGAACAGTGCGCAGTGACAATGCATTGTTTGGCGTACTGGGCTTCTACCTTGATGGGCTGGGGGAAGACATCGGCGACACGTCGATGATCCATCACAGCAATGCCCAGTGGGGGCTGGAGCAGATGGGCGCACACTATCCGCCCAAGAGCCCCGCGCTGTTACGCAAGGGCTGTGACTACCTCAGGGCCATTGGCTTTCTCTGAGCGGCTGTGGGGCCGCAGCAGACCGCGTGCTTTAGCTGCTTGGCTGAGTGTCGGAGCGAGGCTCGCTCCGATACAGCCAGGATCAGATTTTGAAGCTATCGACCAATTGCTTCAGTCGACTGGCCTGCTGGGACAGTGCATCGCAGTCCTTGAGCGTCTCGTTAAGATTGGCCACGCCTTGCTGATTGAGCAGGTTGATCTGGTTGATGTCGACGTTGAGGGTTTCAACCACCGCCGTTTGTTCCTCAGTAGCAGCGGCGACCGATTGGTTCATGCCGTCGATCTCAACGATTCGCTGCGTCACGCTGACCAGACGCTCGCCTGCCTGGTTAGCCACTTCGACGCTTTCTTCGCTGGAGGCTTGGCTAGCGTTCATGGTGGTCACGGCTTCACGCGAGCCCACTTGCAGGGAAGTGATCATTTTGTGGATCTCTTCTGCCGACTCCTGGGTACGGTGAGCCAGGTTACGCACCTCATCAGCGACCACGGCAAACCCACGCCCAGCTTCGCCAGCACGGGCAGCTTCGATTGCCGCGTTAAGCGCGAGCAGGTTGGTCTGCTGGGAGATGCCCTTGATCACATCAAGAATGTGCCCGATGTTGTCGGTACTGGCGTTGAGGGTTTCGATCTGCGTGCAGGACAGGCTGATTTTCTGCGACAGTTCCGACATCGCCTGGATGGTCTGCTCGACCACCTTGCGCCCATCATCAGCTTGCTCGCTGGCACCGCTGGCATGCTGCGAGGCATCGGCGGCGTTACGTGCGATTTCCTGGGTAGCGGCGCCCAGTTCGTTGATCGCGGCTGCCACGCTGTTGGTACGAGCGCTTTGTTCGTCAGAGCCAATGATCGATGCGTTGGACGACGCCATCACGCGCTGGGACAAATCATGCACCTGGCGTGTCGCCGACGAAACTTCGGAGATCGAGGCGTGGATCCGTTCGACGAACTGATTGAATGCGCTCCCGACTTCGCCGAACTCATCTTTGCTGGTCACATCGAGGCGTCGGGTCAGATCACCTTCGCCTTGGGCGATGTCCTGCATGGCGACGCCCATGGTGGTCAACGGGCGTAACAACACTTGAATCAACAGACTCAGCAGTACGGCAATCGCTACCACGGCGATAAGCATCGCGATCAACGCTGAAGTGCGGAATTTACCCAGTGCGGCGTAGGCTTTGTCTCTGTCGATAGACAAACCGATGTACCAGTCAGCGCCCGGCAAACCGCTGATTGGGGTAAACGAGAGGATTCGGTCTTGTCCATTGAGGACTACGTCCTGGTTAACCTTCTCGATGCGCACTTGGCTGCCAGGATAGATGTCCTTGAGGTTTTTCATCACCTGATCCTGGTCGGGACTGACGATGACTTGGCCATCACCACTGACCAGGAACGCATGGCCAATACCGCCAAAATCTACCGAGTTGATAATCTTCACCAAGGTTTGCAGGCTCAAGTCACCACCTACTACGCCGAGCAACTCTCCGTTCTTCTTCACCGGCATGGCGATTGTCACGATCTGGCCGCCTACAGCCGCCATATAAGGCGGGGTAAGCATGGTTTTGTCGGCTGCTACGGCTTGCTTGTACCAAGGGCGCTGACGTGGGTCATAGCCTTCAGGCATCTTCGCATCGGGGCGCTGGGTGAATACACCGTTGACCTGGCCAACATAGGTGAACTGGAAGTTGGCGGTGAGCGCCGGTTGATCGACCAAGCCGGGAAGGTCCGCGCCGCTCCCTTGATGAGCAACGTTTTGTGCCAGGTTTTCAAGGACCAGGATGCGGCCGCTGAGCCAGTTCTGCACACTGCTGGCGGTTAGCTCGCCGGATTGCTGGATAGAAGACGCCAGGTTTTGCCTGATGGTGTTGCGCTGCAGGTAATCGTTATAAAGCGTGAACAGCGCAAAGGCCAGAACCACGACGCCTGACGCAGCCAACAGAATTTTATGACTGAACTTGAGATTCATTTCATCGACTTCTTTTGCCAAAGGGGGGTGAGCGTGCCGAGTGGAACATTCCATGTAACGCGATAGGCGGACTCTGCGACCGCTCTATTTCGGTGCACGCATGGCTCGTCAGGCTTTCGGCAAGAAATCGATAAATCTTAGGACTTTGTGTGAATCTTCCTCTTTTAGCGCAGAGGGCCGACAGGCGGTAGGTGCGTAGCCCGATATCGGCCACAGACAGCCCTAAACGACAAAACCCCTGTCTGCGTTAGCAGACAGGGGTTTCGGAATTCAATCTTGACGATGACCTACTCTCACATGGGGAAACCCCACACTACCATCGGCGATGCATCGTTTCACTGCTGAGTTCGGGATGGGATCAGGTGGTTCCAATGCTCTATGGTCGTCAAGAAATTCTGTGTACCAGATCGTTGCGTCAGCAACGTGCCGGTGAAATTCATGGACTTCTACATAAACAAAACCCCTGTCTGCGTGAGCAAACAGGGGTTCTGGAATTTAATCTTGACGATGACCTACTCTCACATGGGGAAACCCCACACTACCATCGGCGATGCATCGTTTCACTGCTGAGTTCGGGATGGGATCAGGTGGTTCCAATGCTCTATGGTCGTCAAGAAATTCGGGTACTGAGTCGTGACCAGATGGCCTCGCTTCAGCAAATTGGGTATGTAATAGAATTCAGTGTTTTGTGAGCGTCGAACTTTCGGTTCATTGCGTCTTCACACACCGCAATCTGGTCTCTCTCGAGTCGCAAATTGCTTGGGTGTTATATGGTCAAGCCTCACGGGCAATTAGTATTGGTTAGCTCAACGCCTCACAGCGCTTACACACCCAACCTATCAACGTCGTAGTCTTCGACGGCCCTTCAGGGAACTCAAGGTTCCAGTGAGATCTCATCTTGAGGCTAGTTTCCCGCTTAGATGCTTTCAGCGGTTATCTATTCCGAACATAGCTACCCGGCAATGCCACTGGCGTGACAACCGGAACACCAGAGGTTCGTCCACTCCGGTCCTCTCGTACTAGGAGCAGCCCCTCTCAAATCTCAAACGTCCACGGCAGATAGGGACCGAACTGTCTCACGACGTTCTAAACCCAGCTCGCGTACCACTTTAAATGGCGAACAGCCATACCCTTGGGACCGGCTTCAGCCCCAGGATGTGATGAGCCGACATCGAGGTGCCAAACACCGCCGTCGATATGAACTCTTGGGCGGTATCAGCCTGTTATCCCCGGAGTACCTTTTATCCGTTGAGCGATGGCCCTTCCATACAGAACCACCGGATCACTAAGACCTACTTTCGTACCTGCTCGACGTGTCTGTCTCGCAGTCAAGCGCGCTTTTGCCTTTATACTCTACGACCGATTTCCGACCGGTCTGAGCGCACCTTCGTACTCCTCCGTTACTCTTTAGGAGGAGACCGCCCCAGTCAAACTACCCACCATACACTGTCCTCGATCCGGATAACGGACCTGAGTTAGAACCTCAAAGTTGCCAGGGTGGTATTTCAAGGTTGGCTCCACGCAGACTGGCGTCCACGCTTCAAAGCCTCCCACCTATCCTACACAAGCAAATTCAAAGTCCAGTGCAAAGCTATAGTAAAGGTTCACGGGGTCTTTCCGTCTAGCCGCGGATACACTGCATCTTCACAGCGATTTCAATTTCACTGAGTCTCGGGTGGAGACAGCGCCGCCATCGTTACGCCATTCGTGCAGGTCGGAACTTACCCGACAAGGAATTTCGCTACCTTAGGACCGTTATAGTTACGGCCGCCGTTTACCGGGGCTTCGATCAAGAGCTTCGCGTTAGCTAACCCCATCAATTAACCTTCCGGCACCGGGCAGGCGTCACACCCTATACGTCCACTTTCGTGTTTGCAGAGTGCTGTGTTTTTAATAAACAGTCGCAGCGGCCTGGTATCTTCGACCGGCATGAGCTTACGGAGCAAGTCCTTCACCCTCACCGGCGCACCTTCTCCCGAAGTTACGGTGCCATTTTGCCTAGTTCCTTCACCCGAGTTCTCTCAAGCGCCTTGGTATTCTCTACCCAACCACCTGTGTCGGTTTGGGGTACGGTTCCTGGTTACCTGAAGCTTAGAAGCTTTTCTTGGAAGCATGGCATCAACCACTTCGTCGTCTAAAAGACGACTCGTCATCAGCTCTCGGCCTTAGAATCCCGGATTTACCTAAGATTCCAGCCTACCACCTTAAACTTGGACAACCAACGCCAAGCTGGCCTAGCCTTCTCCGTCCCTCCATCGCAATAACCAGAAGTACAGGAATATTAACCTGTTTTCCATCGACTACGCTTTTCAGCCTCGCCTTAGGGACCGACTAACCCTGCGTCGATTAACGTTGCGCAGGAAACCTTGGTCTTTCGGCGTGGGTGTTTTTCACACCCATTGTCGTTACTCATGTCAGCATTCGCACTTCTGATACCTCCAGCAAGCTTCTCAACTCACCTTCACAGGCTTACAGAACGCTCCTCTACCGCATCACTTACGTGATACCCGTAGCTTCGGTGTATGGTTTGAGCCCCGTTACATCTTCCGCGCAGGCCGACTCGACTAGTGAGCTATTACGCTTTCTTTAAAGGGTGGCTGCTTCTAAGCCAACCTCCTAGCTGTCTAAGCCTTCCCACATCGTTTCCCACTTAACCATAACTTTGGGACCTTAGCTGACGGTCTGGGTTGTTTCCCTTTTCACGACGGACGTTAGCACCCGCCGTGTGTCTCCCATGCTCGGCACTTGTAGGTATTCGGAGTTTGCATCGGTTTGGTAAGTCGGGATGACCCCCTAGCCGAAACAGTGCTCTACCCCCTACAGTGATACATGAGGCGCTACCTAAATAGCTTTCGAGGAGAACCAGCTATCTCCGAGCTTGATTAGCCTTTCACTCCGATCCACAGGTCATCCGCTAACTTTTCAACGGTAGTCGGTTCGGTCCTCCAGTTAGTGTTACCCAACCTTCAACCTGCCCATGGATAGATCGCCCGGTTTCGGGTCTATTCCCAGCGACTAGACGCCCTATTAAGACTCGCTTTCGCTACGCCTCCCCTATTCGGTTAAGCTCGCCACTGAAAATAAGTCGCTGACCCATTATACAAAAGGTACGCAGTCACCCAACAAAGTGGGCTCCCACTGCTTGTACGCATACGGTTTCAGGATCTATTTCACTCCCCTCTCCGGGGTTCTTTTCGCCTTTCCCTCACGGTACTAGTTCACTATCGGTCAGTCAGTAGTATTTAGCCTTGGAGGATGGTCCCCCCATATTCAGACAAAGTTTCTCGTGCTCCGTCCTACTCGATTTCATGACTAAGAGATTTTCGCGTACAGGGCTATCACCCACTATGGCCGCACTTTCCAGAGCGTTCCGCTAATCTCAAAGCCACTTAAGGGCTAGTCCCCGTTCGCTCGCCACTACTAAGGGAATCTCGGTTGATTTCTTTTCCTCAGGGTACTTAGATGTTTCAGTTCCCCTGGTTCGCTCCATACACCTATGTATTCAGTGTAAGGTAACCATCTTATGATGGCTGGGTTCCCCCATTCAGACATCTCCGGATCAAAGTCTGTTTGCCGACTCCCCGAAGCTTTTCGCAGGCTACCACGTCTTTCATCGCCTCTGACTGCCAAGGCATCCACCGTATGCGCTTCTTCACTTGACCATATAACCCCAAGCAATCTGGTTATACTGTGAAGACAACATTCGCCGAAAATTCGAATTTCTCAGTTAAGAGAACTCACAAATTTTACCTTAGCCTGATCCGTTACCAGTGAAAGTAACGTTCAGTCTATCTTTCTATCACATACCCAAATTTTTAAAGAACGAACTAGTCAAAGACTAGAAATCAACATTCACCATCACAACGATGGAATGCTCATTTCTAAGCTTTATACCGACAGAAGCAGTAGTGGTGGAGCCAAACGGGATCGAACCGTTGACCTCCTGCGTGCAAGGCAGGCGCTCTCCCAGCTGAGCTATGGCCCCGTATTTCTACAGGCGTTTCCCACACAAAATTGGTGGGTCTGGGCAGATTCGAACTGCCGACCTCACCCTTATCAGGGGTGCGCTCTAACCAACTGAGCTACAGACCCAATTTCGGGCTGCTTCTTTCGTCTTCTTCAATGAATCAAGCAATTCGTGTGGGAGCTCATGGAGCAGCTGATGTCGTCGATTAAGGAGGTGATCCAGCCGCAGGTTCCCCTACGGCTACCTTGTTACGACTTCACCCCAGTCATGAATCACACCGTGGTAACCGTCCTCCCGAAGGTTAGACTAGCTACTTCTGGTGCAACCCACTCCCATGGTGTGACGGGCGGTGTGTACAAGGCCCGGGAACGTATTCACCGCGACATTCTGATTCGCGATTACTAGCGATTCCGACTTCACGCAGTCGAGTTGCAGACTGCGATCCGGACTACGATCGGTTTTGTGGGATTAGCTCCACCTCGCGGCTTGGCAACCCTCTGTACCGACCATTGTAGCACGTGTGTAGCCCAGGCCGTAAGGGCCATGATGACTTGACGTCATCCCCACCTTCCTCCGGTTTGTCACCGGCAGTCTCCTTAGAGTGCCCACCATTATGTGCTGGTAACTAAGGACAAGGGTTGCGCTCGTTACGGGACTTAACCCAACATCTCACGACACGAGCTGACGACAGCCATGCAGCACCTGTCTCAATGTTCCCGAAGGCACCAATCCATCTCTGGAAAGTTCATTGGATGTCAAGGCCTGGTAAGGTTCTTCGCGTTGCTTCGAATTAAACCACATGCTCCACCGCTTGTGCGGGCCCCCGTCAATTCATTTGAGTTTTAACCTTGCGGCCGTACTCCCCAGGCGGTCAACTTAATGCGTTAGCTGCGCCACTAAGAGCTCAAGGCTCCCAACGGCTAGTTGACATCGTTTACGGCGTGGACTACCAGGGTATCTAATCCTGTTTGCTCCCCACGCTTTCGCACCTCAGTGTCAGTGTTGGTCCAGGTGGTCGCCTTCGCCACTGGTGTTCCTTCCTATATCTACGCATTTCACCGCTACACAGGAAATTCCACCACCCTCTACCACACTCTAGTCAGTCAGTTTTGAATGCAGTTCCCAGGTTGAGCCCGGGGATTTCACATCCAACTTAACAAACCACCTACGCGCGCTTTACGCCCAGTAATTCCGATTAACGCTTGCACCCTCTGTATTACCGCGGCTGCTGGCACAGAGTTAGCCGGTGCTTATTCTGTCGGTAACGTCAAAACAATCACGTATTAAGTAACTGCCCTTCCTCCCAACTTAAAGTGCTTTACAATCCGAAGACCTTCTTCACACACGCGGCATGGCTGGATCAGGCTTTCGCCCATTGTCCAATATTCCCCACTGCTGCCTCCCGTAGGAGTCTGGACCGTGTCTCAGTTCCAGTGTGACTGATCATCCTCTCAGACCAGTTACGGATCGTCGCCTTGGTGAGCCATTACCTCACCAACTAGCTAATCCGACCTAGGCTCATCTGATAGCGCAAGGCCCGAAGGTCCCCTGCTTTCTCCCGTAGGACGTATGCGGTATTAGCGTCCGTTTCCGAACGTTATCCCCCACTACCAGGCAGATTCCTAGGCATTACTCACCCGTCCGCCGCTCTCAAGAGAAGCAAGCTTCTCTCTACCGCTCGACTTGCATGTGTTAGGCCTGCCGCCAGCGTTCAATCTGAGCCATGATCAAACTCTTCAGTTCAAACATCTTTGGGTTTTTAAGAAACCCTAAACTTGGCTCAGCAATCGTTGGTTACATCTTTGATTTCTCGCGGAGTAACTTGTGATGCTGATAATCTTGTTGACTATCAGTCTGACTCCACAAGCACCCACACGAATTGCTTGATTCAGTTGTTAAAGAGCGGTTGGTTAAGATCTTTCGTCTCAACCGAGGCGCGCATTCTACAGCAGCCTCATTTGCTGTCAAGTGGTTATTTTCAGAAGTTTTCGAAGATTTCTTCAACAACTTCAACCACTTGCGCTTGCGATCTCTCGTAAGCGGGAGGCGAATTGTACAGCGTTACACGCTGCTGTCAACACCTCTTTTTCAACTTCCTTTTGACTTCGATGAACTGAAGCAACCTGCTGCCGAAACCTACTTAACTCATTGTTTACCAAGGAGTTTTCCGTTTCGACTGCGCCGGAAGTGGGGCGAATTATAGGCTTCCAGAATCTGCCGTCAACTTCTAATTTCGTTTTCTTATCAATTAGTTAGGATTGATCAAAAAACAATCGACTGACGCCTCCATATATAGGAAAGGGCATTCAGATAACGCCAGCCTCTCTTAAAGCAGCCACACTCGATGGTGTCAGCCCCAGCACACCCTGCAGCACCTGAAGTGTGTGCTCACCCAGCAACGGAGGCGCACTGCGATATTCCACAGGTGTCTTTGAAAGCCGTATCGGGCTGGCAACCTGAGGCACCATCCCCGCTAAAGCATGGGGCAGCTCTATGGCCAGCCCCCGCGCTTTCACCTGAGGGTCAGCAAACATTTGCGCCAGATCGTTGATCGGCCCGCACGGCACACCGACTTTCTCCAGTTGTGACACCCACTCTGCCGTAGTCTTGAAGACGGTTGCCTGACGAATCAGCGGAATCAACGCCGCACGGTTGGCAACCCGCATCTTGTTCGTAGAGAACCGCGGATCATCCACCCACTGCGGCTGCCCAGCCACTTCGGCGAACTTGCGAAACTGGCTGTCATTACCCACCGTCAGGATGAAATCACCATCAGCCGTAGGAAAGTCCTGATAAGGCACGATATTCGGATGCGCATTGCCCAGGCGTTTCGGCGAGACTCCAGTCGTCAGGTAATTCATCGCCTGATTGGCCAGACACGCCACTTGCACATCCAACAGCGCCATGTCGATGTGCTGCCCACCGCCGTCATGGTCCCGGTGAGCAAGCGCCGCCAGGATCGCCACGGTGGAATAGAGGCCCGTGAGAATATCGGTCAATGCCACGCCAACCTTCACCGGCCCCGCGCCCTCATCCCCCTCAGGCCGGCCGGTCAGGCTCATCAGCCCCCCCAGCCCTTGAATCATGAAGTCATAGCCGGCACGCGTTGCGTAAGGTCCGGTCTGGCCGAAGCCTGTGATCGAGCAATAGATGAGCTCCGGATTTATTTCCTTGAGCGACTCATAATCCAAGCCATAAGCCGCCAGGCCACCCACCTTGAAGTTTTCGATCAGGATGTCCGACTTGGCCGCCAGGTCACGCACCAGCTTCTGTCCCTCAGGCTTGGTGAAGTCGATGGTCACCGACTCCTTATTCCGGTTGGCAGCCAGGTAGTACGCCGCCTCGCTGGTATTCTCACCATAGGCGTCCTTGAGGAAAGGCGGCCCCCAGGCACGCGTATCGTCACCATTTCCCGGCCTTTCGACCTTGATCACCTCGGCCCCAAGGTCGGCAAGTATCTGGCCGGACCAAGGGCCCGCCAGTACTCGCGACAAATCCAGTACCCGCAGATGCGAGAGCGCGCCCATGCCCGTGCTCCTATTAATAGAAGGCCTGAAGACCGGTTTGCGCGCGCCCCAGGATCAGGGCATGCACGTCATGCGTACCTTCGTAGGTATTGACCACTTCCAGGTTGACCAAATGCCGCGCCACCCCGAATTCGTCGGAGATGCCGTTGCCACCGAGCATGTCTCGAGCCATGCGCGCGATATCCAGGGACTTGCCGCAAGAGTTGCGCTTCATGATCGACGTAATCTCCACCGCTGCAGTCCCTTCATCCTTCATCCGCCCAAGACGCAGGCAGCCTTGCAGCGCCAGCGTGATCTCGGTCTGCATGTCGGCCAGCTTCTTCTGGATCAATTGCGTGGCGGCCAATGGCCGACCGAACTGCTGACGGTCCAGGGTGTACTGACGCGCGGTATGCCAGCAGAACTCGGCAGCTCCCAGCGCTCCCCAAGAGATGCCGTATCGCGCCGAATTCAGGCAAGTAAAAGGACCTTTCAAGCCACGCACATCCGGAAAGATGTTTTCTTCCGGAACAAATACGTTATCCATCACAATCTCGCCGGTGATGGAAGCCCGCAGGCCAACCTTGCCGTGAATCGCCGGAGCGCTCAGGCCCTTCCAGCCCTTTTCCAGGACAAAACCACGTATGTCGCCGGCGTCATCCTTACCCCAGACCACAAATACATCGGCGATCGGGCTGTTGGTGATCCACATCTTCGCGCCGGTCAGGCTGTAGCCACCCTCCACTTTACGTGCACGGGTAATCATCGCGCCTGGATCCGAACCATGATTGGGCTCGGTGAGACCGAAGCAGCCGATCCATTCGCCGGAGGCCAATTTCGGCAGGTATTTCTGCTTTTGCGCTTCGGTCCCGAATTCATTGATCGGCACCATCACCAACGAGGACTGCACACTCATCATCGAGCGATAACCGGAATCGACACGCTCGACTTCGCGGGCAATCAACCCGTAACTGACGTAGTTCAAGCCGCTGCCGCCGTATTGCTCGGGGATCATCGCGCCCAGCAAACCGGTTTCGCCCATTTCGCGGAAGATCGCGGGGTCGGTCTTTTCATGGCGGAAAGCTTCAAGCACACGAGGAGCCAACTTGTCCTGAGCGAACTGCTCGGCACTGTCACGCACCATGCGCTCCTCTTCGGTGAGTTGTTGATCCAGCAGCAGTGGATCGATCCAGTTGAAGCTTGCCTTGCCAGCCATGAATAAGTCCTCACGAAAAGAATCAAACGTCGTGCATGCAGACTAGGCCGGGCCGGTGCAGAGGGCAAACGAGGTTTCTGCAAGAGCTTGTGCTAATTTCTCACTTCGTAATGCACAACAAGGCCGATAAAAGCGCCTTACATGTGAGGACAATGTATATGCGCAGGAAAATCCCCAGCACTACCGCACTCATTAGCTTTGAAGCAGCGGCCCGCCACGAGAGCTTCACCAAGGCGGCGCTGGAGCTTTCCATCACCCAAGGCGCGATCTGCCGACAGATCGCCAGCCTTGAAGAGTTTTTGAGTGTCGAGCTGTTTCGACGCTCGCGGCGCGGGGTAAAGCTGACCGAGGCCGGACTGTCCTATAGCCGCAGAGTGGCGACGCAACTGGATGCAGTGGAGCGCGACACCCTCTCCGTCATGGGCCAGCAGGGCGCGAACGTCATCGAACTGGCAGTGGTACCTACGTTTGGCACTCAGTGGCTGATCCCGCGCTTGAAAGACTTTCAACAGCAGCACCCGGAAGTGACCGTCAACCTGACCAACCGCACGCGCCCCTTCCTGTTTGCCGACACCGAATTCGACGCCGCGATCTACTTCGGCGATGCCGACTGGTCCGGCACACACTCTCATAGGCTCATGGGCGAAAACCCTGTCCCCGTCTGCAGCCCATGCTTGCTCGGCGAACGCGCGCACTTCACTCCACAGGAAATTTCCGAACTGCCTCTGCTGCAGCAGACAACGCGCCCTTATGCCTGGCGTCAGTGGTTCAACGCCCAGCAGCTGAGCATCGCGCGCGACATGACAGGCCCGCGTTACGAGCTATTCTCAATGCTGTCTCAGGCGGCAATGCATGACATGGGCATCGCGTTGATCCCACCCTTCTTGATTCAGCGAGAGCTGAAAGAGAAACGACTGGTGATCGCGAGCAACCAAACCCTGCGCAGCGACAAGGCTTATTACCTGATGATCCCGGAGCGAAAGGTCGAATCCGCCTCCTTGCACGCGTTCCGAGATTGGCTGATTGTTCAATCGCAGCGCTACAACTCCAATGTTTAAAGGCATAGAGCTACTTACTGACTTTGTAGTCAAATAAATTAAAGCACTACAGATATAATTGAATGTCGCATTTAAGCAGACTGTATCGGCTAAACGAAAATGAGGCTCAAGGCCATGATTCTCATGGCTTGTAGCGACTATCACAGACCAATAACCGACTATTCACATCGAAGATGGAAATGCCAGCCTAAAATCCCGTAAAGCCTTTAAACATCTGTATTTAAAGCGGTTATTTCCTGGCATTGCGACAATCAGTCACAGGGTGACTTGTAGTTAATTTTTCGTCACCCGTCATAATCCCTTGAAGGCCGTAAAGTTCGCCTGCAAAATGCCGCGCCCCGCTGTCATTTCAGCGGGATCGTGCTGATCGTCCGCCCCAGCTGCGCCACTGACGGCGCACTGGCCTTTTTACAAAAAGATCAAAAGCAAAAAGATCATGCAGGAGATTTGACGTGCACATTGGTGTTCCTCTCGAAACCCAGACCGGTGAAACGCGGGTGGCTGCCACCCCGGAAACCATCAAGAAGCTGATCGGCCAGGGCCATAAGGTCACTGTACAAAGCGGCGCAGGCATTAAAGCCAGCATCGTCGACAGTGCCTATGAAACGGCAGGCGCAACCATTGGCGGCGCCAACGATGCGTTTGGCGCCGAATTGATCCTCAAGGTGGTCGCCCCGAGCGACAGCGAACTGGCGCTGATCAACAGCGGCACCGTATTGGTGGGCATGCTCAACCCGTTCAGCAACGAAACCATCGCCAAGCTTGCAGAACGCGACATCACGGCCTTCGCTCTCGAAGCTGCGCCACGCACTTCGCGAGCCCAGAGCCTGGATGTGCTGTCCTCACAGGCCAACATCGCCGGCTATAAAGCCGTCTTGCTGGCGGCCCATCACTACCCGCGCTTCATGCCGATGCTGATGACCGCTGCAGGTACCGTGAAAGCGGCCCGTGTGCTGATCCTCGGCGCCGGCGTCGCAGGTCTGCAGGCCATCGCAACAGCGAAACGCCTGGGTGCAGTGATCGAAGCCTCTGACGTACGCCCGGCCGTAAAGGAACAGATTGAATCCCTCGGCGCCAAGTTCGTCGACGTGCCTTACGAAACCGATGAGGAACGCGAATGCGCAGTCGGCGTCGGCGGTTATGCACGTCCGATGCCTACCAGCTGGATGCAGCGCCAGGCCCTGGCGGTACATGAGCGCGCCAAGCAAGCCGACATCGTTATCACCACCGCATTGATCCCCGGCCGCAAGGCACCCACCTTGCTCAGCGCCGAAACCGTCGCACAGATGAAGCCCGGCTCGGTGGTCATTGACCTCGCGGCAGCACAGGGCGGTAACTGCCCGCTGACCGTCGCCGATCAAGTCGTGGTGGAAAACGGTGTGATCATTTGCGGCCCGACCAACCTGGCCGGTGCCGTGGCAGCCGATGCATCGGCGTTGTATGCACGCAACCTGCTGGACTTCCTGAAACTGGTATTCACCAAGGAAGGGCAGTTTGAAATCAACCTCGAAGACGACATCGTCGCCGCGTGCCTGATGTGCCGCGACGGCCAAGTCATCCGCAAAAACGCCTAAGCAGGGATTCAGACGATGGAAGAGCTTATCTCCCCCGGTATCTACAACCTGATCATCTTTGTGCTGGCGATTTATGTCGGTTACCACGTGGTCTGGAACGTGACACCCGCACTGCACACGCCGTTGATGGCGGTGACCAACGCCATTTCGGCCATCGTGATCGTCGGCGCGATGCTCGCCGCGGCCCTCACGGTGACGCCGCTGGGCAAAACGATGGGCACCCTGGCCGTGGCGCTGGCGGCCGTCAACGTATTTGGTGGCTTTCTGGTCACCCGGCGCATGCTTGAGATGTTCAAGAAAAAAGCCCCGAAAGTAAAAGAAGAGGCGCCAAAGTAATGAGCATGAACCTCGTCACGACGCTCTACCTGATTGCGTCGATCTGTTTCATCCAAGCCCTCAAGGGCCTCTCGCACCCGACCACTTCGCGGCGCGGCAACCTGTTCGGCATGCTCGGCATGGCGCTGGCGGTGCTCACCACCGTTGGCCTCATCTATAAGCTCGGCGCTGAGCTGGCAACCGCCGGTATCGGCTACGTAATCGTCGGCCTGCTGATCGGCGGCACCGCCGGCTCGATCATGGCCAAGCGCGTAGAAATGACCAAGATGCCGGAGCTGGTCGCCTTCATGCACAGCATGATCGGCCTGGCAGCGGTATTTATCGCCATCGCGGCTGTCGTCGAGCCGCAATCGCTGGGCATCGTCAAACACCTGGGCGACTCGATTCCTGCCGGCAACCGCCTGGAACTGTTCCTTGGCGCGGCGATTGGTGCAATCACCTTCTCCGGTTCGGTGATCGCCTTCGGCAAGCTGTCGGGCAAGTACAAGTTCCGCCTGTTCCAGGGTGCACCGGTACAGTTCGGTGGCCAGCACAAGCTCAACCTGGTGCTGGGCCTGCTGACCCTGGGCCTGGGGCTGACGTTCATGTTCACCGGCAACCTCACTGCTTTCGCAGTGATGCTGGCCCTGGCTTTCGTGCTGGGCGTGCTGATCATCATCCCGATCGGTGGCGCTGATATGCCGGTCGTGGTGTCGATGCTCAACAGCTACTCTGGCTGGGCGGCGGCGGGGATTGGCTTTTCGCTGAACAACTCGATGCTGATCATCGCCGGCTCCCTGGTGGGCTCCAGCGGCGCGATCCTCTCGTACATCATGTGCAAGGCGATGAACCGCTCCTTCTTTAATGTACTGCTCGGCGGTTTCGGCAATACGCCGGATGCCGGTGCAGCGACAGGCTCCAAGGAAGCGCGCCCGGTGAAGTCCGGCTCGGCCGACGACGCCACCTTCCTGCTGACCAACGCCGACACCGTGATCATCGTGCCGGGCTATGGCCTTGCCGTGGCCCGGGCGCAACACGCGCTCAAGGAATTGACCGAGAAGCTGACTCATCGCGGCGTGACGGTGAAGTACGCGATCCACCCGGTGGCGGGCCGTATGCCAGGGCACATGAACGTACTGCTGGCCGAGGCAGAAGTGCCTTACGACCAGGTGTTCGAGATGGAAGACATCAACTCCGAGTTCGGCCAGGCCGATGTGGTACTGGTGCTGGGCGCCAACGACGTGGTCAACCCGGCCGCCAAGAACGACCCGAACTCACCGATCGCCGGCATGCCGATCCTCGAGGCGTTCAAGGCCAAGACCATCATCGTCAACAAGCGTTCGATGGCCAGCGGCTACGCGGGCCTGGATAACGAGTTGTTCTACCTGGACAAGACCATGATGGTCTTCGGCGATGCCAAGAAGGTCATCGAAGATATGGTCAAGGCCGTCGAATAACACTGCGCCAGCGCAATACCCGAAACCCTGGCCTCACGTAGGCTGGGGTTTTTTATTACCACGTGAAACCCGACCAAAGGCTCTAAATCGCCACTCGGCATTCGACCATGGTAGCGGGCCGAAACTTTTTGAAATCACTACACTGCCCACCTTGCTTCCGTAGCCTGAGATAAACATTCATGTACCGTGATCGTATCCGCTTGCCTTCGTTGTTGAACAAGGTCATGAGCGCGGCAGACGCCGCTGCACTGATCGAGGACGGCATGACCGTCGGCATGAGCGGCTTCACCCGTGCCGGTGAAGCCAAGGCCGTGCCCCACGCCCTGGCCGAACGCGCCAAGACTTCGCCGCTGAAAATCACCCTGATGACCGGCGCCAGCCTGGGTAACGACCTGGACAAGCAGTTGACCGAAGCCGGCGTGCTGTCACGCCGCATGCCATTCCAGGTGGACAGCACGCTGCGCAAGGCGATCAATGCGGGCGAGGTGATGTTTATCGACCAGCACCTATCGGAAACCGTCGAGCAACTGCGCAACAACCAGCTCAAGTTGCCGGACATCGCGGTGATCGAAGCCGTTGCGATCACCGAGCTGGGGCATATCGTGCCCACTACCTCGGTGGGTAACTCGGCCAGCTTCGCGATTTTCGCCAAACAAGTGATCGTCGAGATCAACCTGGCGCACAACCCGAACCTGGAAGGGCTGCACGACATCTATATCCCCTCCTACCGGCCAACGCGCACCCCGATTCCGCTGGTTAAAGTCGACGACCGCATTGGCAGCCCGGCTATTCCGATCCCGCCCGAGAAGATCGTCGCCATTGTCATCACCAACCAGGCCGATTCTGCGTCCACCGTGACGCCACCCGACGCCGATACCCAAGGCATCGCCAATCACCTGATCAACTTTCTGAAACAGGAAGTAGACGCCGGGCGCATGACCAACAAGCTCGGCCCGCTGCAGGCCGGCATCGGCAATATCGCTAACGCGGTGATGTGCGGCTTGATCGACTCGCCGTTCGAAGACCTGACCATGTATTCGGAAGTGTTGCAGGACTCGACGTTCGACTTGATCGACGCCGGCAAGCTGAGCTTCGCCTCCGGCAGCTCGATTACCCTGTCGGAACGGCGCAACGCCGATGTGTTCGGCAACCTTGAGCACTACAAGGACAAACTGGTGCTGCGCCCGCAGGAGATCTCCAATCACCCTGAAGTGGTACGTCGCCTGGGCATTATTGGGATCAACACCGCGCTGGAGTTCGATATCTACGGCAACGTTAACTCCACCCATGTCTGCGGCACGCGAATGATGAACGGTATCGGCGGTTCCGGGGACTTTGCGCGCAATGCGCACCTGGCGATCTTCGTGACCAAGTCGATTGCCAAAGGCGGTGCCATTTCCAGCGTGGTGCCAATGGTGAGCCATGTGGACCACACCGAGCATGACGTAGATATCCTGGTGACCGAGGTGGGCCTGGCTGACTTGCGTGGCCTGGCGCCACGAGAGCGCGCTCGGGTGATCATCGACAACTGTGTGCACCCGGCGTATCGCGACGCGCTGAACAATTACTTCGACGCCGCCTGTGCGATCGGCGGGCATACCCCGCACATCCTGCGCGAAGCACTGAGCTGGCACATTAACCTGGAAGAAACCGGCCACATGCTGAAGGCTTGACCGATACACAACCGGGCTGAGGCAAATACAGTTTTATCAGCCCGGCTGTCTCACCGGCATCTTTAGCAAAAACTGTACTGCTGTACCGGTAATTTCCTACCGAAATATCCCACTGCTCGCCTCAAAATCCCCAATTTCGCACTATTTAAGTGCAGACAGGTACAGTTGCACCAATTCCGTACCGTACAGCCTCTATAAACAGTTAACTGGCCCCTCACAATACAGGTGAACTGTATCTAGAGAGTCTTGCGTGGGAGGAGGATCATTGGCATCAGTTAAACCACTACCTAATCCCGCCACAAGCGGAAGGATGTCATCATGGAACGTACACTCAGTTCCGAACTGTTCTTCGAAGAAAAAGCTGTCAACACCCAGGCTTCCCTGCCTCTGCGCGTTCTTGCCAACCTGATGTTGTGGCAGCGCCGCATCTCCAGCCGCCACCAATTGGCTCGCCTGGATTCGCGTCTGCTGGCTGACGCCGGTATCAGCGAAGCTCAACGCTACGAAGAGCTGAGCAAGCCGTTCTGGCGCTGATTGGCGCTCGCTGGCCCTGACCCGTCGGGTCCACTGCCAGCACTCTGTTTTGTCAAAGCAAAGCCCGCCCCGAGTAACCGGAGGCGGGCTTTGCTGTTTCTGGAGAACCGCAACTACAAGAACGTCGCGCTATTGGACTGGTACAGTTTAAGTATTATTGAATTTGACCATTACAGTTGTACGCCAGGCTTCCGAATGGACAAGCAGTGGCCTAATATCCCGTCACCACGTGGCGAACCTTGTAGATCGGGCGTCAGATGCCCAGTTGCCCAACGTCCGTTTCACTGTGGCCGTTCTGTGCCACCTTATTGCCCATCTACAGGAGTTACCCCATGTCCCGTCTTCGCCTGCTGTGCACTGCCGCCCTGTTGGCCGTTGCTGCCAACGCCAACGCGAGCAGCCTGATCGTGACCACCGACTCGATCGTTGGCGCACTGAAAGCCACTTCCGATGCCACTTCCGATGCCACGTCGTCCTTGCGCGACAACAAAGTGGTGCAAGCTGCCCGTGACGACGCGGCCAGCTTTGTAGCCAGCGAAGGCGCCATCCGCGGCGTGAAGCTGGAAAGCGCCCTGGCACAGATCCGTCAACAAGCGCCGCAATTGAACACCGCCACCGACGCTCAATTGGCCCAGGCCATCCTGGCGATCTAACACCAGGCGCAAGCAGGGAGAGCCAGTCACTGCACTGGCTCTCGCCCGGCCATTGCGCTAGCCTTGGCGCTCGTTTTCAGTTGTCGAGTCCCATGGCTTTTTCAAACCGTCTGTTGATCGTTCCTGTGATGTTCTGCGCCTGCTCGGCACCATTGGCTTGGGCCTTTGATGTTTCAGTTCAGAGCACCGTTGTCAGCGTGTACGCCACCAGCAAGGTGACCTCTGCGCCGTTCGACAACAAGATGGTACGGCTCGCCAAGGATGATGCTGCCGCTTTCATTGCCACTGACGGCCAATGGCGGGGCGCACGCTTGGAGTCCGCGCTGGATTACCTGCGCCACACCCAGCCAAAACTTCATGCAAGCGACCTTGAACTGGCGCAGGCAATTCTCGTCCAATAATCATCTTTGTATGTCCCTCTTTGTATTGGAGTCACCCCATGCGTAGCCCGTTGATCGTCGCCGCCCTCGGCCTGCTGTTTTTGGCTGATGTGGCACAGGCGCAAACCCTGAAGGCCACCAGTAACATCATCGTGCGTGCTTCGGCGCGCACCATTGATTTCACCTCGGACACCACCACCTCCATCCGCGACTCCAAGATCGTGCGTGAAGCCCACGATGATGCCGCCAGCTTCGTCGCCACCAACGGCGAGATCCGTGGTGCGCAGCTCGAAGCGGCCTTCGACACTTTGCGCACCCGCGTCCCAGAAGCCCGTGATGCCAGTGACCAGACGCTCGCCGAAGCTATTCTCGCTCTGTGAGGCGCATCAACGCCTGGCTCCTGGCCGGAGCGGTGCTACTGTGCGCCGATGCCGCCCAGGCCAGCCTGCAACTGAGGCTCAACACCGATGGCTTGAGCCCGGCCGAACAGCAGGCCAGCCAGGCATTGCTCGATGAAGCGATGAGCGCCTTGCCGCCGCGCTTCATCGAGCAACTGGACCGCCGCATTGACGTCGGCTGGACCGACAAGATGCCTGAAAACGCTTATGGCCAGGCCTCCCTGGTGTCCGAACTGGACCTCAACCGAAACCTGCTCGTCAGCCTGACCGACGGCAGCGCCGCCACGCAGAAAACCAATCGCCCCCACGGCACCGTGCGCCGCGAAATGCTCGCCACCGTGCTGCATGAACTGACCCACATCTATGACCGTGCGCGCCTGTGGTCCAAGGACGAGCGGGCGCTGATCCAGCGCTGCAGCCGCCAGAACAACATCACCGGTTTGATTGGCTTGCCCGATCAGTGTCGCGGCCAGAATGACCGTCGCTTCACGCTCAGTGACGATCCACGCCTGCTGGACCTCGCCGGCTGGCCGCAATACGTCGGCCGTCGCGGCGAACGTGAACAGCACAACAACCAGGTGGTTCGCAGCCCGGACATCTACGAAACCACCAGCCCGCTGGAATTCGTCGCGGTCAACATGGAGTACTTCCTCCTCGACCCCAGCTACGCCTGCCGCCGTCCCGCGCTGGCGCGCTATTACAAGGAACACTTCGGCTGGGCGCCGCCTGGGCAGGATACATGTGGCAATACCTACGCTTTCTTGAACGCCGGCAATGATTTTGCCAAGACACCGCTGGGCCAGATCGACCCGGAACGCGTATACGAAATCGACTATCTGCTCGCCGAAGCCAATCAGAATCTGGTGAGTCGCTGGGGCCATAGCATGCTGCGTCTGGTGATCTGTGCCCCCGGCCGCCCTCGCGGGCCGGACTGCCGGCTGGACCTGGATCAGCACCTGGTCTTGTCCTACCGCGCCTTCGTCGGCGACGTACAGCTGTCGAGCTGGGACGGCCTGGTGGGCAAATACCCGTCACGGCTGTTCGTATTGCCGCTGGCCCAAGTCATCGACGAATACACCAAGACCGAACTGCGTGGCCTGGCGTCAGTGCCTCTGAAGCTCAACCGCCAGGAAATCAACGACACCGTCGAACATGCCGCTGAGATGCACTGGAGCTACGACGGCAACTACTTCTTTATTTCCAACAACTGCGCGGTAGAAAGCTTGAAGCTGTTGCGCAGTGGCAGCGCCAACCCGCAACTGACCGGCCTGGACAACATTACCCCCAACGGCTTGCTGGAAGTGCTCAGCGCACGTGGGCTGGCCGACACCAGCGTACTCGATGACAAGCGCGAGGCGCTGCGCCTGGGTTATCACTTCGACTCGTTCCGCGAGCGCTACCAGGCGATGTTCGATGTACTGCGCAAGCGGCTGCCGATCAAGCAGACCCAGGTCGAAGACTGGCTGTCGCTGAACGCACAGGAACGCCGCCAATGGTTCGGCCAGGCCGATTTGCGTACCAGCGCCGCGTTGCTGTTGCTGGAGCAAGCCAGCTACCGCAAACAGTTGATGCTCGCCCAGGACGAAGTCAAACA
This sequence comes from Pseudomonas sp. R5-89-07, assembly GCF_003851685.1. Classification (NCBI taxonomy): domain Bacteria; kingdom Pseudomonadati; phylum Pseudomonadota; class Gammaproteobacteria; order Pseudomonadales; family Pseudomonadaceae; genus Pseudomonas; species Pseudomonas sp. R5-89-07. The sequence goes on along the minus strand of NZ_CP027727.1, from coordinate 109,576 downwards.
GCGTTACCTCAATGCCCGGGAGCTGAAAAACGGCGGCATGGAGAAGGCCAACAACACCTTGCAGCAAATCCTCGCCAACAGCGGCTTCCTCAGCCGCCCGGCCGAGCTGCTCGACAGTGGCGGCTACGGCTTGCCGCAACCGTCAGAGGCCAAGCGGTTGGAATCGGAAAGTGCCGAGCGCCAGAAGCAACTGCAATCGCTGACCGGCGACCTGGATAAAGAGGTGAGGGCGCTGCTCGATCCTTCCCGCGCGGCCGAGATTGCCGCTTGCGAAGGCAACCTCAAGCAAATGGGTGAACACCTGCGGGCGCTGCACAAAGCGGCCGGCGGCCTCGAACTGCCCTGAAAATTCGGTGATACGCATAACAAAGTGTGGGAGGGGGCTTGCCCCCGATAGCGGTGGGTCAGCCAGCACATATATCAGCTGACCCAATGCCATCGGGAGCAAGCCCCCTCCCACATGTGTATCGGCATCAGCCTAATGACCGAGTGTCACCTGTTTGCTCAGCGAAAGCTGGCTGAAAGCTTACCCGTCTAGGATCACCCCCACTGTCGGCAATAGACCGACTGTTAACAACAACAATGGTGATCCCCGATGTCCGCCCGTACCCGCCTGTTTGCCCCAACTCCACCCGTACGCCTCGTGCCTTTCGTTCTGCGCTGAACCCACCCGGTTCGCCATTCCCTAGCCGCGCTACGCCTGGAGTATTCCTATGTTGACTTTCCTTGGCTTTGCCATGGTCATCACGTTCATGTTCCTGATCATGACCAAGCGCCTGTCTGCGCTGATCGCCTTGATCATTGTGCCTATCCTGTTCGCGCTGTTCGGCGGCTTCGCGCCTAAGATCGGCCCGATGATGCTCGAAGGCATCACCAAGCTCGCGCCGACCGGCGTGATGCTGATGTTCGCCATCCTCTACTTTGCCTTGATGATCGATTCCGGCCTGTTCGACCCGGCCGTGCGCAAGATCCTCAAGATGGTCAAGGGCGACCCGCTGAAAGTCTCGGTCGGCACCGCCGTGCTGGCCTTGGTGGTATCTCTGGACGGTGACGGCGCCACCACCTACATGATCTGCGTCGCCGCCATGCTGCCGCTGTACCAGCGCATCGGCATGAGCCCGCGGATCATGGCCGGCTTGATCATTCTTGCCGGTGGCGTGATGAACATGACGCCGTGGGGTGGCCCGACCGCCCGCGCCGCGAGTGCGCTGCATGTCGACCCATCGGACATTTTCGTACCCATGATCCCGGCGATGGCTGCCGGCGTGGTGGCGATCCTGGCGATTGCCTATATGTACGGCAAGCGCGAGCGTGCACGCCTGGGTGAACTGCACCTGCAGGGCGACGAGATCGACCACAGCGACATCAGCGTGTCGCAATTCCCCGACGCCCGCCGTCCCAAGCTGATCTGGTTCAACGGCGCGCTCACGCTGGCCCTGATGTGCACGCTGATCGCCGGCCTGTTGCCGCTGCCGGTGCTGTTCATGGTGGCGTTCAGTATCGCGATGATCGTCAACTACCCGTGCCTGCAACAACAGAAAGACCGCGTCGCGGCCCACGCCGGCAGCGTGCTGGCGGTCGTCGGGCTGATCTTCGCCGCCGGTATCTTCACCGGCATTCTGTCGGGCACTGGCATGGTCGACGCCATGTCCAAGAGCCTGCTGGCGGTCATCCCGCAAGCCCTGGGCCCGTACCTGGCGGTGATCACGGCGCTGGTGAGCATGCCATTTACCTTCTTCATGTCCAACGATGCGTTCTACTATGGCGTACTGCCGGTGTTGGCCGAAGCGGCCAGCCACTACGGCATCACCGCGGTGGAAATGGCGCGCGCGTCGATCGTCGGCCAGCCGGTGCATCTGCTTAGCCCACTGGTACCCTCGACCTACTTGCTGGTTGCCCTGGCGGGTATCGAGTTTGGCGATCACCAGCGCTTCACCCTCAAGTGGGCAGTGCTGGTATGCCTGTGCATAATGTTCGCCGCGTTGCTGATGGGGATTTTTCCGCTGTTCAGCACTCTATAATCGTACCGACTCACTCACCGCGCGGCGCTACAGCTTGCGCGGTCTAACATTTGCACAAAGGAATACACATGGAATGGCTGACCAATCCGGAAATCTGGATTGCCTTCTTCACCCTGACGGCCCTCGAGATCGTCCTGGGCATCGATAACATCATCATGATTTCGATCCTGGTCAGCCGCATGCCCAAGCATATGCAGGCGCGCACTCGGATCTTCGGCCTCGCCCTGGCGATGGTCACGCGTATCCTGTTGCTGCTGTCGATCACCTGGGTCATGCAACTGACCGCCGACCTGTTCGTGGTCTTCGGCCAGGGCATCTCCGGGCGCGATCTGATCCTGTTCTTCGGTGGCCTGTTCCTGCTGTGGAAAAGCTCCCAGGAGATGTACCACGCCCTGGAAGGTGAAGAAGAAAGCCAGGACGAGCCCAAAGGCGCCGGCGGCAAGTTCATCTACACCATCATCCAGATTGCGATCATCGACATCGTGTTCTCCCTGGACTCGGTGATCACCGCTGTCGGCATGGTTTCCCACGTGCCGGTGATGGTCGCCGCCATCGTGGTCGCCGTACTGGTGATGATGCTGGCCGCTGGCAAGATCAGCGAGTTCATCGACAAGCACCCGTCGCTGAAGATGCTGGCGCTGTCGTTCCTGCTGGTGGTAGGTACCGTGCTGATCGCCGAAGCCTTCGACGTGCACGTGCCAAAAGGCTACGTCTACTTCGCCATGGCGTTCTCGCTGGCGGTGGAAGCGGTGAACATCAAGATGCGCACCGCCATCGCGAAAAAGAAGAAACAGCAGGATCCGGTGAAACTGCGCAAGGACGTTCCGGGTCAATAAACTGTAGGAGCGAGCTTGCTCGCGAAGAACGTCAACGATAACGCGCACTGCCTGGTTTAACGCGTTGTCCTTGGGTTCTTCGCGAGCAAGCTCGCCCCTAAAGATGACAGTTTTGTTTCAATCCCGAGTTTAGCTATGCGATGCTGGCGCGCAGCCCATTCGCCAACTACAGCTTAAGTACAAGACGTAGAGCGGCACGCGGCAACTTTCCTTCGCTCCTTTGGAGCGCACCCACACGGGGGGCCGAGCATGCTGACCTTGCTCAATCTGCTTTCCGCCGTGACCCTGCTTATCTGGGGCACGCACATCGTCCGTACCGGCATCCTGCGGGTCTACGGTTCCAACTTGCGCCAAGTCATCGGGCAGAACATGTCCAAGCGCTGGCTGGCATTTGTCGCCGGTATCCTGGTGACAGCCATGGTGCAGAGCAGCAACGCCACGGCGATGCTGGTGACCTCCTTTGTCGGCCAAGGGCTGATGAGCCTTACCCCTGCCTTGGCCACCATGCTCGGCGCTGACGTCGGCACCGCGTTGATGGCGAGGGTGCTGACCCTTGACTTGTCCTGGCTGTCGCCGCTGCTGATCTTCCTCGGGGTGATTTTTTTCCTGTCGCGCAAACAGACGCGGGCGGGGCAGCTCGGCCGGGTCGGGATCGGCCTCGGGCTGATCATCCTGGCACTGCAACTGATCGTCGAAGCCGCCGGGCCGATTACCCATGCCCAAGGCGTCAAAGTCATCTTCGCTTCGCTGACCGGCGACATTTTGCTCGACGCCCTGGTCGGCGCGCTGTTCGCGATGATTTCCTACTCCAGCCTCGCCGCCGTGCTGCTGACGGCCACCCTGGCCGGTGCCGGCGTGATCGGTTTGCACGTGGCCATCGGCCTGGTAATCGGCGCCAACATCGGCAGCGGCATCCTGGCCTTTCTCAGCACCAGCATGCAGAACACGGCCGGGCGGCAGGTCGCCTTGGGCAGCCTGTTGTACAAATTGATCGGCCTGCTGTTGATCATTCCGGTACTCGACCCACTCGTACGCTGGATGGACGGCCTGGACTACAGCACTCAAGGCATGGTCATCAGCTTTCACCTGCTCTACAACGTCAGCCGTTGCCTGATCCTGCTACCCACCATTGGCCCGATGGCGCGGCTGTGCGAATGGCTGCTGCCGGAGCACCCGGAGACCAATGGCAAAGCCAAGCCGCGCCATCTGGACCTGGCCGCGCTGGATACGCCAAGCCTGGCGCTGGCCAACGCCGCCCGTGAAACCCTGCGGCTCGGCGATCTGATCGACAACATGCTCACCTCGATGCAGGAAGTGCTGCGTGGCAAACAAACCGCCATCACCCAGGAAATGCGCAGCCTCAGCGATGACGTCGAGGCGCTCTATAGCGCGATCAAACTTTACCTGGCGCAAATGCCCCGCGAAGACCTGAGCGAACAGGACAATCGACGCTGGGCAGAGATCATTGAGCTGTCGATCAACCTGAAGCTGGCGGGCGACTTGATCGAGCGCATGCTACGCAAAGTCCAGCAGCAGAAGACCTCGCAACGTCGGCAATTTTCCGAAGTCGGCCTGGAAGAACTCAGCGACCTGCACAGCCAGTTGATCTCCAACTTGCGCCTGGGCCTGTCGGTATTTCTCAGCGGCGATCCGGAAAGCGCCCGCCAGTTACTGCGCGAGAAACGCCGCTTTCGCGCTCAGGAACGTCGCCTGGCCCACGCCCACGTCAGCCGCTTGCAGCGTAAAATCGTGCAGAGCCTGGAAACCAGCTCCCTGCACCTGGAGCTGATCGCCGACATGAAGCGCTTGAACTCGCTGTTTTGCAGCAGCGCCTATGTGGTGTTGGAAACGTCCGACACCGGCGCACTGTCTGCTGAAGATATCGCCGACATCACCCATTCGCCCTGAACGTAAGCCAGCCAGCGAAGTCAGTTAGCAATGGACCTCGTTCGCCAGGAAGCTTGTTATGCGTCGCCTGATACTCGCCTGCCTGCTGATGGGCTCGGCACACACCTTTGCCTTTGACCGCCTGCAAGTCGAAGGCTACACCTTACCCAACGGCCTGCAACTGCTGCTCAAACCGGGCACAGAGCGCGGGCACGTGGCCATCCGGCTGGTGGTTGGCGTGGGCCTGGACGATTTCGGCTGCGACCAGAAGGAACTGCCGCACTTGTTCGAGCACCTGCTGTTCAGCGGAATAGACGGCGGTGGCGAAGGCGAGCTCGAAGACCGTATGCAAGCGTTGGGCGGCGAATGGAACGCCTACACCAGCAACGCCGACACCACATTCGTGATCGAGGCGCCTGCGCAAAACCAGCGCAAGGTGTTGGACCTGTTGCTGGCAATCATCACCCGCACGCAACTGACCGATGCCAATATCAACGCCGCCAAGCAGGTGGTCGAGCGCGAGGACGGCGGCCATTACTCACACTTGCAACGCCTGCTGGACCGCCAGGACCTCGGCCACAATGCCAGTAACCAGCTAGCTGTCGAATTGGGCCTCAAGTGCGCCGAACGCGCCGAGGTCAACCACCTGACCCGCGAGCAGTTGGAGGCGCTGCGCAAAAATTGGTACGCGCCGAACAATATGACCCTGATCGTCGTCGGCGATCTGGACAAACTGCTGCCGGCCTACCTGGAGCGCACCTATGGCCAACTCGACCCGGTAGAGCCGAGCGAACACCGGCCATTGCCGCAAATCCAGAATGCCGCGGATAGCCATCGCGACCTGATCCACGGTTGGGTCGGCAACAATGCCAAGCTGCATTGGCTGCTCCCGGAGCCCGTGCTGGACGACCAGCATGACGAAACCTACGACCTGCTCAAGGATTACCTCGACTGGGCGTTATACCGCCAACTGCGCCTCAAGCACGGCTTGTCCTACGGCCCGTGGAGCGAGCGCGAAGTGCTTGGCGGCGTCGGGTTCCTGAGCTTGAACGCTGACCTCGAGCGGGACAACCTCGAGCAAGCCGAACACGTACTCAAAGATCTCAAGGCACAGTTGCTCAAGGATGGCCTCGACCCGGCGGTATTCGCTCGGCTGCAGCAAGCCGCCATCGCACGTCAGGCCTGGGCGGTACAGGGCAACAGCGCGTTGGCCGACTATTACTGGAGCGCTGCCGGCGAATATGCCGATGGCCGCTTCGGCGACCCGGCCAAACGCATCAAGGCCGGGAGCCTGGCGCAGACCAATCAAGCCATGCGCCAGGTGCTGGCGCAGCCGGGCTACTGGCGCATCGAAAAACCGCTGTTGAGCTATAACGCGCTGAGCGGGTTGGGTGCGGGTGTGCTGGGGCTGATCGTCTTTGTATTGGTGGCCCTGCGGTTTTATCGCAAACGCAACGCGTAATGAGGCACCGAACAGCGACCTAAGACGCTATCCTGTCTAGGATTTTTCCCACAGCCAGTGTGAACCGCCCATGCCGAACTTGCCGCCCCTTATCCTGCGCGTTATAGAACTGATCAAGCGCTACCCAGGGGTGATCGCACTCGGCGGTTTCATATCGGGCGTGGGCAGTTTCATCCTGGTGGATCGCCAGCAGGGCATGGCCAGCTGGATCGCCGTGATCATGCTGGTGAGCTGGTTGTGGCTGATGCTGGAAAACAGCTTCACGCAGCTGTTTACCAAGCTCTTCAATCGCGAAATACCGGAACCGCTACTGCGCTATGCCACGCAGATGATTCACCAGGAAAGCCTGTTTTTCGTGCTGCCGTTCTTTTTCGTCACCACGGCCTGGAACAGCGGCCAATCGGTGTTCACCGGCCTGCTCGGTGCGGCGGCGCTGGTCTCGATCATCGACCCGCTGTACTACAAATGGCTGGCGCCCAAGCGGTCACTGTTCCTCGCCCTGCACACGCTGACGTTATTCGCCGCATTGCTGACCGCACTGCCGATCATCCTGCACCTGACCACCGCCGAGAGTTACAAGCTGGCCCTGGGCGTCGCCATGGCCCTGTCGATTCCGAGCCTGGCCGTCAGCCTCCCGCTGCGCAGCGTCAAAGGCTGGGCGATGCTGCTGGGGGTCACCGCCGCGATTGGCTGCGCCGGCTGGCTGCTGCGCAGCTGGGTGCCACCTGCCACCCTGTGGATGACCGAAGTGGCCATCAGCACCCAGCTACAAGACCGCACGCCGGGCGACGACCTCAAGCAGGTCAGCGCCGCCCAACTGCGCAGCGGCGGGCTGTACGCCTACACCGCCATCAACGCCCCGCGCGGCCTGGATGAGCGGATTTACCATGTGTGGAAATTCAACGGCCAGGAAGTCGACCGCATTGCCCTGGATATCCATGGCGGCCGCAAGGAAGGTTACCGCGCCTGGACCCACAAGCAGAACTTCCCGCCGGATTCGGTAGGGCGCTGGCAGGTGCGGGTGCTGACCGAAGACGGGCAAGTTATCGGCGTGCTGCGCTTTAACGTCACCGACTCAGCACAAACGGACAACCCCAAGTAAGCCCGATCGTGCTATTACGTAGCAATTGTGGATAGCCAAACAAGCTCGGAGCTTATGACCACTCGCACGACAGCCGGCGCAGCCCAACTCGATACGTCCAGCACACCGCCGTTGCTCCGGATCACCGGTGACTGGACGCTTGCCCACTACGCCAACCTGAAGAAGCTGTCGAATACCCTCGACGGCCAGTACGACGCCGGTGCGCGCATCGACCTCAACGGCCTTGGCGCTTTGGATACCGCCGGCGCTTCACTGCTGGTGGAGCTACTGGGGCCCGAACGTATAGAACACTCCGCCGAGCAGACCGATTGCAGCCTGTCCGCCGCCGACCGGGCATTGCTCAAGACGGTCTACCGCTCGCTCAATGATTTTTGCGTACCGCTCAAAGAAGCGGAAGAAGGCGCGGGCATCCAACTGTTGGCGCGCATCGGCCGTGCCGTGGACACCGTCTGGCAAGACGGGATGAAGCTGCTGGGCTTCATCGGCCTGATCCTTGAAACCTTCGCGCGCGGCATCTTTCGGCCCAAGCGCTGGCGCCTCACGCCAATGGTTGCGCATATCGAACAGACCGGCCTCGACGCCGCGCCTATCGTTGCGCTGCTGACCTTTCTGGTGGGCGCCGTGGTGGCCTTCCTTGGCGCCACGGTGCTCAAGAGCTTCGGCGCGACGATATTCACCGTGGACCTGGTGGCGTTCTCATTCCTGCGCGAATTTGGCGTGTTGCTTACCGCCATCCTGATCGCCGGTCGCACGGCCAGTGCGTTTACCGCACAAATCGGCTCGATGAAGGCCAATGAGGAAATCGACGCGATCCGCACGCTGGGCCTGGACCCGATGGAGCTGCTGGTGCTGCCGCGGGTCTTGGCGCTGCTGGTGGCCCTGCCGATGCTGACGTTCCTGGCGATGCTCTCGGGGATTATTGGCGGCGGCGTGGTGTGTGCGGTGGCCCTGGATATTTCGCCGGCGATGTTCCTGTCGCTGCTGCAATCGGACATTGGCGTGCAGCATTTCCTGGTGGGCATGGTGAAAGCGCCGATCTTCGCGTTTCTGATCGCCGCGATTGGCTGCCTGGAAGGGTTCAAGGTCAGCGGCAGTGCCGAGTCAGTCGGCGCACACACCACCTCCAGCGTGGTGCAATCGATTTTCGTGGTGATCGTGCTGGACGCGGTCGCGGCCATGTTTTTCATGGAGATGGGCTGGTGAGTCGTCTACATCGAGCGCCCACTGAGGCGGTGATCGAGGTGCGCGGCCTGTGCAACCGCTTTGGCAGCCAGAGCGTGCACGAAAACCTCGACCTGGATTTGTACAAGGGCGAAATCCTCGCGGTGGTCGGGGGCTCCGGCAGCGGCAAATCGGTGTTGCTGCGCAGCATCGTCGGCCTGCGCCGCCCCAGCGAGGGGGAAGTGCGGGTGTTCGGCAAGAACCTGCCGAGTTTGGCCGAGCATGAACGTTCGCTGGTGGAACGCCGCTTCGGCGTACTGTTCCAGAAGGGCGCGCTGTTTTCCTCGCTGACCGTCACCGAGAACGTCGCGTTGCCGTTGATCGAGCACGCCGGGCTCAGCCGCGCCGATGCCGAGCATTTGGCGGCAGTCAAACTGGCCCTGGCCGGGCTGCCGCTGTCGGCGGCCGACAAGTACCCGGCGTCGCTGTCCGGCGGCATGATCAAGCGCGCCGCCCTGGCCCGCGCGCTGGCCCTGGACCCGGACATCCTGTTTCTCGACGAACCCACCGCCGGCCTCGACCCGATTGGCGCGGCGCAATTCGACCAACTGATCCTGACCCTGCGCGACGCGCTGGGCTTGAGCGTGTTTCTGGTCACCCACGACCTCGACACGCTGTACACCATCACCGACCGCGTGGCGGTGCTGGCGCAAAAGAAAGTGCTGGTGGCCGATGCCATTGATGTCGTCTCGGAAACCGACGACGCCTGGATTCACGAATATTTCCACGGCCCCCGAGGCCGCGCGGCATTGGATGCCGCTCAATCGCTCAACGAGGTATGACATGGAAACCCGAGCCCATCATGTGATGATCGGATTGTTCAGCGTAATTGTGGTGGTCGGCGCGATGCTGTTCGGCCTGTGGCTGGCCAAATCCAGCGTCGACAGCGCCTTTCGCGATTACGAGGTGGTGTTCAACGAAGCGGTCAGCGGCCTGTCCCAGGGCAGTTCGGTGCAATACAGCGGGATCAAGGTGGGCGATGTCACCAGCCTGCGCCTGGACCCCAAGGACCCACGCCGCGTGCTGGCGCGCATCCGCCTGGCCGGGCAAACACCGATCAAGGAAGACACCCAGGCCAAGCTGGCACTGACCGGCATCACCGGCACCTCGATCATCCAGCTCAGCGGCGGCACCCCGCAAAGCCCGGAACTCAAGGGCAAGGATGGCAACCTGCCGGAAATCATCGCATCGCCATCGCCCATCGCGCGCCTGCTCAACAACAGCAATGACCTGATGACCAGCATCAACCTGCTGCTGCATAACGCCAACCAGCTGTTCTCCCGGGAAAACGTCGAACGCTTGAGCACCACCCTGGAAAACTTGCAGCAGACTACCGGCGCCATCGCGGAACAGCGCAGCGAAATCAAAGTGGTGATGCAGCAATTGATGCAGGTGAGCAAACAGGCCGGCGGGGCGTTGGAGCAGACCACCGTGCTGATGCGCAACGCCAATGGTTTGCTCAACGATCAGGGAAAGCAGGCATTTGGCAGTGCGGAACAGGCGATGAAATCCCTGGAGCAAAGCACCGCGACCATCAACACCTTGCTGACCAACAACCAGGACTCCGTGAACAGCGGCATGCAGGGCCTCAACGAGCTGGCGCCGGCCGTGCGCGAACTGCGCGAAACCCTCGGTTCGCTGCGCGCCATCTCACGCCGCCTGGAAGCCAACCCCAGCGGTTACCTGCTGGGCAGTGACAAGAACAAGGAGTTCACGCCATGAAGCGTGCTTACCGAATGATCGCCCCCGTGGCCTTGGCACTGCTGAGCGCCTGCTCGATCCTGCCCAAGCCGGACCCGTCCGACGTGTACCGCCTGGGGTCGGCCCAGCCCGTCAGCCAAGGCGCGCCGGTGAGCTGGTCGCTGCGCGTGACCAAGCCACAGACCAGCGAGTTTCTCGACAGCCCACGCATCGCGGTGGTGCCCAATGGCGACTTGATCAGCAGCTATGCGAACTCGCGCTGGAGCGATCCGGCGCCGGTGCTGTTGCGTAACCGTCTGCTGGATGGTTTCCAGCGTGATGGCCGGGTGACGTTGCTGAGTACCGACGAGACCAATCTGCAGGCGGACTATGAGCTGGGCGGGCAGTTGCAGGCGTTTCAGAGCGAGTACCACGGCACGGCAGTGGAGGTGGTGATTCGCCTGGATGCTCGGCTGGTGCGCGGCAGCGATCAGCGCATCATCGCCAGCCGCCGGTTTGAAGTACGCCAGCCGGTGAGCGATACCCAGGTGCCAGGCGTGGTGGCTGGGTTTGGGCAGGCCGGGGATGCGTTGAACAGGCAGGTGGTGGATTGGGTGGTGGCACAAGGCAATGCTGCTGCTAAACACTGATGGCCTCATCGGGGGCAAGCCCCCGATAGCGATCCCAGCTTCAACCAAAGAACCAGTAGCACACCGCAATGGCCGCCACCACACCGGCGAATTCCGCCAGTAACGCACAGCCAACGGCATGCCTTGCGCGCTGGATGCCCACCGAACCAAAGTACACCGCCAACACATAGAAGGTGGTCTCGGTACTGCCCTGGATCGTCGCCGCCACCAACGCCGGGAAACTGTCCACACCCTGGGTCTGCATGGTCTCGATCAGCATTGCCCGCGCTGCACTGCCGGAGAACGGCTTGACCATCGCGGTCGGCAGCGCGTCGACAAAACGCGTGTCCATGCCGGTCCAGGCCACCACATGGCGAATCCCTTCCAGGCCGAAGTCCAGCGCGCCGGAGGCACGCAACACGCCCACCGCACAGAGCATCGCCACCAGATAGGGCAACAGGTTCTTGGCAACGTCAAAGCCTTCCTTGGCGCCTTCGACAAAGGCCTCATACACCTTGACCTTGCGCAACGCGCCGATCACCAGGAACAGCATGATCAAGCCAAACAGCGTGAGATTGCCCAAGATCGAAGACAGCCCGGCCAGCGCCGTGGCGGACAGGGTCGCCAGCAATGCCATGAAGCCACCCAGCACCAACGCACCGGGAATCAGGTAGGCCAGCACCACTGGGTCCCACAAGCGCAGGCGCTGCATGACCGCCACTGACAGCAGGCCCACCAGGGTCGACGCGCTGGTGGCCAGCAGGATCGGCAGGAACACCAGCGTCGGGTCGGCGGCGCCTTGCTGGGCGCGGTACATGAAGATGGTCACGGGCAACAGCGTCAGCGACGAAGCATTGAGCACCAGGAACAGGATCTGTGCGTTGCTGGCGGTGTTAGGAATCGGGTTGAGCTCCTGCAACGCCTTCATGGCTTTCAGGCCGATGGGCGTGGCGGCGTTGTCCAGACCCAGGCCGTTGGCGGCAAAGTTGAGGGTGATCAAACCGATGGCCGGGTGGCCGGCGGGCACTTCCGGCATCAGGCGGCGAAACAGCGGGCCCAGGGCCTTGGCCAGCCAGTCGACGATCCCGGCCTTTTCGGCGATACGCAAAAAGCCCAGCCACAGGGTCAAGGTGCCGAACAGCAGCACCATGACTTCCACCGACAATTTGGCCATGGCGAAAATACTTTCCACCATCGCCGCAAAAATCCCCGCGTTACCGCCCACCAGCCATTGCGCCAGTGCTGACACCATTGCCACGACAAAGAAGCCAAGCCACAGGCCATTGAGCATCAGTTAAATCCCCCGAAAGATGGGGCGAATGATAACGGGGCTGGCAGAAACGACAAACCCCGGAATCATCCGGGGTTTGTGTCAGCGCAATCGAGTGATCAGCCGCGAGTGGTCTCGCCGGCCGGCAGCGCCTCTTTGCTGCGCCAGTGCGGCAGGGAATTCCAGTAGCGCTCGCCCTTGGCGTCGTCGTACATGCCTTCCCAGCGGGAGATGACCAGCACGGCCAAGGCGTTGCCGATTACGTTCAGTGCGGTACGCGCCATGTCCATCACACGGTCGACACCCGCGATGAATGCCAGGCCTTCCAATGGGATGCCGACGCTGCCCAGGGTGGCCAGCAGCACGACGAACGACACACCCGGCACGCCGGCGATGCCTTTGGAGGTCACCATCAGGGTCAGGACCAGCATCAGCTGCTGGCCGATCGACAGGTCGATGCCGTACAGCTGGGCAATGAAGATCGCCGCAATGCTCTGGTACAGGGTCGAACCGTCGAGGTTGAACGAGTAACCCGTCGGCACCACGAAGCTGCAGATCGCCTTCGGTGCGCCGTAGGCTTCCATCTTCTCGATCACGCGCGGCAGCACGGTTTCGGAGCTGGCGGTGGAGTAGGCCAGCACCAGCTCATCCTTGAAGATGCGCATCAGTTTGAGGATCGAGAAACCAAACAGGCGGGCGATCAAGCCCAGCACTGCAAACGCGAAGAACAGGATCGCGACGTAAACCAGGATCACCAGCTTGGCCAACGGCAGCAGCGAGGCGAAGCCGAAGTTGGCGACGGTCACCGCGATCAGGGCAAATACACCGATAGGGGCGTACTTCATGATCATGTGGGTGACTTTGAACATGCTCTCGGACACGCCTTGGAACATGGTCACCAAGGGCTCGCGCAGCTCCGGCTTGAGGCTGGACAAGCCCAGGCCGAACAGTACGGAGAAGAAGATGATCGGCAGCATCTCGCCCCGAGCGACGGCAGCGAAGATGTTCGACGGGATCAGATTGAGGATGGTCTCGATGAACGCATGCTCATGCTGCACTTCGGCGGCGGTCGCCTGGTATTTGGAGATGTCGACCGTACCCAGGGTGCTCATGTCGATGCCCGCGCCTGGATGGAACAGGTTGGCCAGCAACAGGCCGACCACAATGGCGATGGTGGTGACGACTTCGAAGTAGAGGATGGTTTTGACGCCGATGCGACCCAGCTTTTTCGCGTCGCCAACACCGGCAATGCCAACGATCAGCGAGGAAATCACGATTGGGATGACGATCATCTTGATCAGGCGAATAAAGATATCGCCTGCCGGCTGCAGCACGTTGCTGATCCACCAGGCCTTTTCAGCACTGAAATGGTTGAGCACTGCACCGATCGCGATCCCCAGCACCAAACCGATGAGGATCTGCCAGGCGAGGCTTAGCTTTGCCTTCTTCATGTCATTACCCTTACTTCAAGTGAACTCAAGGCAAATGCGCCAGCTGGACCGCTCGAAAGCGAAAAAGTGTGTGCATCTGCCTCCATGAAAGGTCACCGCAGCTTGGCCGAAATGGCTTACTGGTAGGCGAAAAAAGGCGCAACTATTCCCATGCGAGGGAGCGACGTCTAATGCCGTAAACGCCTACCCTATGCCGAATCGGCATGGCTTTTTTTGAAAATAATTGTCTGAACGGTCAGTTCGAATGTGCCATTCAAGGGGGTGAACCTGCCGTGAAGCTGCCAATTCAGGCCTGCTCAGAGCGACTTGATGACTTCATATGTTTGGCAGAAATGCCTGTAAAATCCGCGGTCTGGCGTCGGAAACAGCCTGTAGCGTAAGGAAAATTTTCTCGATGGATGGTCGCGCCGACACACCAAGTAATGGTTAGCGGCAGGCAAAACGAAAAATTCAGGCTATGGGCGGCATGACGCCCGGGCCATGAGAGTCATAAGCCCGCCGCAAGTTCAGCAAGCTTGAGGACTTGTGAACTTGCGTCGCAGCTTTTCACCTGACCCGGCCCTTGCGCAGGCACTCCCTGTACCCGTAGGTCGCGCCGATCCTGATCGATCAGAGCAACCCGGCCCCCTGGTCATGCATCGCGCTTGGCGAGCGATGCAAACAGAAAGAAGCGAACGGGCTTCTTTCTATGGACGCCGGCTCCGTGAGACGGAACCTAGTACCAATTCGGATCTTTCTTGAGCTGCTCCATCAGCAGCTTCTTCATGCCTTCGTCCGGCTTACCGAGAAAACGGTAATCGGCGTGGCGCGTCGGGGACTTGTCCGCTGGCAGACCGGCCGGGACTTCCACCAACATCGCGTAGGCATCTTCCTTGTCGAGGCTGAAAGCAACGATCAGGCGCTTGTTCAGGCAAGTGTCTGCCGTCTCGCACAGCGGCCCTACCAGATACTTGTCGCCATCCTCTTCAACAGCGTTCATCTGCTCAGCCGTACCCGACAGGTTCATCACCCATTCCGGCAGGCGTTCTTCTTTCTTCACCACGCCTTGCCAGGTTTCACGGTACTGCGCATCCGTACTGAGCAATTCGTTGGCGCGGGACTGGCCGTCATTGGCGGCCATCACCAGACCGCTGCCGCCCAGGAGCACGGCGGCGGCAATGGCTTTGAGGGACAGAGTGGTCATATTCAGCCTCGGCCGCGACGACCAAAGAAGAACGAAGCGATGAACATCACCAGGAAAACCACGAACAGGATCTTGGCGATACCCGTGGCAGTACCCGCGATACCACCGAAGCCCAAGACTGCAGCCACAATGGCGATGATCAGAAATGTGATTGCCCAACTCAACATGGTGATTCTCCTTAAGCTTTCATAGGGGTAACAGCGGTGATGCCGTACAGCCGCTCGGCATGAGCGACGTTTTGTTGCCTAGAACACCCAGCGCTCTTGAACCGGCAGTTCGCTCAGGGTGGATTCCTGGTCTGCCACTCTCAGTTGCGGGGTGGTTACATCGGCAGCCGTGCTGGCGACGGAACGGAAATGGGTCTGAGTCATGGCCGGACGTTCGAACTGCGGGGTTTGTTGCTGACTCTGCTGCCAATGCTGCATCTGTTGGCCGGCGATCAGGGTGACCATCAACGCGAGACTGGCAAACAGGCCTTGCTGCAGGTGCAGCGGCGATAGACGCAATTGGCTGAAGCTTTGGCGAGTCATACTGCTTTCTCCCGCATTCTGATTATTCGTTCATGACGCTCTATGCAGTACCTATTGCAGAGCGCATGCCAGGTTTATTACAAAATAAAACCCTTTAAAATCATTCGCTTACAAATGATCCTCACCCTCACGACACAGCATCCTGCACGATGACCTGCCTTGGGCCGTGCGAAATGCACGATGGTCATTGGTCGGGCAGAGGGATCGAAAGCGGCAGTACCTTTGCCGAAGCGGCCAGAAGATATGAAAACGCCACTAGTACGGCGCTTTTACTGGGGCGTGTAGGAAGATGTGCAGATAGCTGCGCGACGTTGCCTTTTATCAATCAGAATGAACCATGCAACTTGCCCGATTATTCTGGGACTAAACACCAACATTCATAGTTAAGGAGCGCGGGACAGATGGAATCAGCCAAGGAACTTCAAGGCCGCATTCTTTTAGTGGATGACGAGTCCGCGATCCTCCGCACCTTCCGGTATTGCCTGGAAGATGAAGGCTACACCGTTGCCACTGCCAACAGCGCGGCCCAAGCCGACGCCTTGATGCAACGCCAAGTGTTCGACTTGTGCTTCCTTGACTTGCGCCTGGGGGAAGATAACGGGCTGGATGTATTGGCCCAGATGCGCATTCAAGCGCCATGGATGCGCGTCGTGATCGTTACAGCCCACTCCGCCGTGGACACCGCCGTGGACGCGATCCAGGCCGGCGCTGCCGATTATCTGGTCAAACCCTGCAGCCCGGATCAGTTGCGCCTGGCCACCGCCAAGCAACTGGAAGTGCGCCAGTTGTCGGCACGACTGGAAGCGTTGGAAGGTGCGGTGCGCCAGCCCAAGGACGGTCTCGACTCCCACAGCCCGGCCATGATGGTGGTGCTGGAAACCGCACGGCAGGTCGCCGGCACCGATGCCAATATTCTGATCCTCGGCGAGTCGGGCACCGGCAAGGGCGAGTTGGCGCGGGCTATTCACGGCTGGAGCAAACGCTCGAAGAAATCCTGCGTGACCATCAACTGCCCATCGTTGACCGCAGAACTGATGGAGAGCGAATTGTTCGGCCACAGCCGCGGCGCCTTTACCGGTGCCAGCGAAAGCACGTTGGGCCGGGTTAACCAGGCGGACGGCGGCACGTTGTTTCTCGACGAGATCGGTGATTTTCCGCTCACGCTGCAGCCAAAGTTGCTGCGATTCATTCAGGACAAGGAATATGAGCGCGTGGGCGACCCGGTTACCCGCCGCGCTGATGTACGCATCCTCGCCGCTACCAACCTGAACCTTGAAGACATGGTGCGCGACGGCCGCTTCCGTGAAGACCTGCTGTATCGCCTCAATGTCATCACCCTGCACCTGCCGCCGCTACGCGAACGCAGTGAAGACATCCTGACCCTGGCCGACCGGTTCCTCGCGCGCTTCGTCAAGGAGTACGCCCGCCCGGCGCGCGGTTTCAGCGATCAGGCGCGCGAAGCGCTGCTCAACTATCGTTGGCCCGGCAATATCCGTGAGCTGCGTAACGTGGTCGAACGCGCCAGCATCATCTGCCCGCAGGAAAAGGTCGAAATCAGCCACCTCGGCATGGCCGAACAACCGACCAACAATGCACCGCGCATCGGTGCGGCACTGAGCCTGGACGAACTGGAAAAAGCGCACATCGGCGCGGTACTTGCCACCAGCGATACGCTGGACCAGGCCGCTCGCACCCTTGGCATCGACGCGTCGACCCTGTATCGCAAACGTAAACAGTACAACCTATGAGCTGTACCTCATGAAGCTCGCGATGAAACTGCGCACCCGGTTATTCCTGAGCATCTCAGCGCTGATCACCGTGGCCCTGCTGGGCTTGATCCTGGGCCTGGTCAGCGTCATGCAGATGGCCAAGACCCAGGAATCGTTGATTCGCAGCAACTTCGTTACCCTGGATCTGGGCCTCAAGTTGCGCCAGAGCCTGGGCGACCAACTGATCATGATGCTCGAAAAGCGCCCGGATCCAGCCGCTTTGCAAGCTTCCAAGCAGCACTACTTCGATCTGCTGGACCAGGGCGTCGCCCATGAACAACGCGATGGGCTTACCCACGGTTTCAGTCAGGCACGCGAGGATTACCAGAATCTGTTGGAGGCTTTTGACCAGTCTCAGCAGGACCCACCTGCGCCGGGCAGCAAGGAGAAACTCACTGAAACCTTCAATACCCTGCGCAATGGGCTGATCGTCCACCACAAGCAGGCGTTGGAAAACATCAGTACGAGCGAGCATCAATCCCGCGAACGTGCGTTGTTGATCGCCGGCTTGCTGGGGTTGGTAGGCCTCGCGGTGCTGATCATCGGCTTCGTGACCGCGCATGGCATCGCCCGGCGCTTCGGCGGGCCAATCGAAGCGCTGGCCAAGGCTGCCGACAAAATCGGGCAAGGCGATTTCGAAGTGACGCTACCGATATCATCGGCGGCGGAAATGAACCAACTGACTCGGCGCTTCGGCATCATGGCCGAGGCGTTGCGCCAACATCAGGCCACCAATGTCGATGAGTTGCTCGCTGGTCAGCAGCGGCTGCAAGCCGTGCTCGACAGCATTGACGACGGCCTGCTGATGATTGACCGCCAAGGTCATCTTGAACACCTTAATCCGGTCGCGCAGCGCCAACTGGGCTGGGACGAAGAACGCCTCGGCCAGGGCCTGGGCGAAGCACTGGGCCGCCCGGAAATGGATGAACAACTGCACCTGGTGTTGCGCGGCGGCAGCCTGGAGCGGGCCCCGGAAGACCTGGAGGTGGAAGTCGAAGGCGAGCTGCGCCTGCTGACGTACAGCCTGACTCCGGTCAGCCATACTGAGGGGCACATTCTGGGCGCGGTGATGGTGTTGCATGACGTCACCGAGCAGCGCGCCTTTGAGCGGGTGCGCAGTGAGTTCGTGTTGCGCGCCTCCCATGAGCTACGAACTCCCGTGACCGGTATGCACATGGCCTTCGGCCTGTTCCGCGAGCGGGCCAAGTTCCCGGCGGAATCACGCGAAGCAGACCTGCTGGACACGGTCAATGAAGAAATGCAGCGGTTAATGCAGCTGATCAACGATTTGCTCAATTTCTCGCGCTATCAGAACGGCCTGCAGAAACTCACCCTCGGGCCGTGCGATGTCACCGACCTGCTGGAGCATGCCCGGGCCCGATTCGCCGAGCCGGCGAACGCACAAAGCATCGAACTGCTGGTGGAGGCCCAATCTGACCTGCCACGCCTGTATGCCGACCGAGCACAACTGGAACGCGTACTCGACAACCTGCTGGGTAACGCCCTGCGACACACCGCCGAGGGCGGGCAGATTCGCTTACAGGCTCGACGTCATGGCGAACGGGTGATCGTCAGCGTCGAGGACAACGGAGAAGGTATTGCGTACGGCCAGCAAGGGCGCATTTTCGAGCCCTTCGTGCAGGTGGGCCGCAAGAAAGGCGGCGCCGGCCTGGGGCTGGCCTTGTGCAAGGAAATCGTGCAATTGCACGGCGGTCGCATGGGTGTGTACTCACGGCCGGGGCAGGGCACCCAGTTCTATATGGCCCTGCCTCTGTAGGCGTGTGCTCTGTGGCGAGGCAGCTTGCTCCCGCTGGGCCGCGCAGCGGCCCCGAAACTCACGGCGCTGCGCACCCGAGCGGGAGCAAGCTGCCTCGCCACAACGACGTGCCGGCATTCAGCGCTGGTTCAAGACGCGCAGGATCGCCGCACTTTGCGCATCCGGCGTTCCATCGAACAGCGATGGACGGAAACGCATCTGGAACGCGGCGATTACATGACGCGTGGCCACATCCAACTCACCGGTTTGCGGCGTCTGGTAGCCCAGACGAGCCAGTTCTTGCTGGAACCAGAGGATGCTCGGCAGTTGCGCGGCGTACTGCACCTGGAATCGAGCGACCGCCTGGGCATCCGGCCAAATCCCGACGCCTTCGTCAGCCAGGCGCTTCCAGGGGAACAGCGGGCCCGGATCCAGCTTGCGCTGCGGTGCGATGTCGCTGTGCCCAATGATGTTCTTGGGGTCGATCCCGTTACGCTTGCTGATGTCCTTGAGCAACACCACCAATGATTTCACCTGAGCTTCGGAATACGGGTACCACACCCGCCCAGTCGGGGTATCGCTGTAGCCTGGGTTGACGATCTCGATACCGATGGAGCTGGAATTGAGCCAGGTGCGCCCCATCCATTCGCTTTCACCTGCATGCCAGGCGCGTTGGCTTTCATCCACCAGCTTGTAAATGGTGCCGGAGGCGTCATCGCCGACCAGGTAATGGCTACTGACCTGCCCCTTGGTCAACAGCGCCAAGGAGCGCTCAAGGTTGGTCGAGGTGTAATGGACCACGACGAACTGCACGCGGTTATCGTGGTTCATCGAAGGGTGACTGGTGTTCAAACACGGGCCGCTGGAGCAACCGGCGAGCAAAAGAGCTGCAAAGGCGATGTATAGGGATTTCATAAGAGAAGGCATTACGCAGAGGACGATAATGCAACAGTGTAACGTAACGTCAAATCCCAGGCTGCCAAATCACAAAATGGAACATCTTTTATGCCGCCTGCACCTGGTTACGCCCGGCGGCCTTAGCTCTGTAAAGCGCTTCGTCAGCGCGCTTGAGCGCAAGGTCACTGCGCTCGCCCGGCTGGAACTGAGCAACGCCCATGGACACTGTGATGGTCACCGGCTCGCCCTTGAAGTGGAACGGGCAGGCCTCGATGGCGGCTCGCAACGCATCACCCACCGCCAAGGCATCGGCCAGGGCTGAGTTGGGCATCAACAACACGAACTCTTCGCCGCCAAAGCGCGCGATGAAGTCGCTCGGCCGCAGGCGCTTGCTTAGCACATTGGCGATGATCTTCAATACTTTGTCGCCGGCCAGGTGGCCGTAGCCATCATTGATCCGCTTGAAATGGTCCAGGTCCAGCATGGCCAGTGACAGGCTGTTGCCACGCTGGTGCCAGGCATTGACCTCATGATCCAGGCGCTCACTCCAGGCTGCACGGTTGGGCAGCCCGGTGAGCGGATCGACCAGCGCTTTCTGGCGCTGTATCTCCAAATGCTCGCGGTAACCTTGAGCTTCCTGCTCCATGTTCGCCACCCGCTCTGCCAAACCCTGGAGGCGCGCGGCCACTTCCTGTTCGCGCTGATCACGTTGCTGCTGGTGCTCGTCCATGGTCCCGAGCAGGCCTTCAAGGTGGCTTTCCAGCACCTGCTTGAGGCTGTCCAGATCCGCAGCTTCCTGCACGCTGCTTTGCAGGCCGTCCACCTGTTCGCGGATCTGCGTGTCCAACTCCCGCGCGGCGGAGCGGCTGTCGGCGTGACCCTCGCTGGCCACCTGCAGATGACCCTGGAATGCCTCAAGGCGCTCGTTGAGCTGCTTGAGGTAAGCCTCGAACTCATGCTGGCCGCTGTCGGTGACGGCCAGCATCAGCACCGCCAAGTCATCGAGGATCGGCAACAGTTCGTACCAGTTCAAGCCATGGGCAAGGCGCTCGCGCATGGCTTCGGCCTGGGGCCGGTGGCGTTCGGGCAGGGACAGGTCTTCCAGCAGGCCGAGCAAGGTGTCTTCAATATGCTGGGCAACCGAGCTGTAGGAAGGCTCGGGCGAATCGGGCAGGGCGTAGAGACCGTCCGACTGCAATGCATCGGGGTCAGGCTCCGCGGCATCCAATACCGGCGGGAGAGAGAGGCTGCCGATGAGCGTTTCTTCAGGCGTGTCGCCTGGATCTAACGGCGCTTCGATAAAGGCAGCAAGCGCGCTTTCGGGAGCAGTTTCCTCGACCGGCGCTTCAGGCGCCGCAGGTTCGGGGGTTGCGTCAGGTTTCGGCGCAGGCGGCCTTTGAGCAGGCGCTTCATACTCAAACGTTGCGCTGGCTGACCCCGGCTCTTCAACAGGCACAACGGGGTCAGGCTCGGAGGCGGCTGCTGTTTGCGGCAACGGTGCAAAAGCCCGCAAGGCTTGCGTCAGCTCCTCGGACTGAGCGGGTTCCAGCGGCTCCGGTGCAGCTCTGGGCGCAACGGGTTTTGCCGCAGGCAGAACGTCGGGCTCAGGCGCGGGGGTTTCGGTGGAGACCTCTTTCGTACCAAACAGGCGTTGCAATAATCCAGGCCCGGAGCGCGGGGTTTCGCCATCTGGCTCCAGGTTATGCAGTGCCTGCTCTTGCAGGCTGCTCAGCTCGCTGAGCAGCAGCGGTATTTCTCGCGCCTGCCCAACCCGACTGTCGAGCTGCTTGGCGAAGGTTTTCAGCGGGC
The DNA here is from genome assembly GCF_003851685.1 of Pseudomonas sp. R5-89-07. Lineage (NCBI taxonomy): Bacteria > Pseudomonadati > Pseudomonadota > Gammaproteobacteria > Pseudomonadales > Pseudomonadaceae > Pseudomonas > Pseudomonas sp. R5-89-07. Next base: position 88,073 of record NZ_CP027727.1, on the reverse strand, counting down.
GCGCCACTTCTCGAGGCAGCGGAAGTTTCTGCAACTGCGCGACCAGGGCGGTAAGAGCAGTACTGATCTGGTCAACCCGTGTTTCACGGCGCTGCTCGGAATCCAGCACAGCCTTTTCCAGGCGCGGCAGCAGGGCGGCGAGGGCAGCGTCCATGTCGTCTGTACGCACGACATCGCGCATTTCCTTCATGCATTGATCGACCGCGCGGTCAGTACCTTCAGCCGCCAGCGTGCTGCGCACCAGCCCTCGGCGTAGCAGGTCCAGACGTGCGGCCCAGCGGCGTTCGAGTTTGTCTTGCTGCTCGACGCTTTTAAGGTATTTTTCTTTCCAGCGCTGGGCGTCGTCGCTCATGCAAGAGGTCCGCCGGTGCCTGGACTCAACGCGGGTAATGCATCCGCCGTGAGCGAACCCGGCAGACGAATCTCTACCGCGACCGGCAGGTGATCGGAAATGGGCTGCGCCAGCACCTGCACACTTTCCAGTGTGAGGCTCGGACTGAGCAGGATATGGTCAAGACAGCGCTGCGGACGCCAGCTGGGAAACGTGGCTTCGACTTGCGGCGCCAGTAAGCCGAGGTCGCGCAGTGGGGAATTCTGCAGCAGGTCAGTGGCGTGGGTGTTCATGTCACCCATCAGTACCTGATGCTTGTAGTTGCCAATCAAGTCGCGCACGTAGGCCAACTGGAGGTTGCGCGTACGCCCGCCGAGGGCCAGGTGCATCATCACCACCACCAGCGCTTCCGGACCTTCTCCAAAGCGCACGAGGATAGCGCCACGCCCCTTGGGGCCCGGCAAAGGGTGATCCTCGATGACGGTCGGCTTCAAGCGACTGAGCACACCATTGCTGTGCTGCGCCAGGCGCCCGAGGTTGCGATTGAGTTGCTGGTACCAGTAGGGAAAGGCGCCGAGCTGGGCCAGGTGCTCCACCTGGTTGATGTAGCCCGAGCGCAGGCTGCCGCCGTCGGCCTCCTGCAGAGCGACCAAATCGAAGTCGCTGAGCAGGTCGCCGATTTTCTGCAGGTTCGTGGTGCGCCCTTTGTGCGGCAGCACGTGCTGCCAGCCACGCGTGAGGTAGTGCCGATATTTCTCGGTACTGTTACCCACCTGGATATTGAAGCTGAGCAGGCGCAAGCGGCTGTCCGCCGGCAGGCCTGTGGATTCCAGGTGATGTTCGTTGACCTGCGGGTCATGCAGGCCTACGACGCGTTCGGTACCCCAGCGGCGCATGGCGAGCCCCTTACTTGGCTGCGCGCTCTTTGGCGATCAGCTGGTCGGCAACATTCAGAGTCTCTTCAGGGCCGCCGGTGCTACCCAGGTCGAAACGGTACTTGCCGTTGACAATCAGGGTCGGCACGCCTTGTACGCCATACTTCTGCGCGAGTTCCTTGGCCTGTTTGATCTGGCCCTGGATGGCGAAGGAGTTGAAGGTGGCCAGGAACTTGTCCTTGTCGACGCCTTGGGTGGCAACGAAGTCAGCCATTTCGTCTGGCTTGGTGAGGCGCTTGCCTTCTTTCTGGATCGCGTTGAACACCGCGTTGTGGACCTTATGCTCCACACCCATGGCTTCCAGGGTCAGGAACAGTTGGCCGTGGGCATCCCATGGGCCGCCGAACATGGCTGGAATGCGTTTGAAGTTCACGTCCTTGGGCAGCTTTTCGGCCCAGGGGTTGATGGTCGGCTCAAAGGCGTAGCAATGCGGGCAGCCGTACCAGAACAGCTCCACCACTTCGATCTTGCCGGGTACCGAAACAGGCACCGGGTTAGCCAATTCGACGTAGGTTTTACCGGCTTCAAGCGGCACGTCGGCAGCTTGTGCGGTCATGCCGAAGAGACTGGCAGTGACGAGAGCGGCGCTGAGGATCAGATTACGCATGCTTTACTCCTGGACAAATAAAGTCGCCTCACGCGACCTTTAGTTGTGACAGGTCTACGCGGACATGAGTTCGTTAGTGTAACGGCAGCAGCCACAAAAAAGGGCGGCCTGAGCCACCCTTTTTATGCTTGCATCGATGGATTAATCGAGCGTTAACGTTGCAGGCTGTCAGTGCAAGCCCTGGATGTAACTGGAGATTGCCGCAATGTCCTCGTCGCTCAATTTGCGGGCGATGGTGCGCATGGTCATTGCGTCGCCATCGTTTGCCCGGCCGGCTTCTTCCTTGCGGAAGTCGGTCAGCTGTTTGGCGATGTAGGTAGCGTGCTGGCCGCTTAGGTGCGGGAAGCCTGCCGCGGCGTTGCCTGCGCCATTGGGCGAATGGCAGCCGGTACAGGCGGGCAGGCCCTTGTCGAGGTCGCCACCACGAAACAGCTTCTCGCCACGGGCGACCAGTTTCGGATCGGCAGCTCCCACGCTGCCTTTCTGGCTGGCAAAATACGCCGCAATGTCAGCCATGTCCTGATCGCTGGAATTGGCCAGCAAGCCGGTCATTTCCAGCACCACGCGCTTGCCATCCTTGATGTCGTGCATCTGCTTGGTCAGGTAGCGTTCACCCTGGCCGGCCAGTTTGGGGAAGTTCGGCGCCGGGCTGTTACCGTCCGGTCCATGGCAAGCACCACACACGGCGGCTTTCGCCTGCCCCGCGGTAGCGTCGCCTGCAGCATGGGCAACACCGGTGATGCCCAAGGTCAACAGCAGACTCACGATCAGTTTGTTCATCAGCTAATCCAACTACGGCTAAGGGTTTAAGAGTTATCTACCGGGTTTACTCACCATCAATTCACTGATGGCCTGGTAATCCTCAGTACTGCAGTCCATGCACAAACCACGCGGCGGCATTGCCTTGAAACCCCGGGTCACGCGTTGCGCCAGCGTGACCATGCAAACTCGGTTGTACAGCGCTTCCGGTTCCTGTGTAGCCTTGTCGCCCTAACGTGCGCCCAGGACACCGAAGCGAGTCACCATCCGGCCATACATCGACCTTTTCAGGGTTTGAGAGCGTTTTGCGTTCTAATGCGCAATGAAGGTCTTTCGCTCCCGTGAACTTCATCCTTCGCTGGGACAAAGCACACACAAAATCTGCGGCATTATATACTGGCGCTACTGAAACGGAAACGACACCGCTTGCCGCACCCTTTTTCGGCACCGCCCACATCGGAAATCTCATGCAACTCAAGAATCCCATCCTCGGCCTGTGCCAACAGTCCACCTTCATGCTCAGCGCCGCCAAAGTGGACCAATGCCCCGATGACGAAGGCTTTGAAGTTGCCTTTGCCGGCCGTTCCAACGCCGGCAAGTCCAGCGCACTGAACACCCTGACCCATGCCAGCCTTGCACGCACCTCGAAAACCCCAGGTCGCACGCAACTGCTCAATTTCTTCAAGCTAGACGATGATCGGCGTCTGGTCGACCTGCCGGGCTACGGTTATGCAAAAGTTCCTATCCCGCTGAAGCTGCACTGGCAGCGTCACCTGGAGGCTTACCTGGGTGGCCGGGAGAGTTTGAAGGGCTTGATCCTGATGATGGACATCCGTCATCCAATGACCGATTTCGATCTGTTGATGCTCGATTGGGCAGTCGCCAGCGGCATGCCGATGCATATTCTGCTGACCAAGGCCGACAAGCTCACCTACGGCGCAGCCAAGAACACCCTGCTCAAAGTGCAGTCCGAAATCCGCAAGGGCTGGGGCGATGCAATCACCATCCAACTGTTCTCGGCGCCAAAGCGCCTGGGCCTGGAAGACGCCTACACTGTACTGGCGGGCTGGATGGAATTGGCCGACAAGGGCGCGGAAGTCGCCGAGTAACTTTTGCGCAGGCAAAAAAAACCCCGGACTTCGTATGGGGAGGGGAAGTTCGGGGTCCAAGTTCCGGACCGCTAGGGCGGGGTCCAGATATCTGCCAACACTTAACACAACATAGGAGCATTGAAGGGCTTCACCACCCATTCAGTAACTCTGAGTGGCGGTTCACAGGTTAAGTTCCGAAAGGTTGAAAAAACACTTGGAAATAACTGACAGCGGTTTCCATTCTAAAGCGCTTCGCCATCACCCAAGGTAATGGCGAAGCCGCATAATCAGTGAGCCTCGTCCCAGTTATCGCCAACGCCCACGTCCACCACCAGGGGCACGTCCAACTGCGCCGCGCCGCTCATGTGCTCGCGGATCCTCTCGCTGACCTCTGCGATCAGGTCTTCGCGGACCTCCAGTACCAGTTCATCGTGCACCTGCAGGATCACCCTGGCGTCCAGGCCCGACTCGGTCAGCCAGTTGTCCACCTTCACCATGGCTTTCTTGATGATGTCCGCTGCCGTGCCCTGCATGGGTGCGTTGATCGCGGTGCGTTCGGCCGCCGCGCGGTCCTGAGGCTTGTTGGAGTTGATATCCGGCAAGTACAAGCGGCGCCCGAAGAAGGTTTCCACATAGCCCTGGTCCGCCGCCTGGGCACGGGTGCGCTCCATGTACTCACGCACGCCGGGGTAGCGGGCAAAGTACACATCGATATAGGCCTTGGCGGTCTTGGTGTCGACGCCGATGTCCTTGCCGAGCTTCTGCGCGCCCATGCCGTAGATCAGGCCGAAGTTGATCGCCTTGGCACTGCGGCGCTGGTTGGACGTGACCTCTGTCAATTCAACCTTGAACACCTCGGCAGCCGTGGCGGTGTGCACGTCCAGATCGTTGCGAAAGGCATTCATCAGCCCTTCGTCCTTGGACAGGTGCGCCATGATCCGCAGTTCGATCTGCGAATAGTCCGCGGCCAGTAGCTTATAGCCCTTGGGCGCGACAAACGCCTGGCGAATGCGTCGCCCTTCGGCGGTGCGCACCGGGATGTTCTGCAGGTTCGGATCGCTGGATGACAAACGCCCGGTCGCCGCCACCGCCTGGTGGTAAGAGGTATGAATACGCCCGGTGCGTGGGTTGATCTGTTCCGGCAGGCGGTCGGTGTAGGTGCTTTTCAGCTTGCTCATGCTGCGGTACTGCATCAGTACCTTGGGTAACGGGAAATCATCTTCGGCCAGTTTGGCCAGCACTTCTTCAGCGGTGGAGGCCTGCCCCTTGCCGGTTTTTTTCAACACTGGCATGCCGAGTTTCTCGTAGAGAATCGCCCCAAGCTGCTTGGGCGAACCCAGGTTGAATTCCTCACCCGCGATCTCGAATGCCTGGCGCTCCAGCTCGACCATCTTGTTGCCCAGCTCGATGCTCTGGATGCCAAGCAGGTCCTTGTCGACCAAGGCGCCCTGGCGCTCGATACGCGCCAGCACCGGCACCAGCGGGATTTCGATGTCCGTCAGCACACTGGCCAGGCTCGGGATCGCCGCCAGCTGCGCGTGCAGCTTCTGGTGCAGGCGCAACGTCACATCGGCATCTTCGGCCGCGTAGGGGCCGGCCTGTTCGAGGGCGATCTGGTCGAATGTCAGCTGTTTGGCGCCCTTGCCGGCGATGTCCTGGAAACTCACAGTGTCGTGGTCCAGGTATTTCTTCGCCAGGCTGTCCATGTCATGGCGCGTCGCGGTGGAGTTCAGCACGTAGGATTCGAGCATGGTATCGAACGCGATGCCGCGCACGGTGATGCCCTCTGCAGGGTCGCCACCGATGGCGCAATTGGCCAGGATATTCATGTCGAACTTGGCGTGCTGGCCGACCTTGAGCTTGGTCGGGTCTTCCAGTAATGGCTTCAAGGCCAGCAGCACCGTGTCACGGTCCAATTGCTCCGGCGCGCCGGGATAGGCATGCGCCAGCGGGATATATGCGGCTTCATGCGGCTGCACCGCGAACGAAACCCCTACCAACTGCGCCCGGTGCGCATCAATCCCGGTGGTTTCGGTATCGAAGGCAAACAACGGCGCATCGTGGAGTTTCTTCAGCCAGAGATCGAACGTGGCCTGGTCAAGGATGGTGGTGTAGACCGTCTCCACCGGCACCGATATCACCGCCTCGACGGGCGCCTCGGCAACCGGCGCAACCTCGCTTGCCGCCTTGAGTTCGACCCGCTTGGTATCGCGCTGGATCTCTTCGTACCAGCTCTTGAATTCAAGCAGCGTGTACAACTCAAGCAGCTTTTCGCGATCCGGCTCGATCAGGTGCAAGTCGTCCAGGCCGATATCCAGGGGCACGTCGATCTTGATCGTCGCCAGCCGATAAGACAGGAATGCCATTTCCTTGTGTTCTTCCAACTTGGCCGGCAGCGTCTTGGCACCACGAATCGGCAGGCTCGGCACAATGTCCAGCTGCTCATACAGCTCTTTCAGGCCGCCATTCACACCCACCAGCAAACCGGAGGCGGTCTTCGGGCCGATGCCCGGAACGCCAGGGATGTTGTCGGACGAGTCGCCCATCAACGCCAGATAATCGATGATCTGCTCCGGAGCGACGCCGAATTTCTCCTTTACGCCCTCGATGTCCATCGAACTACCGGTCATGGTGTTGACCAAGGTAATGTGCCCGTCCACCAGTTGCGCCATGTCCTTGTCGCCAGTGGAAATCACCACCGGACGGTCAGCGGCGGCGCTGCTGCGGGCCAGGGTGCCGATCACGTCATCGGCCTCCACGCCTTCGACGCACAGCAACGGGAAGCCCAGGGCGATCACGCTCTGGTGCAGCGGCTCGATCTGCAGGCGCATGTCATCAGGCATGCTTGGGCGATTGGCCTTGTATTCGGCGAACATTTCATCGCGAAAGGTCCCGCCCTTGGCGTCGAACACCACGGCGAACGGGCTGTTTGGATATTGCTTGCGCAGGCTCTTGAGCATGTTCAGCACGCCCTTGACCGCACCGGTCGGCAGGCCTTTGGAGGTGGTCAGCGGTGGCAGCGCGTGAAAGGCGCGGTACAGATAAGAAGAACCGTCCACCAGGACGAGGGGCGCTTGGCTCATGAGCAGGATCAACCTTTTCGGCGGGTCAGGCGCTAGAATAGCCGGACCAATGAAAACAAAGGGACAAGGTTATCATGCGTACATTCAATCGCCTGCTGTTCACTGGCTTGATTGCACTCGCTCCGATGGCTGCCATGGCGGCAGACGATGCCCCCTCGGCCGATCCGGAAGTGACCATTCGCACGGAAGGCGACAAGACGATCCAGGAGTACCGCCAGAACGGCTTCCTGTACGCCATCAAGGTCACGCCCAAAGGTGCACCACCGTATTTCCTGGTGCGTGCGGACGGGACCGACGCGAACTTCATCCGTTCTGACCAGCCCGATATGCTGATCCCGTCATGGAAGATCTTCGAATGGAAATGATTCCCTAACTTCAACCGGCGCCGCCCTGAGCGGCGCCCGTAACGGCAGTTTTAACCATGTCTGTGTTCACCCCCCTGGCTCGGCCCGAGCTGGAAACCTTTCTTGCCCCTTACGGGCTCGGCCGCCTGCTTGATTTCCAGGGGATTGCCGCCGGTAGCGAAAACACCAACTTCTTCATCAGCCTGGAACAGGGCGAGTTCGTCCTGACCCTGGTTGAACGTGGCCCCGTCGCTGAGATGCCGTTCTTCATCGAACTGCTCGACGTGCTCCACGACGCCGACCTGCCCGTGCCCTACGCCCTGCGCACCACCGACGGCGTCGCCCTGCGCACGCTGGCCGGCAAACCGGCGCTGTTGCAGCCACGCCTGGCCGGCAAGCACATCAAGGAGGCCAACGCCCAGCATTGCGCCCAGGTCGGCGACTTGCTCGGTCACCTGCATCTGGCGACTCAGGGCGACAAGGTGCTGGAACGCAAGACCGATCGCGGGCTGGATTGGATGCTCAGCGAAGGCGCGCAGCTGCTTTCACACTTGAACGACGCGCAACAGCGCCTTCTGCAGGATGCCTTGGGCGAGATCGAAGCCCACAAGGCGCAGATCCTTGCCCTGCCACGCGCCAACGTGCACGCCGACCTGTTCCGCGATAACGCGATGTTCGAAGGCACGCACCTGACGGGTCTGATCGATTTCTACAACGCCTGCTCGGGGCCGATGCTGTACGACGTGGCCATCGCTCTGAACGACTGGTGTTCGGATGCCGACGGCGTGATTGACGGTCAGCGCGCCCGTGCGTTGCTGGGCGCTTACGCGGGGCTGCGGCCGTTTACCGCGAAGGAAGCCGAGCTGTGGCCGACCCTGCTGCGAGTGGCCTGTGTGCGGTTCTGGCTGTCGCGCCTGATCGCCGCGCAGGCGTTTGCCGGACAGGATGTGCTGATCCATGACCCGGCAGAGTTCGAGCATCGGCTGATGCAGCGTCAGCAGGTAAGCGTCCACCTGCCGTTCGCGCTCTAAAGATACACGAGGTTAAAAAATGTGGGAGGGGGCTTGCCCCCGATGGCTTTGGATCAGCTGATACATCTGCTGGCTGACCCACCGCTATCGGGGGCAAGCCCCCTCCCACATTTAGAGCGATTCCAGGCAGCCGGCCAGGTCATTGCCCAGCTTTTCCAACACCAGCTCATAACCTTGAGCAGTCGCCGGGGTATAGCCACCCAGCGCGTCCAGTTCCGCCAGCTTCACCGGCAAGCCAGCCACCAGCGTTTCAGCCAAGCGCGGTCGCAACGGCGGCTCGCTGAATACACAGGTCTTGCCCACTTCCTGCAAACGCGTACGCATCGCGGCCACATGCTGCGCGCCCGGCTGCACTTCGGCCGCAACGGCGAACACGCCGGCGTGCTTCAAGCCGTAAGCGTCTTCGAAGTAATCAAAGGCTTCGTGAAATACAAAGTAAGGTTTGTTCTCAACGCCCGCCAGACGTTTCTTCAGGCGCGCATCCAGCGCATCCAGGCGACCCTCGAAGGCCTTCGCGTTGCTCTGATAACGCTCGGCGTTGGCCGGGTCGGCCGCACTGAGGTCAGCGGCCATACGCGCCGCGATCACCCGCGCATTCACCGTCGACAACCACAAGTGAGCGTCCACACTGCCTGGGCGATGATCGTGGTCATGTTCGTCCGCTTCGTCGGCATGCGAGTGGCTATCTTCGCCGAAACGGCGCAGTTTCATGCCTGGCAGGTCCTGCACGGCCACCGTTGTCGTCGTACGACCTTTGAGCACGCGCGGCAGGAATGTTTCCATGTCCGGCCCGATCCAGTAGAGCAGGTCTACCGATTGCACCCGCCGTACGTCGGATGGGCGCAACGCGAAGTTATGCGGCGACGCACCCGGCGGCAGCAACACTTCCGGAACCGCCACACCATCCTGCACAGCAGCGGCAATCAACTGCAGCGGCTTGATGCTGGTCAGCACCTTCACCTCGGCCTGAGCGGCGCCAGCCAAGAACAAACTGGTGACAAATACGACAAAAACGGGAAAAAGTCGGGACACGATGACCACTCAATGGCGTAGGAACGGGTAACATAATAACGTCTCTATCAAATATCTGTCGCCGCTCATGCCTATAACACCGCTTGCCAGTCGTCCCCACGATCACTCTCACTGCGTTCACACCGCGCTGTCGGAGGCCGACACCCTGTGTGCACAGAAGGGTTTGCGCCTGACCGCGCTGCGTCGACGCGTGCTGGAGTTGGTGTGGCAAAGCCACAAGCCGCTGGGCGCGTACGACATCCTCGGCGTACTCAGCGAACAGGACGGCCGCCGCGCCGCGCCGCCCACGGTTTACCGAGCGCTGGACTTCCTGCTGGAAAACGGCCTGGTGCATCGCATCGCATCGCTCAATGCGTTTGTGGGCTGCAACCACCCGGAACATGCGCATCAGGGCCAGTTCCTGATTTGCCGCCAGTGCCACGCCGCCATCGAGCTTGAGCAAAAAAGCATCAGCGACGCGATCATTAAAAGCGCCGTCGAGGTGGGTTTCAGCGTCGAAGGGCAAACGGTCGAAGTGGTCGGCCTGTGCTCGGGCTGTCAGGGGGCTTGATGAGCAACGCGTTAATCCGCCTGGAACAGGTCGGGGTCACGTTCGCCGGGCAAAACGTGCTGGATAACATCGCGTTGAGCGTGGAGCCGGGGCAGATCGTTACCCTGATCGGCCCCAATGGCGCCGGCAAGACCACTCTGGTGCGCGCCGTGCTGGGCCTGCTCAAGCCTGACCGCGGCAGCGTATGGCGCAAGCCCAAACTGCGCGTGGGCTATATGCCGCAGAAGCTGCATGTGGACCCCACTCTTCCGCTTTCAGTCTTGCGCTTCCTGCGCCTGGTGCCTGGGGTCGACCGTGCGCGTGCGCAGGCGGCTCTCAAGGAAGTCGGCGCCGAACAGGTGATCGACAGCCCGGTGCAAAGCATTTCCGGCGGCGAAATGCAGCGCGTGCTGCTGGCCCGCGCCCTGTTGCGCGAACCGGAGCTGCTGGTGCTCGATGAACCCGTGCAAGGCGTCGACGTCGCCGGCCAAGCCGAGCTGTACAGCCTGATCACCCGTCTGCGCGACCGTCACGGTTGCGGTGTGTTGATGGTCTCCCACGACCTGCACCTGGTAATGAGCACCACCGACCAGGTGGTCTGCCTCAACCGTCACGTGTGCTGTTCCGGCCACCCGGAACAGGTCAGCGGCGACCCGGCGTTCGTCGAACTGTTCGGTAAGAACGCGCAAAGCCTGGCGATCTACCATCACCACCACGACCACGCCCATGATCTGCATGGCGCCGTGGTTGACGACCCCGCCGCCCCCCACCCTCATGTTCATGGAGATAGCTGCAAGCATGGCTGATTTTCTGCTCTACGCCCTGCTGGCAGGCTTGGCTCTGGCGTTGGTGGCCGGCCCGTTGGGCTCGTTCGTGGTCTGGCGGCGCATGGCGTACTTTGGCGATACCTTGTCCCATGCCGCGCTGCTCGGCGTGGCCATGGGCTTTCTGCTGGACGTGAGCCCGACCATCGCCGTCACCGTCGGCTGCCTGCTGCTGGCGGTGTTACTGGTAACGCTGCAACAGCGCCAGCCGCTGGCCTCCGACACGCTGCTGGGCATCCTCGCGCCGAGCACCTTGTCCCTGGGCCTGGTGGTGCTGAGTTTCATGCATGAAGTGCGCATCGACCTGATGGCCTACCTGTTTGGCGACCTGCTGGCGATCAGTCCTAGCGATCTGGCCTGGATTCTCGGCGGCAGCGCGGCCGTGCTGGTGCTGCTGGTGAGCCTGTGGCGCCCGCTGCTGGCAATCACCGTGCACGAGGAACTTGCCACGGTGGAAGGGCTGCCCGTGCCAGCCCTGCGCCTGGCGCTGATGTTGTTGATCGCAGTGGTGATCGCTGTTGCGATGAAGATTGTCGGCGTATTGTTGATCACATCGCTGTTAATCATTCCGGCAGCCGCCGCTCAGCGCCATGCTCGTTCGCCGGAACAAATGGCAATCGGCGCCAGCCTGTTGGGCATGCTGGCAGTGTGTGGAGGCCTGGCGTTGTCGTGGTTCAAGGACACGCCGGCCGGGCCGTCGATTGTGGTGTCGGCGGCCGCCCTGTTTCTGCTGAGTTTTGTCCTGCCCCGTCGAGGGGTGTAGACTTGCTCGCTTTTTGCGCAAATAGAGAGTCGCAGGAATGAAGCCGTTCACCTTCCGTTATCTGCTCCTTGCCGCATTTTCCCTGCTGCTGGGCGCTTGTCAAAGCACACCGCCCGCCGCTCCCCAAGCGTCGGACCCGCGCGCTGCGGCCATCGCACAGCTGGAACAAAACCTGGCCAGCAGCGAATTGGCCACGGCCGAAGACCAGCTCGCCTCGCTGCAGGCCCAATCGCCCAACGATCCGGCGCTTGAGGCTTACCAGCGGCAATTGACCGAAGCCTACCTGCAGCGCAGCCAGATCGTGCTGCAAAAGGGTGATGTCAACGCCGCCGCCACAGCCTTGAGCCGTGCCCGCGCCCTGATGCCCAAGGCCCCGGCCCTGACTGGCGGCGTCAACAGCGCCATCAGCCATGCGCGCAAAGCCGAGCTGGATCAGGCCGAAGCCGCCCTGAAAGCTGCCGAAGCCAAGCCGGCAGCCAAAGTCATCGACCCGGCAGCGCCGAGCACCACCGTGGCGTTGAACCTGGCGGATGTCGAAGCCATGCGCCATCAGCTGGACGCCATCGCCACCGACGTGGTGAATTACCAGTGCGACGTGAGCATCCAGGTGCCACGCACCCAGGATTACCCGTGGCTGGCCACGTTGCTGACCAAACGGGTGAAGCGCATCGATGCGGGATATGAACTGAAGATCCACCGGCAGATCTTGAAACACATTCCGGCGCAGGTTGTGCTCATTCCGCGCAAGGCAGACTAAAAGCATCGGGGGCAAGCCCCCTCCCACACTTGAATGCATTCACAATTCAAATGTGGGAGGGGGCTTGCCCCCGATGGCGATCTAACAAACAACCAAAAAACTAAGCCGGAATCGCCTTGGCCTTAGGCTCCCGATCCCAGACCCGATGCTGGGCAATCGCCGCAAAGAACGCCTTGAACGCCTTGGCATCCGCCCCCACGATCAACCCCGCATCCGCCTCCAGCTTCAGCAGATCCAACAAAGGCTTCACGTCACTGGCAACCGCAATCGCCTTGAGGTGCTTGTACGCTTCCAGCACGTAATGCAATGCCACGCCGTCGCCGCTCAGCGCCTTCACCGAGTCCTTGCCGCCCGGGATAAACACCGCGTCAAACGCGATGGACGGCATGCCCTCCATCGACGCATCCACTGGCAGGGTCTTGCCATCGGCCGTGTTCACAGGCGCCGAAGTCGGCCCCAGCAGCTTGGCATGCGCGCCTTCAGCCTCAAGCGCAGCCTTGAGCGCATCGATCGCCGCACCGTCCACGCCGTTAGCCGCCAGAATCGCGACTTTGCGGGTCTTGATATCGCCGGACAGCAGATTCACCTGGCTCAATGCCGGCGACGCCTTCAGCGATGTTTCTCGCGCAGGCACGGTGCCTTTGGTCGGCGCCGGCAGGCCCAGGTTCTGCGCCACGCGCTTGGCCAGTTCGAGGTCGATGTTAGCCAGGATCTCGTTGACCTGGCGCGCACGGATAAACTCACGCTCCACCTTGCCCAGCTCAAAGCTGTAGGCCGCGATGATGTGCTCTTTCTCGTGGTGGCTCATGCTGTTGAAAAACAGCGTGGCCTGGGAAAAATGGTCGCCGAACGATTCACTGCGTTCGCGCACCTTGTTGGCATCGACGCGCTCATAGTAGGTCTCAAAGCCACCATCCGTCGGGCCCGCAGGGGTTTCCTTCGGCCAGCCGCCATCAATGGAGTTGGGCTCGTAGGCCGCGCGCCCCTTGTCGATAATGGTGCGATGCTGCGCGTCGCGCTGGCCGTTGTGGAATGGCACCACCGGACGGTTGATCGGGATTTCATGAAAGTTCGGCCCGCCCAGTCGGCTGATCTGGGTATCCGTGTAGGAAAACAGACGGCCTTGCAGCAGCGGGTCATTGGTGAAGTCGATACCCGGCACAATATGGCCTGGGCAGAACGCGACCTGCTCCACTTCGGCGAAGAAGTTGTCCGGGTTGCGGTTGAGCACCATCTTGCCCAGCGGGGTGATCGGCACCAGCTCTTCGGGGATGATTTTGGTCGGGTCGAGCAGGTCGAAGTCAAACTTGTGTTCGTCTTCTTCGGCGACGATCTGCACGCCCAGCTCCCACTCGGGGTAGTCGCCGCTTTCGATCGATTCCCATAGGTCGCGACGGTGGTAGTCGGTATCTTTACCGGCAAGCTTCTGCGCTTCGTCCCACACCAGGGAGCAAGTGCCGACCTTCGGCCGCCAGTGGAATTTGACGAAGCTCGACTTACCCTCGGTATTGATCAGGCGGAAGGTGTGCACGCCAAAACCCTGCATCGCCCGCAGGCTTTTTGGAATCGCGCGGTCAGACATGGCCCAGATCACCATGTGTGCCGACTCCGGCTGCAACGAAACAAAATCCCAGAACGTATCGTGCGCCGAGCCGCCGGTAGGAATCTCATTGTGTGGCTCAGGTTTTACCGCGTGTACAAAGTCAGGAAACTTGATCGCATCCTGGATGAAGAACACCGGCATGTTGTTGCCCACCAGGTCGAAGTTGCCTTCGTCGGTGAAAAACTTCACGGCAAAGCCGCGCACGTCGCGCACGGTGTCACCGGAACCGCGCGGGCCCTGCACCGTGGAAAAACGCGCGAACACCGGAGTTTTATGCTCCGGCGTACGTAGGAAACCAGCCTTGGTCAGCGCCGAATGGTCGCCGTAGCTCTGGAAATAACCATGGGCGCCGGTACCGCGAGCATGCACGATGCGCTCCGGGATGCGCTCATGGTCAAAGTGCGTGATCTTTTCACGCATGATGAAGTCTTCCAGCAGGGAAGGGCCACGGGCGCCGACTTTCAGGGTGTTCTGGTTGTCAGAGATCTTCACGCCCTGGTTGGTGCGCAGGGCCTGGCCGGTCGCATCGGAACGGAATTCTTCCAACGCCTGCAATTTGACGTTGGTATTGCCTCGGTCCAGGGTATCGGTACCCGCGAGTTCACTCTTCGGGGTGCCTGGCTTCTTGGTACTCATCAGTCAAAACTCCTTAGTCAAAGTGGCCAGGCGGTCCCCGGCTCGTTTGAATGAAGCCCCGGGCACGGCACCCGAGACATCGTATTGCTCAAGTAGTGACTGACAGGGTTATGAGCCGTTCCCTTTTTATGACCTTCGGTCTCGTTATTGCCAAATCGCTGGACGGATACGAAATAAATGCTAAGAAACGTTGGTTGGACAGGCTAAAATGCGCGCCCGGCTAACCGCTGATCCCTTTTCCATGCGCCCCACAAGGTTCGCTACGTGATCGAGTTTCAAAACGTCCATAAAACCTACCGCGTCGCCGGTAAGGATATTCCCGCCCTGCACCCCACCAGCCTGCGCGTCGAGAACGGCCAGGTGTTTGGCCTGATTGGCCACTCGGGTGCGGGAAAAAGTACCCTGCTGCGCCTGATCAATCGCCTTGAAGAGCCGAGCGGCGGGCAGATCAGCGTCGACGGCGAAGAAGTCACCGCGCTGGATGCCAACGGCCTGCGCCGTTTCCGTCAGCAGGTCGGCATGATCTTCCAGCACTTCAACCTGCTGGCGTCCAAGACCGTTGCAGACAACGTGGCGCTGCCGCTGACATTGGCCGGCGAACTGTCACGCAAGGAAATCGACCTGCGTGTGGCCGAGCTGCTCGCCCGCGTCGGCCTGTCGGACCACGCCAGGAAGTACCCGGCGCAATTGTCCGGCGGCCAGAAGCAGCGCGTCGGCATCGCCCGCGCCCTGGCAACCAAACCAAAGATTCTGCTGTGCGACGAGGCCACCAGCGCCCTCGACCCGCAAACCACCGCCTCGGTGCTGCAACTGCTGGCCGAAATCAACCGCGAGCTGAAGCTGACCATCGTGCTGATCACCCACGAGATGGATGTGATTCGCCGCGTATGCGACCAGGTCGCCGTGATGGATGCCGGCGTGATCGTCGAGCAAGGCTCGGTGGCTGACGTGTTCCTGCACCCCAAGCATCCGACCACCAAGCGCTTCGTCCAGGAAGCCGAACAGGTCGATGAAGGCGAGCAGCGCGATGACTTCGCCCATGTACCGGGCCGTATCGTGCGCCTGACATTCCAGGGTGACGCGACCTACGCGCCATTGCTGGGTACCGTCGCCCGTGAAACGGGGGTGGACTACAGCATCCTGGCCGGTCGTATCGACCGCATCAAAGACATCCCCTACGGGCAATTGACCCTCGCCGTCACCGGCGGTGACATGGACGCCGCCTTTGCGCGCTTCACCGCCGCAGACGTTCATATGGAGGTGCTGCGCTAATGGACCTGTTCCTGAATTTCTTCGCCAACATCGACTGGTCCGAAATCTGGCTCGCCACTGGCGATACCATGATCATGCTGTTCGGCTCGCTGTTCTTCACGGTCGTGCTGGGCCTGCCCCTGGGCGTGCTGCTATTCCTGACCAGCCCACGTCAGCTGTTCGAGCAAAAAGGCTTGTACGCCTTGCTGTCGCTGATCGTGAACATTTTGCGCTCGCTGCCGTTCATCATCCTGCTGATCGTGATGATTCCGTTCACCGTGCTCATCACTGGCACCTCGCTGGGTGTAGCCGGTGCGATTCCGCCGCTGGTCGTCGGCGCCACGCCATTCTTTGCGCGCCTGGTGGAAACCGCCCTGCGTGAAGTGGACCGCGGCATCATCGAGGCCACTCAGTCGATGGGCGCAACGACGCGCCAGATCATCACCAACGCCCTGCTGCCCGAAGCACGCCCCGGCATCTTCGCGGCAATTACCGTAACGGCGATTACACTGGTTTCCTACACGGCGATGGCCGGCGTGGTCGGTGCCGGTGGCCTGGGCGACTTGGCGATCCGTTTCGGTTACCAGCGCTTCCAGACCGATGTGATGGTGGTCACCGTGGTGATGCTGTTGATCCTGGTGCAAATTCTGCAAACCGTCGGCGACCGGCTGGTGGTGCATTTTTCTCGAAAATAACGGCCATGGCCGGCCTGGTGCCGGCAGATGTCCGAACAAGGAGCTTGCTGGATGAAAAAACTACTGGTTGCTTTCGCCGCCGTTGCCGCGTTTTCCGCCCACGCCGAGACCATTACGGTCGCTGCTTCGCCAGTGCCGCATGCGGAAATTCTGGAATTCGTGAAACCTGCGCTGGCCAAAGAAGGCGTGGACTTGCAGGTCAAAGTTTTCACCGACTATGTGCAGCCCAACGTACAAGTGGCTGAAAAGCGCCTGGACGCCAACTTCTTCCAGCACCAGCCGTACCTGGATGAATTCAACAAGGCCAAGGGCACTCACCTGGTGAGCGTTGGCGCCGTGCACCTGGAACCCCTGGGCGCATATTCGAGCAAGTACAAGAAGCTGGACGAGCTGCCAGACGGCGCCAACGTAGTGATCCCGAACGACGCCACCAACGGCGGCCGCGCCCTGTTGCTGCTGGCCAAGAACGGCCTGATTACCCTGAAGGACCCGACCAACATCCTGTCGACCATCAAGGACATCACCGGTAACAGCAAGCACTTGAAGTTCCGCGAACTCGAAGCCGCCACCCTGCCGCGCGTGCTGACCCAGGTCGACCTGGCGCTGATCAACACCAACTACGCGCTGGAAGCCAAGCTGGACCCATCCAAGGACGCCCTGGTGATCGAAGGCAGCGACTCGCCTTACGTGAACATCCTGGTGACCCGTGAAGACAACAAGGATTCGGACGCGGTGAAGAAGCTGGTAGCGGCCCTGCACACACCTGAAGTGAAGCAATTTATCGAAGAGAAGTACAAAGGCGCGATCAAGCCGGCGTTCTGATCCAACTCAATCTCCAGCCGATTGGAGATCAAACAATGTGGGAGGGGGCTTGCCCCCGATAGCGCCAGTTCAGTCAACCTCTTCATCGACTGACACTCAGCTATCGGGGGCAAGCCCCTCCCACTTTTTGTTTAATGATGACCGCTATTTACGCTGCAACAGCCCCGGCAACTGCGCCACCAGCTTCTGGTTGTTCAACGGCGCGCGGATGAAACCGCGCTGCGTACCGTCCGGCCCGATCAGCGCCAGGTTGCCGCTGTGATCGACGGTGTAGTTGGGCTTGCTGGTATCGGCCGGAATGAACGGAATGCTCACGGCATTCGAGACCTTCTGCACGTCCTGCACGTTGGCGCCGGTCAAACCCTGGAACTGCGGATCGAAATAGCCCAGGTACTGCTTGAGCTGGGTCGGGGTGTCGCGGTTCGGGTCGACGCTGACCAGGATCACCTGCAACTTGTCCACCGCCTCCTTGGGCAGTTCGCTCTTGATCTGGCGCAGTTGGGCGAGGGTGGTCGGGCAGATATCCGGGCAGAAGGTGTAGCCGAAGAACAGCAGGCTCCACTTGTCCTTCAGCTCATTGACCAACACCGGCTGGCCGTCCTGGTTGGTCATGCTCACCGCTGGCAACTGGCGACTTTGCGGCAGCAGGATAATCCCGGCGTCGATCAGCGCGGTCGGGTCGCCCTGGCCTTTGCCTGAAAGCACCTTGTTGACGGTCAGGCCCATGATCAACGCCACCAGGGCCACGAGGATGAAGACGGTTTTTTGAGTTCGAGTCATAGGTTCAACAGTAGGTAGTGGTCTACGAGCAGGGCGACAAACAGCAGCAGCAGGTACCAGATAGAGTACTTGAAGGTGTTGATCGCCGCGTGCGGCTTGCTGCCACGGTACAGCACCCAGGCCCATTGCAGAAAGCGCCCACCCAATACCAGCGCACCGCCCAGGTACAGCAGCCCGCTCATGTGGATGACATAGGGCATCAGGCTCACCGCCAGCAGGGCGAAGGTGTAGAGCAGAATATGCACCTTGGTGTAGTGCTCGCCGTGGGTGACCGGCAGCATCGGGATATCGGCCTTGGCGTACTCCTCCTTGCGGTGGATGGCCAGCGCCCAGAAGTGCGGCGGCGTCCAGGCGAAGATGATCAGCACCAGCAGCAGCGGCTCGGCGCTTACATGCCCGGTTACGGCCACCCAACCCAACAGCGGCGGCGCGGCCCCGGCCAGGCCGCCGATGACGATGTTCTGCGGTGTCGCGCGCTTGAGGAAACCGGTGTAGATCACCGCATAGCCAAGCAACGAAGCCAGCGTCAGCCATGCCGCCAGCGGGTTGGTGAAGGCCAGCAACAGCGCCAGGCCCGCCACCGCCAGGACCAACGCAAACGCCAGTGCCGCAGCCGGCGAGACACGCCCCTCGGCCAACGGCCGTTTGTGCGTGCGCGCCATCAGCGCATCGATGCGCCGATCCACCACATGGTTGACCGCTGCCGCCGCGCCCGCACACAAGGCGATGCCCAGGTTGCCGAACACCAGCACCACCCACGGCACACCCGCGCGGGTGGCGAGGAACATCCCCACCAGCGAGGTGATCAGCATCAGCACCACCACTTTCGGCTTGGTCAGTTCCAGATAGTCACGCCAGATGGCCTGGCCGTGGCGTGCGCCGATCAAGGACGCCATGGCATCTCTCCTTTAAGGGTGATCAGGCCAGCTGCCGGCTTGCGCGGAATAAAACGCCAGGCGATTGGCCGCAGGTAGCGCACCCGAACCAGGCTGGTGCGCGCGTGATAATTGACCAGCACCAGGGTCAACAACAGCGTTGCGCCCCCGGCGTTGTGAGCCACCGCCACCGGCAACGGCAAGCCGAAGGCCACATTGCTCAGGCCCAGGCTGATTTGCGCCGCTAGGGCGATCAGCAGCAAGCCCGCCAGGCGCGTCATGCCCACGGTGCGCAACTGCCAGGCCAGGCCCAGCAGCACCAGCGTGACCAGCACCGCGCCCACCCGATGGGTGAGGTGAATGGCCGTACGCGCATCGCTGTCCAACTGGCCGCCCAGGTAGTTAGGGCCGATATGCTGGGTCAGGTGGAAGCCATTGGCAAAGTCCGCTGCCGGCCACCACTGGCCGTGACACGTCGGCAGATCGACACAGGCCACCGCCGCATAGTTGGAGCTGACCCAACCGCCCAGCGCAATCTGCCCGATCACCAACACCAACCCCGCCGTTGCCCAGTACTGCAGGCGCTTGGGCACCACCAGCGCGGGCAGCACGCCGGACAGGCGCAGGGTCAATAGAAACAGCAGGCTCAAGGTGGCAAAGCCGCCCAACAGGTGCCCGGTCACGACTTGTGGCCAAAGCTTGAGCGTCACCGTCCACATGCCAAACGCGGCCTGGGCGCACACCACCGCCAGCACAAACAGCGGCAATTTCACCGGCTGGCCGGGATCACGCCGGTGGCTCCACGCACGCGCTGCCAACAGCGTGATCAGCAGGGCGAGGGTGCCGGCAAAGTAGCGGTGAGTCATCTCGGCCCAGCCCTTGTCGGCTTCCACCGGGGTATCCGGAAAATGCAGCTCGGCATGGGCCAACTGGGCGGCGCTTTGCGGCACGCTGATAAAGCCGTAGCAACCCGGCCAGTCCGGGCACCCCAGGCCAGCATGGGTCAGGCGGGTGTAGGCGCCGAGCAACACGACGATCAGCGCCAGCAAGGTGGCAAACAACGCGAGGCGAAATCCAGGCTTGGCCATGACGATGCCCTTATCCGATGTTCGACAGTTTCAACAGCAAACGCAGGTCGTTGAGCAAATCCTTGCCGTTGGTCTTGGCGTCGTAGCGCAGCACCAGGTTGCCGTGGGGGTCGACGATCCACAGGTGCGCATCGCCAGGCGCGGCGGCATTGCGGTTGAAGGTCGACAGGTCCAGTGAGTAGCGCTGCAATTGCGGGTACTCGGCCTTGAGCTTGGCGTCGTAGTCGGCGCCGACCGGCTGCGCACTGGCCAGCGCGTGGCTGGCGCGGGAGGCATCGCGGCCGAGGCCGATCTGCAGCTGGCGCGCCAGATACACCAGTTGCTGGCACTCGGCGGCGCAGGCGCCGGGCGCGGTGACCAGCAGTTGCCAACGGTCCTCCTCGGCCTGCACGCCGATATCGGCGCGGGTCTGGCCGTTACCGATCATTTCACCGTGATAACTGCGGCTGTCCGGCACCCAGAACTGCAGCTTGTACATAAAGGTCGCCAGCACCATCGGGCCGACCACCATCAGCAGGATCAGGATCAACTGCCAGCGGCCTTTACGCCGGTCTGGTGCCTCAGACATGTTGAGTGGATTCATGGCGGCTCCCATGCGGCTTCTCCTTTGCGTTGTGCCATCCGAGGTAGAGGTAAAGCGCCAGCAGCGCCAATGACATGGCAAACCACTGCACTGCATACCCCAGGTGTTTTTCCGGCCCCATGGCGACCACAGGCCAGGTGGTGTCGTACGTGCCGGGGCCCGCTTCGGCACGCAGTTCGTAGGCGAACCCGCTGCGGCCCAATTCCGTCCACAGAACGGCGGGATGCAGCGCGGTCAGCAGGCGTGGCCACTGGGCGGTGGCCGGGTCGACATGCAACTGGAAGGTTTCGCCGGGGGCGACGTACACCCAGGCAACCAGATTCACCGGCTGATCCGGGGTGGTGAAGGCCGGGGGCGTGCGGCGGTCAGGCCAGGGCAGCCAACCGCGATTGAGCAACAACCATAGGCCGCTGATCTGGTCATGGAAGGGCTGCAGCAACTCGACACCGGCCCTGCCGTCGCGCATGCGGTTGTCGAGCAATACGCTGTGTTCGGCATCGAAGTTGCCGCGCAGGTGCACCCGGCGAAAGGCGGGATCGGCACTCGCCTCAAGCTGCCCGCTGCCGATGGGCTCGGCAGCGCGCCGCTCGGCGTAGGTGTCGACCAGTTGCTGTTTTTCATGGCCCCGCGACAGTTGCCAGAACCCCAGCCCGATCATCAACGGCAGCAGCAGCATCACCACCAACGTGGGCGCGATGCCGGGCCGGAAGCGCCGCCAGGCAGTGGCTATACTGGATTTCATTGCCCCCTCCCCCTAAAGCCCGGAGCCAGACCATGCTCAAAGCCGCCATTGCCCTGATGCTGATCGCGACCGTCGCGAGCCTGTTCAGTGGCTTGTTCTTTTTGGTCAAGGACGAGGGCCACTCCAACCGCCTCGTCACCGCCCTGACCGTGCGTGTCGTACTGGCCGTCATCACCGTGGGGCTGATCGCCTGGGGCTTTTTCAGTGGCCAACTGGTCTCGCACGTGCCGTGGTAGAGCGGCTCACAGCACATACACAAAGAAAAACAGCCCGATCCACACCACATCCACGAAGTGCCAATACCAGCTGGCCGCCTCGAAACCGAACTGGTGCTCGGCATTGAAATGCCCCTTCAAGATGCGCATCAGCATCACAAACAGGATGATCGTGCCGATGGTCACGTGGGCGCCGTGAAACCCGGTGAGCATGAAGAATGTCGCGCCGTACACGCCCGAACCCAGCGTCAGGCCCAGCTCTTTATAGGCGTGGATGTACTCCTCGGCCTGGAAGCCAAGAAACGCCAGGCCCAGCAGCACGGTGATCGCCAGCCAGATCTTCAGCGCGCCGCGATGGCCTTTGCGCAGGGCATGGTGAGCAAGGGTGATGGTCACACTGGAGCTCACCAGCAAGATGGTGTTCACCAACGGCAGCCCCCAGGGGCTGATGGTGCCTTTGGGCGCCGGGTACAGTTTGGGGTCCGGGTTGTTCAGCAAGGGCCAGGCGAACTCGAAATTGGGCCACAACATGTGCGCGACGCCCTTGGGCCCCTCACCCGCCAACCATGGCCCCGCCCAGGTGCGCACATAAAACAGCGCGCCGAAGAACGCGATGAAGAACATCACTTCGGAAAAGATGAACCAGGTCATGCCCCAGCGGAACGAGCGGTCCATCTGCGCACTGTACAAACCGGCGCGACTTTCCTTGATCACCGCACCGAACCAGCCGAACAGCATGTAGGCCAGCAACAGGCCGCCGACGAAAAAGATCCACGGGCCGTGGGATTCCGGGCGCAAAGCCTTGAGGTCATTGAACCAGACAGCCAGTCCATACACCGTGACCAACAGGCCAATGGTGGCAATTATCGGCCATTTGCTTTGCGCTGGTACGTAATACGTATCATGAGTCGACATGTATTCGCTCTCCTGATTGAGCGGGCAAACAGTAGCTAGCCGCCGCTGCGGGCCGCGCCGGGCGGCTGGCGTGCGGTGATATCAAACAGCGTGTACGCCAGGGTCAAATGCTTCACATCCTTGGGCATGGCGCGATCGACGATGAAGCGCACCGGCATTTCGATACGTTCGCCTGGCTGCAGCACTTGCTGGGTGAAGCAAAAGCACTCGGTCTTGTGGAAATACATCGCCGCTTCAGCCGGGGAAATGCTCGGCACCGCCTGGGCAGTCATCGGTTTGTCGGTGGGGTTGTAAGCGACAAACAACATCTCGGTCACCGCGCCCGGGTTGACCACCACCTCGTCGGCCTTGGCATAGAAATCCCAGACCATATCGATGGCATTGGTGGACAGGAACTGCACCCGCACCTGGCGCGACGGGTCGACGACCTGCTCGCCCTCGTACTGCCCGGCCGTCTTGCCGTTGATGCCGAAGGCCTTGCACATCACGTCGTAGATCGGCACCAGGGCGAAGCCGAAGGCGAACATCGCCAGCACCAGGATCAGCAGGCGAGTGACCAGGCGCTTGAGGGGCACGGAGTCAGCCATGACGCCCACCCCAGGTGAATGAAATCAATGTGGGAGGGGGCTTGCCCCCGATGGCGGTTTTACAACCCATGATGGGGGTGGCTGACACACCGCTATCGGGGGCAAGCCCCCTCCCACAGGGGATCGCGGATAACTTATTCATTTCACCTCCGGCGGCGTGGTGAAGGTGTGGTACGGCGCGGGCGAGGGCACGCTCCACTCCAGGCCTTCGGCGCCATCCCACGGTTTGGCCGGCGCCGGCGGGCCGCCACGGATGCACTTGATCACGATGAACAGGAAGAAGATCTGCGTGGCGCCAAACATGAACGCACCAATGGACGAGACCATGTTGAAATCGGCGAACTGAAGGTTGTAGTCCGGCACCCGGCGCGGCATGCCGGCCAGGCCCACGAAGTGCATCGGGAAGAACGCCATGTTCATGCCCACGAAGGATAGCCAGAAGTGCAGCTTGCCCAGGGTTTCGTCGTACATGTGGCCGGTCCATTTCGGCAGCCAGTAGTAGGCCGAGGCGAAGATGCCGAAGATCGCGCCGGGCACCAGTACGTAATGGAAATGCGCCACCACGAAATAGGTGTCGTGGTACTGGAAGTCCGCTGGCGCGATGGCCAGCATCAGCCCCGAGAAACCGCCAATGGTGAACAGAATCACGAAGGCCACCGCAAACAGCATCGGCGTCTCGAAGGTCAGCGAGCCTTGCCACATGGTGCTGACCCAGTTGAACACCTTGACCCCGGTAGGCACCGCAATCAGCAGGGTGGCGTACATGAAGAACAGTTCGCCCACCAGCGGAATGCCGACCACGAACATATGGTGCGCCCACACGATGAACGACAGGAACGCAATGCTCGCCGTGGCGTAGACCATCGAGGTGTAGCCGAACAACGGCTTGCGCGAAAAGGTCGGGATGATCGAGCTGACCGCGCCGAACGCCGGCAGGATCATGATGTACACCTCAGGGTGGCCAAAGAACCAGAATACGTGCTGGAACAACACCGGATCGCCCCCGCCCGACGCGCTGAAAAAGCTGGTGCCGAAGTGGATATCCATCAGCATCATGGTCACGCAACCGGCCAGCACCGGCATCACCGCGATCAGCAGGAACGCGGTGATCAGCCAGGTCCACACGAACAGCGGCATTTTCATCAGGGTCATGCCCGGTGCGCGCAAGTTGAGGATGGTCGCGACCACGTTGATTGCGCCCATGATCGAACTGATACCCATCAGGTGGATGGCAAAGATGAAGAAGGTCACGCTTTCCGGCGCATAGGTGGTGGAGAGCGGGGCATAGAACGTCCAGCCGAAATTCGGCCCGCCACCCGGCGTGAACAGGGTCGAGACCAGCAGCAGGAACGCCGCCGGCAGCAGCCAGAAACTGAAGTTGTTCATACGCGGCAGAGCCATGTCCGGCGCGCCGATCATCAGCGGGATCATCCAGTTGGCCAGGCCGACAAAGGCCGGCATCACCGCACCGAACACCATGATCAGGCCATGCATGGTGGTCATCTGGTTGAAGAATGCCGGCTGCACGATCTGCAGGCCGGGCTGGAACAGTTCGGCGCGAATCACCATGGCGAACGAACCGCCCAGCAGAAACATGGTGAAGGCAAACCACAGGTACATCGTGCCGATGTCTTTATGGTTGGTGGTC
This sequence comes from Pseudomonas sp. R5-89-07, assembly GCF_003851685.1. Lineage (NCBI taxonomy): Bacteria > Pseudomonadati > Pseudomonadota > Gammaproteobacteria > Pseudomonadales > Pseudomonadaceae > Pseudomonas > Pseudomonas sp. R5-89-07. The sequence goes on along the minus strand of NZ_CP027727.1, from coordinate 63,547 downwards.
AACACCCAGCGCATCAAGCCTTTCGCGGGGCCGTGGGCGTGGTCGGCGTGGCCATGGTCATCGATCACAGTGCTCATGACCGTTCTCCTACAAACGAGTGGGCGGGGCGGGTCTGGACGCAGGCAAGGATGGCTGTCATTTGCTTTCTGCCTGTTTGATGGCCAGCACGTCTTTGGGCGTGACCATGTCGCCTTTGTTGTTGCCCCAGGCATTGCGTTCGTAGGTCACGACAGCGGCGATATCGACCTCCGAGAGTTGTTTGCCGAACGCGGCCATCGCGGTACCCGGCTTGCCGTGATACACCAGGCTCAGGTGGTCGGCGGCAGGGCCGGTGGCGATCTTCGAGCCCTTGAGCGCCGGGAACATCGGCGGCAGGCCCTGGCCTTCCGCCTGGTGACAGGCCACACAGGTGGTGTGATAGACCTTGTCGCCGCGGGCCACCAGTTCGTCCAGCGTCCATTCCTTGGAGGTCAGCTCCTTGAGCTTGGCCGCCTCTTGCTTGCGCTCGCCGAGCCAGGTGTCGTAGTCGGCCCTGGACTTGACCTCGACCACGATGGGCATGAAACCGTGGTCCTTGCCGCACAGCTCGGCGCACTGGCCGCGATAGAGGCCGGGTTTCTCGATACGGGTCCAGGCCTCGTTGACGAAACCGGGAATGGCGTCGCGCTTGACCGCGAAGGCCGGCACCCACCAGGAGTGGATCACGTCAGCGGCGGTCACCAGGAAGCGCACCTTCGCGCCCACCGGCAGCACCAGCGGCTGGTCGACCTCCAGCAGATAGTGCTCGCCCTTGGTGGCCTGGTTATGGATTTGCTCGGCGGGGGTGGCCAGGTTGCTGAAGAACTCCACGTCCTGGCCCAGGTATTTGTAGTGCCACTTCCACTGATAGCCGGTGACCTGGATATCGATATCCGACTCACTGCTGTCGTAGATGTTGATCAGCGTCTTGGTCGCCGGGATGGCCATGGCCACCAGGATCAGCAATGGCACGACGGTCCAGAGAATTTCCACCGTGGTGCTTTCATGGAACTTGGCCGCCACCTGGCCGGTGGATCGGCGGTGCAGGATCATCGACCAGAACATCGCGCCAAACACGACGATGCCGATCACCACACAGATCCAGAAAATGGTCATGTGCAGGTCAAACACGGCGTGGCTGACTTCAGTAGCCCCTGGCGCCATATTCGTTGTCCAGGCCGCGTGGGCCTGGCCGAATACTGACCACAACAGTAAGCCCATCCAAACGTGTGGATGTCGCGTCATTGCGGGTTCCCCTTTATGTTTCTTGTTATCCCGCCGGTTTGCACCTGCGGCGAAGGGAGCGGCTTCCATACTGCTTACAACCGCCAAGCCTTGCCTGCGTCATGCAGTTGGGCGTCATCAGCTAATTGCGTACAAATCCGAGTATAGACAGCCGTAGCGCCCCCGCAATGTGTAGGGGCAAATGAGTGGAAACAGACGGACGGAGCCAATAAAATGGGCAGCGTAAACGTTTATCCGATGAACGATGGCAATCCGATATAACGTGTCCGCATAACCATGAAATAATTATGACAAATGCGTCTTAGGCGCTCGTATAAACGAGCTACCTTATCTTCTCCCTTTTCCTACGCCTGCATGACTGGAGCCTTCATGAACACCGCCGCATTGCGCGAGCAGATTTCCCGTGCCCATCAACACGAAGCCACGACGGGCCAGCTTGCCCAGCAACTGGAAAAACAATTGCCGCACCTGCATTCGGCCATCTCCCTGGCTGACGGTGATCGCAACATTGTCATGACCCGCTTTGTCACCGCCTACATTGACCTCGTCCCGGATTTGCTCGAAGCCGCCAACGACGTGGCTCGCGAAGCCGGGATCGAAAGCCAGATCAAGCCAGTGCTGAAGATTGCCGAACATTTCTTCCTGCAGCCGCCAGCGATTCTGGCAGGCCATGAAGGCCTGGATGGCCTGCTGGACGAGGCCTACCTGGCTCATCGTCTGGTTGAGGAGGTCAACGATCTGTACATCAAGCATTTCGGCCAGCCGCTGATTCCGGCGGATACCACCGTCGCCAACCTGATCGCCCATCAACTGATCGGTGAGGATTTCGCCAACCAGTTGGACGAAGCGGTGCATCTGGCGGTGGATGAGATGCTTAACGAGGAGAGCTTTGCGCTGGAGTCGGTCGAGACCTATCGCGAACAGCTCAAAAGCCCGGAGACGGAAGCCGCGTGGAAGCGCTGGCCGTGCCTGTCGCGCCAGCTCGGGGTTGAACTGGCGCTGGATCAGCCCGTTTAAATCTCGAATCAAACGTAGAACCAATGTGGGAGGGGGCTTGCCCCCTCCCACATTTTTATCCGGTTCCGTCAGCCAACCGAGGGAGCCGAACCGATCCCCACCGTCGTTCGCACCCGACCTTCCAACCGCCGCTTCAACCCACGCGCCTCAATCACCAGGCTCGATCCCTTGGCCGCGTTGGCCCGCCCCCATTCCTCCAGCAACTCCAGGCAGGAATGGTCGATATAGCTGAGGTTGTTGAGCGGCACATGCACGGTGGTTCCCGCCGGTACCGACGACAGCACCTGGGTCAACGCCGGCACCTTCAGGAACGTCGCCGCACCGATCAGCCGCAACTCCATCTCGCCGTCCTGAGGCAAATCGATCAGGCTCACTTTCAGCCGTGATGCCTTGAAGGCCAGCTTGACCAGAGTCAACCCGAAGCCCACCAGCACACCGGTCAGCAGGTCGGTAAAGATGATCGCCAGCGCGGTGGCCGCGTAAGTGAACATCGGCATCCGGCCATAACGTCCCAAGGCCTTGAACGCCTTCACGTCCACCAGCTTGATCCCGGTATACACCAGCACGCCCGCCAAACTCGCCACCGGAATGCTCTGCAGCACACTCGACAGCAGCAGCACGAAGCCCAGCAGCCACAGGCCATGGAACATCGCTGACAAGCGCGTGGTAGCGCCTGCCTGGACGTTGGCCGAACTGCGCACAATCACGCCGGTCATCGGCAACGCACCCACCAACCCGCACAGCATGTTGCCCACGCCTTGAGCGGACAGTTCCTTGTCGAAATCCGAACGCTGCCCGCTGTGCATGCGGTCAACCGCTGCGGCGGACAGCAGCGTTTCAGCGCTGGCGATGAACGCGACGGCGAATGCGGCGATCAGCAGCTGTGGGTCAGCCAGGTTGAGCAGGTCGCTGGGGCGCAGCCAATCGATGGCATCGGAGAGGTTTTCCGGCACTTCCACACGTTTGACCTGCAACGCCAGCACCAGGCTGGTCACTGTCGCCAGGCCTACGCCCAGCAGAGCGCCAGGCACGAAGCGTAGTTTTTGCGGGCGCAATTTATCCCACAGGTACATCACCAACATCGTCGACAAGCCAAGCAAACCCGCCTGCCAGCCGAGCCCGTCGCCCAGGGTGGGAATCGCTTCGATCAAGGCCGCCGGGAAGCCCGCGAGGTTATCCAGCCCCGAAGGTTTGGGCGCACCGTCGAGCATCACATGCACCTGCGACAACACAATCAATACGCCGATACCCGCCAGCATGCCGTATACCACCGCCGGCGCCGTCACACGGAACCAGCAGCCCAGGCGCAGGCGCCCGGCCACCAATTGCAGGAAACCCGCCAACAACAGGATAGGCCCCAGCATCAGCATGCCGTGCTGGCGCACCAGCTCGAACACCAACACCGCCAACCCCGCGGCAGGGCCACTGACTTGCAGCGGAGAACCCGCCAACCAGCCCACCACCAGCCCCCCGATGATGCCGGTGATCAAGCCCTTGGCCGGCGGCATGCCGGACGCAATCGCGATGCCCATGCACAAGGGCAGGGCCACCAGAAATACCACCACGGAGGCGAGCAGCTCCCGCGGCAAAACAGCTTTCAATTGAGCAGCACGCATAATGACTCTCCCGAGGCATTCGCCGGGCGCGGTAAAGCCTGGCTGCGTCCATGGCAGCCACCGCTTTACCCGGCAGGGAAGTGTGTTTAGAAGCGCGCTTTAGGCGTCGCGGATGGAATCGGACCTTCACCGCCCAACGGTCGGAACGCCGACTGGTCCGCGTCGTAGGCGCGGATCTCGCTGGTTTCGATGTTGTAGATCCAGCCGTGGATAAACAATTGGCCGTTGGCCATGCGCGAAGCCACGGAAGGGTGGGTGCGCAAATGCTGCAACTGGGCGATGACGTTTTCTTCGGTCAGCACCTTCATGCTCTCGCCTTCAGTGGCGCAGTCGCAGTTGTCGTGGACCATGGTCTTGGCCACCTCGGCATGACGCAACCAGGCCTTGACCGTTGGCATCTTCTCGAGGCTGTCGGGATTGAGGACCGCACGCATGGCGCCGCAGTCGGAATGCCCGCACACGATGATGTGCTGCACGCCCAGCGCCAGTACCGCGTACTCGATTGCCGTGGACACACCGCCGTTCATCTGGCCATAGGGCGGTACCACGTTCCCCACGTTACGGGTCACGAACAGATCCCCGGGCGAACTTTGGGTGATCAGCTCAGGCACGATGCGCGAGTCGGCGCAGGTGATGAACATCGCACGCGGGCTCTGGGCCGTGGCCAGTTTCTTGAAAAGCTCTTCCTGCTGGGGGAAGACGTCGTGATGGAAATGCAAAAAGCCGTCTACGATGTGCTGCAGCGCTGCATCGGCGGTTTCCGCCACCTGAGGGGCTGAAGCCGACGCAGCCAACGGCTGTTTATCCTTGTCACTCATGATTCATCCTCTTGATCAATGCAGGGGAAGTGTTCAGGTCAGTTCGACGCCTGGGTAGTGCAATAGTTGGAAATCTCCACCGGCCAGGGCGCCGACTCATCAGTCACTCGTGGAACAAGGTACCCATCGAAACTTAACTCAAACTGAATGAACCGCTCTAGATCGCGGGTTTCAGTGATGTCAAAACGCGACCATTCCTACAGGGATTTCGCATTTATCCTCTGTAGTCTACAACAATGCCATCTGCCTGCCCGGTGGACAAAACGCCGTGCAATCCAGATCGAAGCCTTCACGGCGGTTGAGCCCCAGACGCTTGATCGCCTTGCTGAACCGTTGCGCCAGCAAATCGGCAAACGGCCCTTCGCCGCGCATGCGTACGCCGAAACGGCTGTCGTACACCGCACCACCGCGCACCTGACGCACCAGGCTCATCACATGCGCCGCGCGCTGCGGGTAATGCGCCGCCAGCCACTCCTCGAACAGTGGCGCCACCTCGAGCGGCAGGCGCAGCATCATGTAGGCGGCACTCTGCGCACCTGCGGCATGAGCCTCGGCGAGCAGGCTTTCCAGTTCGCTGTCGTTAATCATCGGGATCATCGGCGAGCACAGCACGCCGACCGGGATGCCCGCTTCGCGCATCACGCGGATCGCCCGCAACCGCGCCTTGGGCGCTGCCGTGCGCGGCTCCAGGATGCGCTTGAGCTCATCGTCCAGGCTGGTGAGGCTGATCATCACGGCCACGAGGCGCTGGCTGGCCAGCTCGGCGAGCAGGTCCAGGTCGCGCAGAATCAAGGAACCCTTGGTGATGATGGTCACCGGGTGCCGATAGCGCAGCAGCACTTCAAGGGTTTGCCGGGTGATCCTGTATTCACGCTCGATGGGCTGGTACGGGTCGGTGTTGGAGCCCAGGTTGATCGGCGCGCACACGTACCCTGGCTTGGACAGCTGTTGCTCCAGCACGTCGGCGGCGTTGCTCTTGGCGATCAGCCTGGTTTCGAAATCCAGCCCCGGCGACATGTCCCAATAGGCGTGGCTGGGCCGCGCATAGCAGTAGATGCAGCCATGCTCGCAGCCACGATACGGGTTGATCGAGCGATCAAAGGGCAAGTCCGGCGAGTTATTGCGGGTGATGATGGTCTTGGCCGTTTCGATACGCACTTCGGTGCCCTGGGTGGGCGGTACTTCCTGAAACCAGCCGTCGTCTTCAGCCACGCTGACGGTAGGCGCGAAACGGTTATGCAGGTTGGTGGCCGTGCCCCGGCCACGGGGTGGCAGTGCGGTGGTCATGAAAACGCCTCGATACTGTTTTTATATACAGTATCGAGGCGCGAGGTTTATGACCAGTGCCGTTTGGCAGTCAGCGCTTTTGCGTGACCTGCCCCAAATCGTCACCCGAGGTGGTGCGCATGTCACTCTTGCGCAGCTCGGCCACATCACTGGCACTCACGGGCGCGCCCTGGTTGCCCCAGCTGCCGCGGATGAAGCTGACCACGTCCGCCACCTCCTGGTCCGACAAGCGCCAGGCAAATGCCGGCATGGTGAAGGTCGACGGAGCGGCGTGGGTTGCCGGCAAGGTGCCACCGTTCAACACGATGTTGATCATCGACGTGGCATCCGCCGTCTGCAGCACCGGGTTGCCCGCCAGTGCCGGGAACACGCGGGTGTAGCCGTGCCCATCGGTGCGGTGGCAGGCCGCGCAGTTGTCGATGTACACCGAGGCGCCCGGCTTGCTGTCATCACCCTTCCACAGCGCCTGGGCCACTTGCTTGTCGTACTGGTGCGGCTGGTCCTTGGGGTCCACCGCCGGCAGGCTTTTGAGGTAGCGGGCGATAGCGGTGAGGTCGTCTTGCGACATGTATTGCATGCTATGCACCACCACATCGCTCATGCCGCCAAACACCGCGCTGCGATCACTGCGCCCGGTCTTGAGAAATTGCACCAACTGCTCTTCGCTCCAACTGCCGAGGCCGTCCTTGTGATCGCCGCGCAGGCTTTTCGCAATCCAGCCTTCCAACGGCGCGCTGCCGGACAGGAACGCATCGCCGTCAGTGGCGCTCAGGGCCTTTTCCTGCATGGTCAGGGCGCGCGGCGTGTGGCACGCACCACAATGGCCGAGGCCTTCCACCAGATAAGCGCCACGGCTGACCACGGGGTCGGCGGCGGCTTGTACTTGATGCTCTTCAACAGCCGGCGCAAACATCCAGCGCCACGCCGCCAGGGGCCAGCGCATGCTTAACGGCCAGGGAATATCACTGTCTTTGTTCTCCTGGGCCACCGGCTCGACGCCTTTCATGAAATAGGCATACAGCGCCTGCATGTCGCTGTCGCTGACTCGCGCGTAAGACGGGTAGGGCATCGCCGGGTAAAGCGTACTACCGTTCTTGGCGACGCCATGGCGCACGGCCTTGTCGAAGTCTTCGAAGCTGTAGTCGCCAAGGCCGGTCTTGTCCGGCGTGATATTGGTGGAATAAATCACGCCGATGGGGGTTTCCATCGGCAGGCCGCCGGCGAATGGCTTGCCGCCCTTGGCGGTATGGCAGGCCACACAGTCACCGGCGCGGGCCAGGTATTCACCTTGCTTGATCAGCTCAGCTTCAGCCGCGCTTACCGAGCAACTGCTGAACAGCGCCAGAGAGGCGATAACGAGTGCTTTCATGGTCATCGCTCCTTATGCCTGAACCAGCGGGCCGGGGTTTTTCAGGTACTGCTCGCGGATCGCACGGGCCGACCAATAGGTCAGCGCCGCCACCAGCCCGGTAGGGTTGTAACCCAAACCCTGTGGGAAAGCGGACGCCCCCGGGACGAACACGTTGTGCACATCCCAGCTCTGCAGGTAGCGGTTCAGCGCGCTGGTTTTCGGGTCGGTGCCCATGATCGCGCCACCGTTGAGGTGGGTGGTCTGGTACGCCGCGGTATTGAAATGCTCACCGACTTTTTTACCCAGTACCGCAATCGCCTTGGGGTTCATGGCCTGGGCGACCTTGCCCATTTTGTCCATCATGAAGCGGTTCATCTTGATGTCGTTTTCCTGCCAGTCGAAGGTCATTCGCAATAGCGGCAGGCCGTAGGCATCGCGGTAAACCGGGTCCAGATCCAGGTAATTGCCCCGGTAGGACTGATGGGCGCCGTGGGCGTCCATCGACACCTGGTGGGTGTAGTAATCGGCAGTGGCGCGCTTCCACGCGCTGCCCCAGGCCGGCGTGCCCGGTGGGTTGGAGGTGCCGGCAATCGGCCGGCTGCCCGCCTGGTTGATCCACATCGGCGAGCCCCCCACGAAGCCGTGGGGGCCGTGGTCGAAGTTGTCGGCGTTGAAGTCGTCGATGGCCACGCCATTGCCGCCAGCGCCGATAAAGTTGTTGGTGTGGGTGTCCTTGTCGAAAAACACCTTGATCGTGCCCATGTTCTGGTAGGCAAAGTTGCGGCCCACCACACCTTCGTTGGTAATCGGGTCGTAAGGCTTGCCGATGCCCGACAGCAGCATCAGGCGCACGTTGTGGAACTGGAACGCGCCGAGGATCACCAGGTCGGCCGGTTGCTCGCACTCGCGGCCCTGGCCGTCGACATAGGTCACACCGGTGGCTTTCTTCTGGGTGCTGTCCAGGTTGACCTTGAGTACGTGGGAATTGGGCCGCAGCTCGAAATTCGGCACCTGGCGCAACGCCGGCAGGATGTTCACGTTCGGCGACGCCTTGGAGTACATGTAGCACACGTAGCCACTGCAAAAGCCGCAGAAGTTGCACGGGCCCATCTGCGCACCATAAGGGTTGGTGTAGGGCCCTGAGGTATTGGCGGACGGCAGGTTGTAGGGTTTGTAACCCACGTCAGCCGCCGCTTTCTGAAACAGCTGCGCGGAGACGGTGTTTTTCTGCGACTCCAGCGGGAACGGGTTCGAGCGATCCGGTGCGTAGGGGTTACCGCCACGACCTTCCCCCACCAACTGGCCTTTGACGGTCCAGGCCTGGCCGGAGGTGCCAAAGACTTTTTCCGCGTAGTCGAAAAACGGCTCTAGCTCTTCGTAACTGACCCCGAAGTCCTGGATGGTCATGTCCTTGGGAATGAAATTCTTCCCGTAGCGTTCTTCATAGTGGCTGCGCATGCGCAGCTCGATGGGATCGACACGAAAATGCACGCCCGACCAGTGCAGGCCGGCACCGCCGACACCATTACCCGGCAAGAAGGCACCGAGCTGACGGTTGGGCAGGGCGACGTCATTCACGCTATGGCGAATGGTCACCGTCTCCTTGGAGATGTCCTGGAAAAGTTTTTTACGCACGCTGTAGGTCAATTCGTCGATGACCTGGGGATAGTTACCGTCCGGGTAGGTGTCCTGCATCGGGCCGCGTTCCAGCGCGACCACGTTGAGGCCGGCTTCGGTCAGTTCCTTGGCCATGATCGCGCCGGTCCAGCCGAAGCCCACGATCACCGCGTCCACTTTCTTCATGATGGTCGCCACGGGTTATGCCCTCTCGCCGCGAATGGAAACAGCCGGGAAGGGGTATTGCTCGTTGCGCTCCACCCAGTCCATGAAATCGGCGCGGGCGCCGGGAAAACCGATCATGGTCCAGCCGACCATGCCCTTATTGCCGCCGTGGATCGGGTCGCAGAAAAAGCCTTCCTTGGTGTTCTGCAGCAACAGGTTGAAGAACATCTTGGCCGGCACCGCCTCGAAATGAGCGCTCACTTCACTGCCACCCGCCTCCAGGCGACGCAACATATCGTCTCGGGTAGCGCTGTCTTGCGCAGCAAAAGCCTTACCGTTGAACGCCTTCGACCACGCATCCGTCGCGGCGATACCCAGGCGATAGATCTCTTTGGGCACCAATTTGCTTTGCCAGCCCATTTCCGGCGCGGCATCGGTGTTGAAGGGGCCTTGCATGAACCACAGTGCGCCACTGGCGTACGGCGTGTTCATTTGACGGTCGATGTACTCCGCAGCGCCGGCTTCCAGGGCACCTGGGCCTTGGGCATCGGCGGGGATCAAACGCTCGACGGCGGCGTTGATGAACGCCCATTCCTCGGCGGTGAAGTAGGTTGGCTCATACGCCTTGTCACTGACCGCAGGCTTGGTTGGCGCCGCCTGGGCGGGCTCGGGTGTCGCCATCAGCATCGAACCGCCAAGGCCGGTGCTGGCAACCGTGACCACCGGGATCAAGGTCAAGGATTTGCGCAGAAAGTCACGCCGGGGGTTGTCTTGATCTTGATCAGACATGGGTGCACCTCATCATGTGGTCACGGATTGATCAGCCGCTTCTGGGAGCAGCGTGAAGAGTTGCCCAGAGAATGGGATCCAAAAGATAGATCACTCTGGCAAACAATAGTTACAAATGATAGCAGGCTAAGCATTGAGAAGACTGGCCCAGTGACAAAAACACCGGATCAGCCTTCAGGGTTCACGATTCTTTGACGAGCACCTCACACCTCATTCACCCCGTACGGACGACTCTGTGCACCATCAACACTGCCTTGGTCGGTACGCCCCCCATGTTAAAGATTCGATTGCTGCCAGCCCTCGGCTTGGCATTGATGGCCCTGTTCACAGGCGTTAATGCCGACGCGGAGGAGGTCTCCTCCATTCGCTCGCCTGAGTGGGCCCAGCCGGTGGGCGACCAATACAACCTGCACCAAATGACGCCTACGCTCTACCGCAGCGCTTTGCCTGACGCTGGCGCCGTGCCGGTGCTGGAGAAATTGAAGATTGGTACGGTGATCAACTTTTTGCCGGAGTCTGATTCGCCCTGGCTGAAGTCATCGGGTATCAAAGAGGTGCAGATCACTTATCGCACCAACCATGTCGAAGATTCCGACGTGCTGGCGGCACTGCGAGCGATTCAACAGGCGCAGGCCAGCGGCCCGGTGTTGATGCACTGCAAGCACGGCTCTGACCGCACGGGGCTGATGGCCGCGATGTATCGCGTGGTGATCCAGGGATGGAGCAAGGAAGAGGCGCTGAACGAAATGACTCTGGGCGGTTTTGGCACCAGCAGCGGCTTCAAGGATGGCGTTCGTTACATGATGCGGGCCGATGTCGACAAGTTGCGTACCGCCCTGGCGAACGGTGAGTGCAGCACCAGCGCGTTTGCGCTGTGCTCGATGAAGAGCTGGATCAGTACAACGGTCAAGGACGCCAAGTGAACGCAACGGCGGGAGCGAGCGTACTCGCTCCCGCAGCCACTCACTCTTTCTTGAGCTTGGGATTGGGGAAGAACTGCACCGCTTGCACCTTCGGGTCCGCCGGCGCTTTCAGTGCCGAGGTATTGACCCGCGTGCCCAACTCCTTGGGTACCGACAGCCCCTGGTCATTGAGCGTATCGGTATAACCACAGGCCACACATTCGCGGTGCGGTACGCTGTCTTCGGTCCACATCTTGAGCTTGTCCGGCTCGCTGCACGCCGGGCAGACCGCCCCGGCGATAAATTGCTTTTTGGTAATCACAGGCCCTTCACTCATGCTGCTGCGTCCTCACTCAGGCCACTGTGGCGCAAGAGTGCGTCAATCGACGGTGCACGTCCGCGGAAGTCTACGAACAACACCATCGGTTCCTGGGAGCCGCCCCGCGCAAGGATCGCTTCACGGAAGGCACGGCCAGTCTGGGCATTGAGCACGCCGTCTTCTTCGAACTTGGAGAAGGCATCCGCCGACAGCACTTCGGCCCATTTGTAGCTGTAATAACCCGCGGCATAACCGCCAGCGAAGATGTGCGCGAAGCTGTTAGGGAAGCGGTTGTAGGCCGGTGGGCGCATTACCGAAACCTCATCGCGCACGCCTTCAAGCACCTGCGCCACACTGCGACCGTCGCCGTGGGTGGCGTGCAATTCGAAGTCGAACAGCGAGAATTCCAGCTGGCGCACCATCATCAGGCCGGACTGGAAATTTTTCGCCGCGAGCATTTTTTCCAGCAGGTCCTGCGGCAGCGGCTCACCGGTTTCGTAGTGGCCGGAAATCAGCGCCAGGCCTTCAGGCTCCCAGCACCAGTTTTCCATGAACTGGCTCGGCAACTCCACCGCATCCCAGGCCACGCCGTTGATACCGGACACGCCGGCATGTTCGACGCGGGTCAGCAGGTGGTGCAGGCCATGGCCGAACTCGTGGAACAGGGTGGTCACTTCATCGTGGGTCAGCAGGGCAGGCTTGCCACTGTCGGCCGGGGTGAAGTTGCACACCAGGTTGGCCACCGGGCTCTGCAGCACACCGTCGAGGGTGCGGCGACGGTCGCGGGCGCCGTCCATCCAGGCACCGCCGCGCTTGTTGGCGCGGGCATACAGGTCAAAGAAGAAGCGGCCGACATGCTGGCCGTTTTCCTTGATCTCGAACAGGCGTACATCCGGGTGCCAGGCGTCGAAGCCTTTCTGCTCGGCGATTTCGATGCCGTACAGGCGCTGCACGATGGCAAACAGGCCGCCCAGTACCTTGTCGATCGGGAAGTAGGCGCGCAGCGCTTCCTGGGACACGCTGTAGCGCTGCTCGCGCAGTTTTTCGCCATAGAAACCGCTGTCCCAGCTTTGCAGGTCGGGGCAACCTTGTTCGGCGGCGTAGGCCTTGAGCTGTTGCAGGTCCTGCGTCGCGAACGGTTTACTGCGCTGGGCCAGGTCGCGCAGGAAACTCAGCACCTGGTCGCTGGACTCGGCCATTTTGGTGGCCAGGCTCAGTTCGGCGAACGAGGCGTAGCCCAGCAGCTGTGCCAGTTCCTGGCGCAGGTCGAGGATCTGCTCCATCACCGGGCCGTTGTCGTTCTGGCCGGCATTCGGGCCCTGGTCCGACGCGCGGGTGCAGTAGGCCGCGTAGACCTCTTCACGCAGGGCGCGGTCCTGGGCGTAGGTCATTACCGCGTAGTAGCTCGGAAATTCCAGGGTGATCAGCCAGCCATCAAGCCCTTTGGCCTGGGCGGCCGCAGCCATTTGCGCCTTGGCCGAATCGGTCAGGCCGGCAAGGGTGGCTTCGTCGGTGACGTGCCTGGTCCAGGCCTGGGTGGCGTCCAGCAACTGGTTGGAGAATTTGCTGCCCAGCTCCGAAAGCTTGCTTTGCACCTCGGCGTAGCGCTTTTGCTGCGCTGGCGGCAAATCAATACCCGACAGGCGGAAGTCGCGCAGCGAGTGTTCGAGGATGGTTTTCTGCGCCACGTCGAAACCGGCGGCCTCGGGGCTGTTGGCCAGGGCTTCGAAAGCCTGGAACAGTTCACGGTTCTGCCCCATCTCGGTGGAATAGGCGCTCAATGCCGGCAGGCACGCCTCATAGGCTTCGCGCAGCTCGGCACTGTTGCACACGGCGTTGAGGTGGCTGACCGGGCTCCAGGCGGCGCCCAGGCGGTCGTTCAGCTCGTCCATGGCCAGAATCAGGCCCGCCCATGTCGGATTTTTTCCCTGACTTTGCAGGATGTCTGCGATAGCCGCACGGTTATCGGCAAGGATCTGTTCGATGGCCGGCTGGACATGCTCGGCACGGATCGCCGAGAACGGCGGCAGGTCGTAGGGCTGCAGAAGAGGATTGTTCGCGCTCACGGTGGGCACCTTGGCTGAAGAAACTGATAAGACAAAGATGGGGCCATCTTAATTACAATCAACACCCACCGCAGCTATCAGTACAACAGAGAGAGGCTATCGTGACCCTTCGCACCTATCAGAACCACACGCCCACCCTGGGCTCCGGGGCTTTTGTCGATATTTCGGCGGTGGTGATCGGCGATGTCGAAATCGGCGCCGACAGCTCAGTCTGGCCCTTGACGGTGATTCGCGGCGACATGCACCGCATCCGCATCGGCGCACGCACCAGCGTGCAAGACGGCTGTGTGCTGCACATTACCCACGCCGGCCCGTTCAACCCGGACGGTTTTCCGCTGCTGATCGGTGACGACGTGACCATCGCTCATAAAGTCATGTTGCATGGCTGCACCGTGGGCAGCCGCATTCTGATCGGCATGGGCAGCATCGTGATGGACGGCGCCGTGGTGGAGGATGACGTGATCATTGGGGCCGGCAGCCTGGTGCCGCCGGGCAAGACACTCGCCAGCGGCTTTTTGTACGTTGGCAGCCCGGTTAAACAGGTCCGCCCGCTCACCGACAAGGAGCGTGCCTTTTTCACCTACAGCGCGGCGAACTACGTGAAGCTCAAAGACCTGCACATCGCGCAAGGATTCGACCAATGACCTTGCACCACCCCACCGTCCTGTTTGACCTCGATGGCACCCTCACCGACCCGCGCGAGGGCATCACCCGTTCGATCCAGTACGCCCTGGGCAAACTGGGCATCGATGAGCCGGACCTGACCAAACTCGAACACTTCATCGGCCCGCCGTTGCTGCAAGCGTTCATGCAGCTCTATCGCTTCGACGAGGCCAAGGCGTGGGAGGCGGTGAATTTCTATCGCGAGCGCTTCAAGGTGACCGGGCTGTATGAAAACCAGGTGTTCGACGGGGTGATGCCCTTGCTGGAAGAGCTGAACAGCCAGGGCCGCCAGCTGTATGTGGCCACTTCCAAGCCGTGGGAGTTCGCCCGCGAGATCGCGCGGCATTTCGACTTCGCCAGGCACTTCAAGGTGATTTACGGCAGCGAGCTGGATGGCACACGCACCAACAAAGTCGAGCTGATCGCCCACCTGGTGCGCGAAGAGGGGCTGGACCCGTCCACCACCTTGATGATCGGTGATCGCAAGCACGACCTGATCGGCGCGCGCAGCAATGGGCTGGACTCGGCGGCGGTAGGGTATGGGTTTGGCAGCTTTGAAGAGCTGCATGCCGAGGCGCCCACCTGGCACTTTGAAACAGTGGCCGAGTTGCACCAGGCGTTCATGCGCCACCGTTAACAGGCCACGTTGTCTTTCAAGGCCTGCGTCTGCGCACCGGAGCACTTGCCGCCGGTGCGCTTGCACGGTGAGCGGATATTCCACTGGTCAGCCTGTTTTTCCTGCGCAGATAGTCGGCTTTATTGAGGTGCAAGGCGGCCAACAAAGAAAAATAATGGGTGTTGGCCTCCGCACTGGTGGCCAGTGAAATCCTCTCACTGCGTAGTCGGTCCAAGTAGGACGACAACGTCTCCTCGGTGGCCGAACTACCGCCTTCATCGTGGGTAGCGAGCGCGCTGTGAGTGACCATGAATGAATGTATGAGCGATTTCCTCTGTAGAAGACCGCTCCAGAAAATTGCGCTGAAAATACATCAGTCGTTTTAAGCCTGGCATCGTCAGCGTGCCGGACTCCAATGTGCCTCTGGCTGAAATCGCCTCAACGGTGGTCCTGCCTTCATGGTGCTCCATGACACTTATTCTGTGAAAGTTGTCATGGTAGTAACTCACCGCAGACATCGTTTCCTGCAGGTTGCTCGCGCCTTGCCTTGCCCCGAAAAACCGCGCATTCAGCTGATTTAGTTCAGTTACGTTAGCGGGATCATCGATCGCCGCATACGCTGCATTCAACAGCGCAGAAGCCGACTCCGCACCCGCGACGAGCTTGTGATAACTGGGTGACCCTACCCACAATGAATGACGGATTTCATCCGAAACGTTGCGTACCGCGGCTAAACCTACGCCACCGGCGACGAACGCGCCAAAGGCGACCGAGGCGCCCACAACGCCCGTCAGCTTGGCCCCTAGCGCAGCAACCCCGCCCAGTACCACGCCTTGTGCAGCGCCCTGGGCCACGTTGTGCCCAAGGCTTGGCAACCTGCCTCGACCTGCCGAACTCCAGTCGGTGGGCAAGGAGGTAATCATCCCTTGGCGATCAACCCTGTTCATCGGGTTGTTGTGCACCATCCGGTATCGATTCAGCCCGTCAATCGTGCCTGCCGGATCCGGGCTGATCCAACGCTGCAACCAGGGCGCGTAGTAACGCAACCCGTAGTAATAAAGCCCTGTCGCATCAAGTTCCTTGCCACTGTAGCGGCGAGTCTTGTAGCTGGCCTGAACGGCGCTTCTCGCCGCCCACCCTGCAGTGCCGCCAAATGGGTAGTAACTTTCCTGACTGATCAACAGGGCCTTTTCATCCAGCTCCAGGGTGCTGCTGCCCAAGTGATCCGACAGGTTGCAACGAATGGAATGGTTCGCAAGTTCAGCAGGGCGACCCTTTTCCCATTGAAGTATCCGCACGCTGTAGCGGCCGACTTCAATATTCAAGACATTCAGCCATTGGCCACTGGCACTGTCGCGCCGTACTTCCAGCCCCGGCAGATAGCACACCTGCGCACGATGAGTGAGCGCACGCGCCCGGGATATGCAGTGTTTTATCACCCGCCGACCGGCGGCATCATAGCCGTACAGCTCTTGATCGTTAGCCCCATCCTCACGGGCCACCAACACAACACTGGCCAATCGGTTGGACACATCCCAGTTCAGGGTCTGCCCACGCTCAAGTTGCTGCTGGTTACCATTGAGGTCAAAACCCTTGCCCAATCCGGGCGACTCGATCAATGGGCCTGTACTCGGCAGACTTTGGTTGCCCACCGTCGCTACCTTCATCGTCCGCGTGTAGCCGCTGCCACTGCTAGGCACGTGCTGCAGCTTTTGCAGGTTGCCATCGGCGTCATAGGTATAGGTGCGGGTGTAGTTGCGCCATTGGCTATCGTTTGCCGCGCCGAAAGTGGCCCGCGTGGGCAGTCCCGGTCCAGCGCTGTTGTGCGCATTCTCCCGCCCCCTGGCCTGGACCAACTGATAGAACGTGTCATAGGCATAGCGGCTGACCGCTATGACCTGGGCGTTGCTCGACCACTGGATGGGTTGGGCTGCGTCGACAATCTTGATTACGTTGCCGACGTGGTCGTAGCTGTACGTCAAATCCTGCAATCGTTCTTTCTTTGCCCCGCTGCGATAGGTCAATAGTCGCTCCAGCCGCTGACTGCGTGCGTCGTAGCTCCACTTGCTTACCACGCCGTTGCCAGCGCGTTGGGTGATCACTTGGCCACTGGCGTTGTAGCCAGCCCCAGCCGCGATGACCTGACGAGTACCGCCCGCCAGGGTGACGCCCACTTCCAGTAGCTCACCGATGCGTCCATAACGACTGTCTTTCACATTGTTTTTTGCATCTACCTGCTGAAGCTCTTCCCCCAGCGCACTGAAACGCCATGACGTCACGAAGTCTTCATCCTGCAATAACGCTTCTCGCTGTGTGGCTTGCAAGGGCCAGTTGACCGTTGCAGTCTCTCGAAGAAAACGCTGTGCCTGCCTTACTACATGCCCCTGCAGCCCATAGGCCTCAAAGCGCGTCCTGAGGCACTCGCCGTCATGCACCACCAGCCGGCCGCAGCGATTGTTCACCGCCTCAGCCGTTGAATTAGCGGCATATTCCAACCTTTCTACACAGCGCTCAGATGACTCATCGGCCGCCTGCTCGAACACTGCCACGGGCCGCAGCGAAGCGTCATAAGTGCACCTACGGTGAGCGCCGCGACCGTCCCACCTGTGCAACCACTGACCTGCGGCACCCAGCAACGTCAAGCGCCAGCCCGCATCCGTGCTGTCGATGTAGATCGGCTGGCCCCCGAGGCTGCAGGCCGTCACGTGACTGGCTTTTTTCACCCCCTGCGAGTCACTGGCCATCCACTGACGCGGCCCGTACTGCTGCACGAGGAAACCCGAAGCGTTGAACACTTGGCGGCCGATACGCGCCTCAAGCTCGACCTGGGCAGTCGCCCGGTAGTAACCAACCGTGCGCACAGCCAATCCGCGTGGATCGATCGCCGTCAAGGTTGGGGTGTTCTGATGCAGGGACATGAGTAAAACCTGAGACTGTAAAGGTCAGGAAACTTTAATCACCGCGCCTCAGAGCCGTGCGATACGTAAATATCACTTGTATCCAGGCGCCTCGGCGGCCATCTCCTGGTGCCCGTTCATCAATTGCTGCAAACGGGCCTTGCGCTCTGGCGCAGCCAAACCGCCCAACGCCTGCACCGCCCGATAGAACCTGACCCAATCCCCGCCTTCCTGCCGAAACAATGCGGCAAACGCCGGCACCCATTGGTCATACAGTCCGAAAGGCAACAGCCGGGCGTTGTTCATCGGCTGGTTGATCCAGGCGTCATAGCGCTTGTCACCGCCCCATTGGCTGTCGCGCAGTTGCTGGTAGTCGTTGCGCAAACGCTCGAACGCTGCCGCTTTGCCCGCCCGCATCGCCTCGGCGGGCAGCGGCTGGGCGTAGAGGTTTTCCAACCGTTTGCGGGTATCGAGAATCAGCTGGATAAACTGGTCACGCTGCTGCAACGCCGCATCGCTGACGGGCGCCAGGCCACGGGCGGCTCGCCATTGGCGGGTACCTTCCTGCTCGACGAAGGTAGCAAATGACTCATTGAAGCCGGTGTCGTCCTTCAGATAGAAACGCTGATGCGCCAACTCGTGGAAGATCAACGTGGCCAGGCGCTCATCGCCCCAGTGCATCATCGTATTCATGATCGGGTCGTTGAACCAACCCAAGGTGGAATAGGCTTCGACGCCGCCGATCGACACGTCCATGCCTTGTTGACGCAGCAACGCCGCCTCACCGCGCGCCGCGCCCTGGCTGTAATAGCCGTGGTAGGCGACGCACCCGGCGATGGGAAAGCAGTGATTTTCAGGAGACAGAGAAAATTCCTGCGTGGCGAAGACATTCCACACCACATAGGGCCGGCCAATATCGGCGTAGAGCCGGTAGCTTTGATTGTCTGGCAAGTGCAACTGTTGACTGGCGAAAGTGCGGGCTTTCTGGGATTGCACAAGATGCTCGCGCAACCCTTGAGGCCGGGCCGGATCGGCGATGACCTCGGCCACCGGTTGCCGCGCACACAGCAGCTCCCATTGGCCACTGGCCAATTGGCTGTAATAACTGACGCTGGAGCAGCCGCTGAGCAGCACAACCATCAGCCCTGCAAGAAAACGCCTGATCATGCCGCGACTGCTCCCAAGTGGTGTATCCGCCAGGCCGATGCGCTTGAAATGAATTTGAATTTTCCACGTGATGGCATGTTTATACTCAAAATACCTTCTTGCGTTGAGTACCTGCCATGCGCCCGTTTCTGTTTCCCGTCGCCGCCCTATTGCTCAGCGCTTGCACATCGACACCCGTCCCACCCGTGGACCCGCAGCAGGCCTGGGTAGACTTCACCACGCCGACACCGGGCGCCAAATTGGTCATGGCGCAGCGCCTGGATGGGAAAAACCTCGACGATGGGCGTTTTTTCCAGATGCCGCCCGGAGCCCACGAACTGATGGTGCGCTTCGACTTCGAAGTGCCCGCCGGCGGTGGGTTGGGAGGGCTCAGCCAGATGATGTATCGAACCTGCTTCATGACCCTGCAGTACGACCACTTCCAGGCCGGGCAACGCTACGTACTGGAAGGGCGCTCACTAGCCTTCACGCCCAACATCCGCCTGTATGACTCGGCGCGTCAGTTGCTGGCCGAAGAGCGCAGTGTGAACTGCATCTGATCAATCGTTGTTTTTCTGGTAGATGATGCGTTTGGTGCCGTTTTCGCACGAACCGACAATCATGGCGCTGTCATGGTTCTTGGCTTCTTCGGCAGTGATGATTTCCAGGGTGTAGGACGGGATCGCCTTGGCCTGGATGTTCACTTCGATTTCCTTTCTGAGCTCTTCGCAATCTTTTGGCGCGGCCACGGCCGAAGTGGCCAATACACCGCAGATGATTGCCAAAGCAAAACGTTTCATGTGTGTAGCTCCCTGAATGCATTGCGCACGGATGTGCGGCTAAGGCTGCATAAGCTATAGGACCACATCCATGAAACACGAGTTCTGATTTAACGCAGAACTAAATGTGGGAGGGGCTTGCTCCCGATGACGATTAGTCAGCCAGTGCTTGCGTGGCTGATATACCGCTATCGGGGGCAAGCCCCCTCCCACATGGAAAGCGCGTCAGTCAACCAGTGTGGCATCCAGGGTGATGGTTGCGTTCAGCACCTTGGACACTGGGCACCCTTCCTTGGCCTTTTTGCTCAGCTCGTCGAACTGCGCCTGGCTGGCTCCAGGGATCTTGGCTTTCAGAGTCAGGTGCACCGCGGTAATCGCAAACCCACCGTCGACCTGGTCGAGGGTCACTTCGGCCTGGGTGTCGATGCTGTCAGCCTTGAGGCCTGCATCGCCGAGGATCATGGAAAACGCCATGGAGAAACAGCCGGCGTGGGCCGCACCGATCAATTCTTCAGGGTTGGTACCCTTGCCGCCTTCGAACCGGGCCTTGAAACCGTAAGGCGCTTCGCGCAGCACGCCAGTTTCCGTGGAAATGGAGCCCAGGCCGGTCTTCAGATCGCCTTCCCAATGCGCGGATGCCTTTTTAACGATACTCATAGCTTTCTCCTCGAACGGTGGTTTTGCGTCAGTAAGCTTCTGAGGATAGACGCCGTGGCAAAGTTCACCTTGTCGGAAAAACCTACCAATTAAGTAGGAAATTTCACGACTGCTATTGAATCTCGGGTATATGCCCTCATTGCTGGGTACATGCACATGAAGCGGCAGGTTTTGGTTCGTCTAAGAAGCCTGCGCCCCAATTTGGAGAAGCAGGCTATGAAATCACTGTCCGACGTAAAATTCTCGACGCTCGACCTGGTGCCTGTGCGCGCCAATGGCAGTGCCGCGCAGTCGCTGCACAATTCCCTGGACCTTGCCCAGCATGTGGAAAAGCTCGGCTACAACCGTTTCTGGGTAGCTGAACACCACAACATGGACGGCATCGCCAGCTCGGCCACGTCGGTGTTGCTCGGCTATCTGGCGGGTGGCACCTCGACTATCCGCGTCGGCTCCGGTGGCGTGATGCTGCCCAACCATGCGCCGCTGGTGATCGCCGAACAGTTCGGCACCCTGGAGAGCTTGTACCCCGGCCGTATCGATCTGGGCCTGGGCCGCGCGCCCGGCTCCGACCAGATGACCGCCCGCGCCCTGCGCCGTGAACGCTCCGGCAGCGCGGACGACTTTCCCGAAGACGTGGCCGAGCTGATGGCCTACCTCGGCCCACGCACGCCCGACCAACGCGTGATCGCGGTACCGGGCACCGGCACCAATGTTCCGGTATGGCTGCTGGGTTCGAGCCTGTTCAGCGCGCAACTGGCCGGCGAACGTGGCTTGCCCTACGCCTTCGCCTCGCATTTCGCACCACGCCTGATGCATGAAGCGATTCGCGTGTACCGCAATCACTTCAAGCCTTCGGCCGTGCTGGACAAGCCCTACGTCATGCTCGGCATTCCGCTGGTCGCCGCTGACACCGATGAACAAGCCGACTACCTGGCGACCTCGGTGTACCAGCGCATTCTCGCGCTGATGCGTGGGCAAAGCCTGGTGCAGCGCCCACCGGTGAAAACCATGGACGGCCTGTGGCTGCCCCATGAAAAAGAGGCGGTGGGCAGTTTCCTCGGTTTGGCGATGGTCGGCAGCCCGGCGAAGATCCGCGCCAAACTCGAGGTGCTGATCGAGCAGACCGGCGCCGACGAACTGATCTTTACCTGCGACCTGTACGAGCACGCCGACCGGATTCATTCCTACGAATTGCTGGCGCAGGTGATGAAGGGCTAAATTCCAGATAAAAAAACACCGACGCGCCTGTGGCGAGGGAGCTTGCTCCCGCTGGGCTGCGCAGCGGCCCCAAAGGAGCGCTACGCACTCCAGCGGGAGCAAGCTCCCTCGCCACAAGTGCGTCGGTGAATGTCTGCAGCACGGGTTATCCGCGCTTGTAGACGATTTCCTTGGTGCCGCCTTCACAGCTGCCAATCACCTTGGCATCGGCTGCTGAACCTTTGTCGACAACATCCAGCGAATAGTGCTGAACGCCTTTAGCATCGAGCTTCGCAGCCAATTCGCTTTTCAGCTCTTCGCAAGGCTTCCCGGCCGCCAGGGCCGTGCCTGCGATGCTCAACAAACCTGCCGCTAACAGAAACTTCTTCATCCGATACTTTCCTTGCGCTGGTTCAAAAGAGCGTGCCGACGCTTGAGACGTCGACACGTGTTGGGTGTAGCGCAGGTTATGGCAATCGGCCAGCGGTCAAAGTTCCACGCGCCCGATCAACTACTGGCGATTCGGAATCCCACCTTGAGCGTGACCTGGAAATGCGCGGCCTTGCCGTCCTTGATGTGGCCCCGGGTTTCGGTCACCTCAAACCACTCCAGGTGCTTGATGCTTTTGTTGGCTTCCGCCAGGGCGTTATTGATCGCATCTTCGATGCTGGTGGTGGATGAACCCACCAGTTCGACTTTCTTGTAGGTGTGATGATCACTCATGGCGTTTCTCCTGTGGGTCGTCAATCAAGACTAGCAGTGAATATTCGTACTGCTTGAGGCGACCGCTTGGCTGCGAAAGTTCAGATTTAATGCACTTTCTGAAACCGCCGCAGTCGGTATTTACACACGCCACTCAATCACTTCAGGAGATGTCCACATGGCCAACACTTCTTTACGCAAAGCGTCGCTGGAAAGCATGGAAGCCGAGATTTCGAGCCTGCTCAAATCCCTTGAGAGCCTCAAGGACGACGCATCCGATGAGTCGCGCAAAACGCTGAAGGCCCTGAAAAGCAATGCCGAGAATGCCCTCAAGCACTCCCGCCACCTGATCAGCGACGCCTATGAAGAAAGCAAAGTCAAAATTCGCGAAACCGGTGTTGCCACTCGCGACTACGCACAAGAGCACCCATGGACCACAGCGGGCGTGGCTGTCGGCGCGCTGGGCCTGCTGGCCGCTTACCTGCTGTGCAAACGCGGTGACTAAACCGGTTGGCGCGCCAGCTCAGCCTTGAGCCATTGCGCCAATTGCCCGGCGCGCCCGTCTGCGGCGCGCTTGGGTAGCCACAACGCCAGGTGCGCCGGGGTTTCACTGAAGCCCCACGGCGCCACCAGGCGACCCGCTCGTAGGTCTTCTGCCACCAGCGGTTGCGGCGCGATGGCCACTCCCAACCCTGCCACTGCCGCTTCCAGCAAATAATACAAATGTTCAAAACCCTGGCCGAGCTTCAGTGCGTCGGGCTCGATCCCGTGTTGCTGCGCCCAACTGGGCCAGGCTTGCGGGCGTGAAGTGGTGTGCAACAGTGCTTCGCCACACAATGCAGCAGCAGGCGCGTGGCGCATGCTCGCGTAGCCGGCAAACCGCGGACTCATTACCGGGCCGATACGCTCGCTGGCCAGCTCGTACACCTGCATATCCGCCGGCCACGGTGGCTCGGCGAACACCAGCAGCGCGTCCAGCCCTGGGCGACGCGGGTCCAGATCGCCTTCGCCCGCCGACAGGTGCAGACGCAAGTCAGGCAGGTCCGCATTCAAGCGGCCCAAGCGTGGAATAAACCAGCGCGCCAGCAAACTGCCTGAACAGCCGAGCACAAAAGGTGCGTCGGCGCTGTTTTGGGTGAGTTCGGCGCACACGTCCCGTAGCCGTTCAAACGCCTCGGCACTGGCGTCGCGCAATCTCGCGCCGGCATCTGTGAGTTTAAGGCCGCGACCTTCCTTCACGAAGAGGCTGACGCCCAAGTGCTCTTCCAGCACTTTCAACTGGCGACTGATCGCGCCATGAGTGACGTGCAATTGCTCGCCGGCCTGGCTGACGCTGCCGAGGCGGGCGGTGGCTTCAAATGCGCGCAGCGCGTTGAGTGGCGGAAGGTCTCGACTCATCTGTGAGTTTTCCTGACAGGTTTCGGCGATCTTATCGGTTTTCAGCCGGGAACGGCAGGGGTAGAGTGGCCCTCATTGTTTTCTGCATCCATTCTTTCCTGGAGCGTCCCATGACTCAGTCCCAGTCCGATCTGCGCAACGGCCCTGACACCAACGGCCTGTTTGGCGCGTTTGGCGGCCGCTACGTCGCTGAAACCCTGATGCCGTTGATCCTTGAGCTGGCCCGTGAATACGAGGCGGCCAAGGTCGATCCGGCGTTCAACGAAGAACTGGCCTACTTCCAGCGCGATTACGTCGGACGCCCAAGCCCGCTGTACTTCGCTGAACGCCTGACTGAGTTCTGCGGCGGCGCCAAGATCTACCTCAAGCGCGAAGAGCTCAACCATACCGGCGCGCACAAGATCAACAATTGCATCGGCCAGATCCTGCTGGCGCGGCGCATGGGCAAGAAACGCATCATCGCCGAGACCGGCGCCGGCATGCACGGCGTGGCCACCGCCACCGTCGCCGCGCGCTTTGGCCTGCAATGCGTGATCTACATGGGCACCACCGACATCGAGCGCCAGCAGGCCAACGTATTTCGCATGAAGCTGCTGGGCGCCGAAGTGATCCCGGTGGTCGCGGGCACCGGCACCCTCAAAGACGCGATGAACGAAGCCCTGCGTGACTGGGTGACCAACGTCGACAGCACCTTCTACCTGATCGGCACCGTGGCCGGCCCGCACCCGTACCCGGCCATGGTGCGCGACTTCCAGGCCGTCATTGGCAAGGAAACCCGCGACCAGCTGCAAGCCCAGGAAGGCCGCCTGCCGGACAGCCTGGTGGCGTGCATCGGTGGCGGCTCCAACGCCATGGGCTTGTTCCACCCGTTCCTGGATGACACCAGCGTCGAGATCATCGGCGTTGAAGCGGCCGGCCATGGCATCGAAACCGGCAAGCACGCCGCCAGCCTCAACGGCGGGGTGCCCGGTGTATTGCACGGCAACCGCACCTTCCTGCTGCAGGACGACGATGGCCAGATCATCGACGCCCACTCGATCTCCGCAGGCCTGGACTACCCCGGCATCGGCCCCGAACACGCCTGGTTGCACGACATCGGCCGCGTCCAGTACACCTCGGTGACAGACGATGAAGCCCTGGAGGCATTCCATAAATGCTGCCGCCTGGAAGGGATTATTCCGGCCCTGGAAAGCGCCCACGCCCTGGCCGAAGTGTTCAAGCGTGCACCGACCCTGCCCAAGGATCACCTGATGGTGGTCAACCTGTCCGGCCGTGGCGACAAAGACATGCAGACCGTGATGCACCATATGGAAACCAGCCAGCAGGAGAAACACTGATGAGCCGCCTGCACACCCGCTTTGCGCAGCTGAAGGAACAAAACCGCGCCGCCCTGGTGACCTTCGTCACCGCCGGCGACCCGGGGTATGACGCCTCGCTGGCCATCCTCAAGGGCCTGCCCGCCGCCGGCGCCGATGTGATCGAGCTGGGCATGCCCTTCACCGACCCGATGGCCGACGGCCCGGCGATCCAGCTGGCCAACATTCGTGCACTGGAAGCCAAGCAGAACCTGGCGAAAACCCTGCAGATGGTCCGCGAGTTCCGCAAGGACAACAACGATACGCCGCTGGTGCTGATGGGCTACTTCAACCCGATCCACAAATACGGCGTGCCGCAGTTCATCACCGATGCCAAGGAAGCCGGCGTAGACGGCCTGATCGTGGTGGACATGCCGCCCGAGCATAACGGCGAGCTGTGTGACCCGGCCCAGGCCGCCGGCATCGATTTTATCCGCCTGACCACGCCGACCACGGACGATGTGCGCCTGCCGACGGTACTCAATGGCAGCTCAGGCTTTGTGTACTACGTGTCGGTGGCCGGCGTGACCGGTGCCGGTGCCGCTACCCTGGAACACGTCGAAGAGGCCGTGACCCGCCTGCGCCGCCACACCGACCTGCCGATCAGCATCGGTTTCGGTATCCGTACACCCGAACAGGCAGCCGCCATTGCGCGCTTGGCCGAGGGTGTCGTCGTGGGTTCGGCGCTGATCGATCACATCGCCAATGCCAGCAACGACCAGCAAGCCATCGATGGCGTATTGAGCCATTGCGCGGCGCTGGCCGAAGGCGTGCGTAACGCTCGCCGGTAAACGCGTCGGTTCCTATTCTTGCGCTAGGCTTGTGGGTGACATTTCGTCACCCACAAGCACTTCATGCCTATTGCCGTCTAACCGCCTCTGCAAGCCTCGCGCCGTTCTTGCCTCCCGGTCGTTAAGTTAGCTGCATCAGAAGTCATCTTTGGCTCTCAGGAGTACATCATGGCATTTGATCTCATCACGTCTTCGGACCCCCGTCACTCAACCCTGCAGAAAGGCTTCAACCTGCGCTGGCCATTGGGCAACGTGCAGGGCGAATCTTCGCCCAATGGCGCTGACTTCATCTACATCTGCCGCAGTTCGGACGACATCATTGAAGCCGCCGCCCAGGCGCTGGCGCAGGATTGCGGCCGTATCACGGTGCGCAGCGGCGGCCATTGCTACGAAGGTTTTGTCTCCAACAGGATGCCCGGTGACGCCAGCGAAGTGCTGTCGATCCTGGATATCAGCGCGTTGAATCAGGTGGTCTACGATGCCGACGGGAATATTCCTTCGCAGTTGGTAAACGAACGGCCTGAGCGCTACCGCTTCCGCCTGGAGGCCGGTGGGCAGAATTGGGATGCCTACGTCAGCCTGTACAAACTCGCCAATAAAACACTGCCGGGCGGCTCATGCTATTCGGTGGGCCTGGGCGGGCATATCTGCGGCGGCGGCTATGGGTTGCTGTCACGCAAACACGGCCTGGTATGCGATTGGCTGCACGGTGTGGATGTGTTGGTGCCAAACGCATTGGGCACCGGCCTGGAACCGGTGCATGTGTCCCGAGACAGCACAGACCCTGACGAGCTTGATCTCTTCGCGGCGTGTTGCGGCGCAGGAGGCGGTCAGTTCGGCATCATCACCAGCTACTACTTCAAGGCATTGCCCGACGCGCCAAAGGAGGTGCTCTGGCTGGCATTGGAATGGGATTGGTCGCTGCTGACCGAAAAAACCAGGCTCGACGACCTGCTTGTCGCTTACCAGGACTGGTTCGCCCGCAATCAGGGCAACCCCGACACCTGGGGCCTGGCCACCAAACTGGAGATGCGCCATCAGCACACCGGTAACGTGACCCTGGGCATCCATTACGTTGATCGGGACGGAGGGCTGGCGGACCAGGCGCCCTTCGAAGATTTCGTCGCAAACATGCTCGGTGCCATCGGCCTGCCCGCGACCGAATGCCTGGTTCCGTTTCACGTCGTGCATATGCCAAACGGCGGCGCCCGCGGACGTACCATCCAGGCGTTGCCGGACGCGTTGGCGGCCGCACGACGCCTGGATTGGCTGGTGTGCCAGCAAACCTTGAACGGCTCGGGGGACAACCTGCGTGGGCGCTACAAGTCCGCTTACCAAAAGGGTGAATTCACACCCCAGGTGCTCCAGGCGATCTGGGACACCCTGCACCTGCTCGACCCCGATGAACACTTGACCCAGAGCCTGATACAAATCCAGTCGTTTGGCGGGCGCATCAACGAGCCCACACCAGCGGTTCGCAGAGAGTCGTCAGCCTCGCAGCGCTCGTCCTATCTGAAGTGGCAACCGCAATGCTATTGGCACGATGCCAGCGAGGCAGCCGACCAGGCCCACGCACGATGGATTCAGGGACTGTTTTTCCAAGCCTTCGCCAATGACCAGGGCGTTCCCCTGAATGACCAGTTCGAGGGCTGCTACATCAACTACCCGGACCTGGACATGACCCATCTGGGCGGCAACCCGGCCAATCCGAAAAACCCCTATTGGTACAAGATTTTCGTTCCAGATCTCATGATCGAAAGCCGCCTGCGGCGCACCAAGCGGCATTGGGACCCGCACAACCTGTTCCGTAACGAGATGACCGTGCCGTAACGTCGAAAAAAAGGGCGACCTCAAGGTCGCCCGATTTCACAGCTCGATCCGCTCGACCTTGCCCACCAGCAACACGTAGGAAAGCGCGCCAAGCAACGCCAGCACCGCGATATAGGTAATCGCTGGCGCAAACGAATCACCGCTGGCGAGAAAACCAATCACGATTGGCGTGGCAATGGCCGACAGGTTGCCGATGAAGTTGAACACCCCACCGGTCAGCCCCAGCAAACGCGCAGGTGCAAGGGTGGACACCAGCGACCAGGTGATCGACGCCAGGCCATTGCCGAAGAACGCGATTGCCAGGAATGCAATGACCCAGGCTGTCGAGTCTACGTAGTTGGCGCCGATGATCGCGGTGGAAATCAGCAACCCGCCAATGATCGGCAACTTACGCGCAAAGCCCACCGAGGCGCCCCGACGAATCAGCCAGTCGGAAAAAATCCCCGAGCACAGGACGCCGACGAACGCCGCCAGAAAGGGCAGCGAAGCCAGCAGGCCGGACTTGATGAAGTCCATGCCGCGATATTTCACCAGGTAGGTCGGGAACCAGGTCAGGAAAAACCACAGCGTGGAGTTCAGGCAGAACTGGCCCAGGTAGATGCCCCAGAGTTTGCGCTTGCTCAGCACAATGCCGAGGTCGACCCAGCTGAACGGCGCCTTGGCGGCTTTTTCCTGCATGTCCACCAGGCCGCCACCGTCGCGGATCAGCTCGATTTCGGCGGCGTTGGCGCCTTTGAAATCTTTCGGCTCGCGGTACACCGCATACCAGACAACCGCCCACAGAATGCCGACGCCACCGGTGGCAACGAACACCATGTGCCAGCCGAACGCATGCTGCAGCCAGGCCAGTACGGGCGTGAGAAACGCCAGCCCGACAAACTGCCCGGAGGTATAGACGCCAATCGCGGTGGCGCGCTCGCGCTCGGGGAACCAGGTGGTCACAACCCGGCTGTTGATCGGGTAGGCCGGGGCTTCCAGGGCGCCGACGGCCATGCGCAACACGAACAACGCGATGAAGCTGGCGGCAAAGCCCAGCATCACGGTGGCGATGGACCACAGCAGCAGGGCGGCGGTGTAGAGAATGCGCGGCGGAACACGGTCCACCAGCCAGCCGCCAGGGATCTGCATCGCCGCGTAGGTCCAGCCGAATGCGGAGAAAATCAGCCCGACGTGGACAGGGTCGATGCCCAGCTCACTGGTCAGCGCAGGGGCGGCAATCGACAGGTTGCTGCGGTCGAGGTAGTTGATCACCACGGTGATGAACAGCAGCACCATGATGAAAAAGCGCTTTCGGCTAGGCGTGACTAAAGAAGCCTGCCCGGTGAAGGATTCAGGTTGCATGGGAGGTGCCTCTTTTTATGTTTATTGAGGTCTGGAACAGGACTGACTGAAGAAACCGAATCAAATGTGGGAGGGGGCTTGCCCCCTCCCACATTTTTGACCCTGTTGTTTCAGTTAAAAATCACCACTCGGCGAAACTGCCGTCGGCATGACGCCAGATCGGGTTGCGCCAGCGGTGGCCGATGGCCGCGCGTTCGATCACGTACTCCTCGTTGATCTCAATGCCCAGGCCCGGCCCGTTGGGGATCTTCACGAAGCCCTGTTCATAGTCGAACACACCCGGGTCGCGCACGTAGTCGAGCAGGTCGTTGCTCTCGTTGTAGTGGATGCCCAGGCTTTGCTCCTGGATAAACGCGTTGTAGCAGACCGCATCCAGTTGCAGGCAGGCCGCCAGGGCAATCGGGCCCAGCGGGCAATGCAGGGCCAGGGCCACATCGTAGGCTTCGGCCATGTTGGCGATCTTGCGGGTTTCGGTGATGCCGCCGGCGTGGGAAGCATCCGGCTGGATGATGTCGACGTAGCCTTCGCTGAGCACGCGCTTGAAGTCCCAGCGCGAGAACAGGCGTTCGCCCAGTGCAATCGGGGTGCTGGTCAGCGGTGCCAGCTCCTTGAGGGCCTCGTAGTTTTCGCTGAGCACTGGCTCTTCGATGAACATCAGCTTGTACGGGTCCAGCTCCTTCATCAGGACCTTGGCCATGGGCTTATGCACGCGGCCATGGAAGTCGACGCCGATGCCCACGTTGGGGCCGACCGCATCGCGCACCGCAGCGACGTTGGCCAGGGCCAGGTCGACTTTTTCAAAGCTGTCGACGAACTGCAGCTCTTCGGTGCCGTTCATTTTCACCGCAGTGAAGCCGCGCGCCACGGCTTCTTTGGCGGCGCGGGCGGTGTCGGCCGGGCGGTCGCCACCGATCCACGAATACACGCGGATTTTGTCACGCACCTGGCCGCCCAGCAGGTCGCTGACGGAAACGCCCAGGGCCTTGCCCTTGATGTCCCACAGCGCCTGGTCGATACCGGCGAGGGCGCTCATGTGCACCGCGCCACCACGGTAGAAACCGCCGCGGTAGAGCACGGTCCAGATGTCTTCGATATTGCGTGGGTCTTTACCGATCAGGTAGTCGGACAATTCTTCGACGGCAGCGGCCACGGTGTGGGCGCGACCTTCAACCACGGGCTCACCCCAGCCGGTGACGCCCTGGTCGGTCTCGACCTTGAGGAAGCACCAGCGCGGCGGGACGATGAAGGTCGTCAGTTTGGTGATTTTCATCTGTTATCTCTCTTGTAGATGCGGCGCCAGCAGGCGCGAAACTTGAAATCAGCCGAGGGCTTTCCAGGCCGCGACATACGCCTGGGCGCGGCTCGCGACCTGCTCCACACTCATGCCCGGTTTGAACAGGCCCGAGCCCAGGCCGAAGCCTTTGGCACCGGCGTCGGTGAACACCTGCATGTTGTCCGGAGTAATACCGCCGACCGGCAGCAACAAGGTGCCCGCCGGCAATACCGCCAGCCACGCCTTGATCACCGCCGGGCCCATTTGCTCGGCCGGGAACAGCTTCAACACGTCGGCGCCTTCGGCCAGTGCGGCAAACGCTTCGGTCGGCGTGGCGACGCCCGGCGACAGGTACAAGCCCGCCGCTTTGGCCGCACGCAAGACCTTGGCATCACTGTGGGGCATGACGATCACTTGCCCGCCAGCGGCCTTGACCTGCTCGACCTGCTCGGGCGTCAACACCGTACCGGCACCGATCAGGCAATCGGCGGGCAGGCTGTCACGCAGGGTACGGATGCTGGTGTAGGGATCGGGCGAGTTCAGCGGCACTTCGATCACGCGAAACCCGGCCTGGTACAACACCTGGCCGACGGCTTCGGCTTCGTCCGGGCGCACACCGCGCAGGATCGCGATCAAACCGTTTTGTGCGAGTGCTGTCTTGAGCATGTCAGGCCTCCGTTACAGGTTGAGTGAGCCCGGCCGCCACTGCCAGTTGCCACAAGCCGCGCTCGCTGGCTTCCTGCGCCAGGCTGACGTGGGCAAAGCCGCAAAGGGCGAGGGCGCGTTGATAGCGGGCGCAGAGGGCGGCGGCGCCGACCAGGATGATCGGCTTGCGCTTTGCGCTGTCGGGTAGACCGGCGAGTTCATGGCCGATGAGCAGGCCGGACAGGTAGTCGGGCTGCTGCTCAGGGGTGAGTTCGGCGGTGAGCCCGAGGGTGCGGGCGCTGAAGAGGGTCGAGAGCACGCCGCGTTGGCCGTCAGCCGACAGCGCGACACGCACGCCCCGGTCGAATGCCTCGGTCTGGAAATGTTCGGATGGTTTCTGGGTACGTCCAAGGATGCTGTAGCTGCTCAATACGGCGAACAGCTCGCCGGTCATGAACGTGTCGAAGTGCGTGATACAGCCCTCGACCACCTCGACCCACTTGGAATGGCTGCCCGGCAGGCCGATCAGTACGTCGCTCGCAAGCCCGTGCAGCACGCCGAGCACCTGGGTTTCTTCGCCGCGCATCACATTGGGCAGGCCGACCTGTTCGATCACGCCCGGCACGATATGCACATCCACGCCACGCACGCTGCGCACCTTGTGCAACGCCTGGCCCAGGCGGGCGACATCGACCGGGGTGTTGCGATAAGCCGCTTCGCTCCAACCCTGAGCGCTACCGACCATGCCACAGGCGATCACCGGCAGTTCGGGCTGGGCGTCGAGCCAGTCGCCACAGGCCGAATCGAAGGCCAATTCAAAACCGTTGCTGCAACGAACACCGGCGATGTCACGCGGTTCGCTGGGCAAATGCATGATGCCCGACGCCAGTGAGCGTTGTTCCAGCACCACGCCTGCGGGGCCGAGTTTGTAAGCACGAAGGGAGCTTGTTCCCCAATCGAGCGCGATCAATTGCGCCTGCATCGCTTCACCTGAAATGAGTGGGTGCTGAAAAAAGCAGATGGGCGAATATAAACCTATGCCTGTTTAAATCTCAATATATAAATAACAGTCCCATATATTGAGATACGGCAATGCAAAACCCTACATCTTGTTAAGAAGATGACGATGGCGTCGGCATACAGAGGTTAAAAAATAGACAAATCCAGCTCGCGCATCGCGCCCATCCAGATCGCGTAGTCGGTGTGATCCTTCAGGTCATCGCCGGTCTCGGGATGCAGGAAGACCACCAGGCCGTTGCGATGCAGCGCCAGCCACGGCAGCACCACGCCGATGTATTCCGGCTCGAACGCCAACTGGCAGCTCCAGTCCGGGTGCGGGCCCACCGGGCGTTCATGCACGCGGCCCATGCGCAGCGGGAAGAGGGCCGCCGCGTCTTCACACAAGGTGCGCGCCTGGTCGATCGTACTGGCGTCGAAGTAGATATGGGCGTGATAGCCCTTGATACGTTGCATGACGAACTCCCGATCCCTGTGCGCCGATCCTAGACCGCAATCGACGGCAGGGCCAGCCCGGTCAGTGACTGCGCGCTGCTGGCCTGCTCCGCCACCAGCCACTCGACGAAGCGCTCGACCAACTGCCCGCGACGCTTGCGCTGGGGTTGCACCACGTAATAGCCGAAACGCGAGACCACCGTGTCGCTGATCGGCCTGCACAACCAGTCTTGCTCCAGCAGATTGTCCACCAGGTGGCGCCAGCCGATGGCGACGCCCTGGCCGGCAATCGCCGCCTGGATCAGCAGGGTGTAATTGTCGAAACGCAATTGCCCAGGCGTGGGCGCGGCGCTGATACCCAGCTCGCGGAATACACCGGCCCAGTCGAACCACTGGCTGTTGTTTTCCTGGCGCAAGTGCAGCAAGGGATAGTCCGGCAGGCTCTGCACCGTCAGCGGCGTGGTTTGGTGCTTGAGCCACTGCGGGCTGCACACCGGGAAGACTTCTTCGTTGAACAGCCACAGGCTGTCGCCCTGCTTGAAGCGCCCATCGCCAAACAGCACCGCCACGTCGATGTCGCTGCGCAGGCTGGCGTGGTTGCGCTCGCTGGTCACCAGGCTGACGTCGACCTGCGGGTTGGCCTCATGGAAGCGATGCAGGCGCGGCATCAGCCAGTAGGCGGCGAAGGCAAAGTCGGTGGCCACTTGCAGCACTTCGTGCTGGTCCTGTTGGGTGACTGTGCTCAGGCCCAGGTTGATGGTTTGCAGGCCGGCTTGAACCTGTTCGAACAGCAGGGCGCCCGCATCGGTCAATTCGATGCCACGGTAGATACGGTCGAACAAGCGGATCGCCAACTGCTCTTCCAGACGTTTGATCTGCTGGCTGATGGCCGGTTGGGTGGTGCCCAGCTCCATCGCGGCGCCCGTGAAACTGCGCTGGCGCGCAGCCGCTTCAAACGCTCGCAGCAGATCGAGGGACAGGTCACCGAGCGCTTCATACATAAGCTGTGCTTATCCTAGGCATTGTAATTCATGGGCTTTACCGCGTTTTCAGAGGGCCGCATGCTGATTCGCATAAACACCGCCTATGGAATGCCGAGAAACCATGAAGCGCAAGAACATTCTTTTCATCATGGCCGATCAAATGGCCGCGCCGATGCTGCCGTTCTACGGACCTTCCCCGATCAAGTTGCCGAACCTGAGCCGCCTCGCCGAAAACGCCGTGGTGTTCAATGCTGCCTATTGCAACAGCCCACTGTGCGCACCGTCGCGCTTTACCTTGGTCAGCGGCCAGTTGCCGAGCAAGATTGGCGCCTATGACAACGCGGCGGACTTCCCGGCCGATGTGCCCACCTACGCCCACTACCTGCGCCGCCTCGGCTACCGCACCGCGCTGTCGGGCAAGATGCATTTCTGCGGTCCCGACCAGTTGCATGGCTATGAAGAGCGCCTGACCAGCGACATCTACCCGGCCGACTACGGTTGGGCGGTGAACTGGGATGAACCGGACGTGCGCCCCACCTGGTATCACAACATGTCCTCGGTGCTGCAAGCCGGGCCGTGCGTGCGTACCAATCAGCTGGATTTTGACGAAGAGGTGGTGTTCAAGGCCCAGCAATACCTGTTCGACCATATTCGCGAGGACGGCGAGCAACCGTTCTGCCTGACCGTGTCGATGACTCATCCCCATGATCCGTACACCATTCCCAAGCCGTTCTGGGACCTGTACGACGACCACGACATCCCCTTGCCTGAAACGCCAGCACAGGGTGATCTCGACCCGCACTCCCAGCGTTTGCTCAAGGTCTACGACCTGTGGGGCAAACCGTTGCCTGTGGATAAGATCCGTGATGCTCGCCGTGCCTACTTCGGCGCCTGCAGCTACATCGACAGCAACGTCGGCAAGCTGCTGCAAACCCTGGAAGACACCGGCCTGGCCGAAAACACCCTGATCATCTTCTCGGGTGACCACGGCGACATGCTGGGCGAACGCGGCCTCTGGTACAAAATGCACTGGTTCGAAATGGCCGCCCGCGTGCCGCTGCTGATCAGTGCGCCGGGGCAATTCGCGGCGCGCCGTGTGACCCAGGCCGTCTCGACCGCCGACCTGCTGCCCACCCTGGTGGAATTGGCCGGCGGCGAGCTGGACCCGCGCCTGCCACTGGACGGCCGCTCGCTGCTGCCGCACTTGCAAGGCGAGGGCGGGCACGACGAAGTCTTTGGCGAATACATGGCCGAAGGCACCATCAGCCCGCTGATGATGATTCGCCGCGGCGCCTACAAATTCATCTACAGCGAAGACGACCCGTGTCTGCTGTTCGATGTGCACAGCGACCCGCACGAGCGGGAGAACCTCAGCCAGTCACCGGAGCACCGGGCACTGTTCGAGGCATTTTTGAACGAGGCGCGGGCCAAATGGGACATCCCGGCGATCCACCAACAGGTACTCGCCAGCCAACGCCGCCGTCGCCTGGTGTTCGAAGCACTGACCCAGGGCAAGCTCAAGAGCTGGGATCACCAGCCGCCGGTAGACGCCAGCCAGCAGTACATGCGCAACCATATCGACCTCGACGACCTGGAGCGCAAGGCACGTTACCCACAACCCTGCCAAAACCAATAAATACAGAGGGAAGGCCATGCAAAAGTTAACGGTAGTGCTGGGCATTCTGGCGTTGAGCAGCGCCAACGCTTACGCCGGTGCCAGTTGTGAAACGGTGAAAATGGCCGATCCCGGCTGGAGCGACATTGCGGCGACCAACGCCATCACCGGTTTTCTGCTGACCGGCATGGGCTACAAGGCCAAGGTCGACACGCTGGCGGTGCCGATTACCTTTGGCGGGCTCAAGGACGGCCAGGTTGACGTGTTCATGGGCAACTGGATGCCGGCGCAGCAAGGCTTTTATGACAAATTCGTGGCCAACGGCGATGTGGTGCAACTGGCCAAGAACCTCGACGGCACCGAGTTCACCCTCGCCGTGCCGGACTATGTGTGGGACGCCGGCGTGCGTGATTTTGCCGACCTGAATAAATTCGCCGACAAGTTCGACAAGAAGATCTACGGCATCGGCTCCGGCGCCCCGGCGAATATCTCGCTGCAGGAGATCATCAAGAAGAATGACTTCGAGCTTGGCCAATGGAAGCTGATCGAGTCGAGTGAACAGGCGATGCTCGCCGAAGTCTCGCGGGCGGTGAAGAAACAGCGCTTCGTCACCTTCCTCGGCTGGACGCCACACCCAATGAACGTGCAGTTGAAGATGCACTACCTCAAAGGCGGCGAGAAGTATTTTGGCGACACTGGCAGCGTCTATACCTTGACCCGCAAGGGCTATGCGCAAGCCTGCCCGAATGTGGGGAAACTGCTGACCAACCTGAGTTTCACTCAAGACATGGAGAACAGCATCATGGCTGAAGTGGCGAACAAGAAGGTCAGCAATGCCGATGCGGCGAAGGCCTGGATCAAGGCCAATCCGGCGGTGTTGGACAAGTGGCTGGACGGCGTGAAAACCCTGGACGGCCAGGATGCGTTGGCCGCTGTGAAAGCCAAACTCTAAGACACACCACGATCCAAATGTGGGAGGGGGCTCGCCCCCTCCCACAAGGACCAGTGTGTACTGATACCCTGAGCCCAATTTTTGAACCCGAGCCTGCGATGTCCCGGCCCAACCGCCACACACTGTTCCCCTTCCTCAGCTGGCTGCCACGCCAAACCCGCGCCAGCGTCGGCCGCGATGCCATCGTGGGTCTGAGCGGCGCAGTGCTTGCGCTGCCGCAGTCGATTGCCTACGCATTGATCGCCGGGCTCCCACCGGAGTACGGTCTCTACGCCGCCATCGTTCCGGTGATGATCGCTTGTTTGTGGGGCTCGTCATGGCACCTGATCTGCGGCCCTACCGCGGCGATCTCCATCGTGCTCTACGCCAGTGTCAGCCCGCTGGCGGTGCCGGGGTCCCAGGACTACATCACCTTGATCCTGCTGCTGACCTTTCTCGCCGGGGTGTTCCAGTGGTTGCTGGGCCTGCTGCGCTTCGGCGCGCTGGTGAATTTTGTCTCCCATTCGGTAGTACTCGGCTTTACCCTCGGTGCCGCCGTGGTGATCGCCCTCGGTCAACTGCCCAACCTGCTGGGCCTGGAACTTGTGAGCCAGGCCACGGCCATCGACAGCCTGCTGGCGCTGATCGAGCATGCCGGTGAGTGGGACCGCGCCTCGCTCGCATTGGGCTTGGGCACCTTGCTGGTGGGCGCGCTGCTCAAATACCTGATGCCACGCTGGCCCACCCTGTTGATCGCCCTGGCCCTGGGCAGCTTTGCCGCGTGGCTGTGGCCGTCGCTATTCGGGCATGTGGCGCTGGTCAGCTCGTTTGTCGGCAAGCTGCCACCCTTGCGCCCCTTGCCAATGGACTTGGATACGCTCCTGCGCCTGCTACCCAGTGCCGTGGCAGTGGGCATGCTGGGCCTGGTCACCAGCCTATCGATTGCGCGCTCACTGTCGGCGCGTTCACAACAAGTGCTCGATGCGAATCAGGAAGTTCGCGCCCAAGGTTTATCCAACATCATCGGCGGGTTTTTTTCCGGGTATTTGTCGGCAGGTTCCTTCACCCGCTCCGGCCTCAGTTATGAGGCGGGCGCCCGCTCACCACTGGCCGGCGTGTTTTCCGCGCTCTGGGTGGCGCTGTTCGCGCTGTTTGGCGCAGGGTTGATTTCACGCATTCCGATCCCCAGCATGGCAGCGAGTATCCTGCTGATCTGCTGGGGGCTGGTGGACCGCCGAGGCATTCGTGCCTTATTTCGCGTGAGCCGCGCCGAGTTCGTGGTGATGGGCCTGACGTGCGTCGCCACGTTGTTGCTGGAACTGCAGACAGCGATTTATGCGGGGGTGCTCGCGTCGCTGTTTTTCTACCTCAAGCGCACTTCGCAACCACGGGTTCAGCACTGGCGCGACGGTGACGAGGAGGTATTGCGAGTAGGCGGTTCGATCTTTTTTGGCGCCAGCCACTACCTGCAAGTGCGCCTGCAACGCTTGCAGGGCGAGCGGGTGGTGATCGAGTCGCAGCAGATCAACTTCATCGACTACTCCGGGGTGGAGATGCTGCACCAGGAAGCCCGGCGGTTGGCGGCGCTGGGGCGTAGCCTGACGTTGCGCGGGGCCAGGCCACAAGTCGTTGAAGAACTGAAGAAACTGGAAGGCGCCGACAACTGCCCCATCCATTTCCAAGACTAATGCGATCAAAAAATTGGCTCCAACGCCAGTCAGTTAAGCGAGCGGGGTCACTGTAGGAGCGAGCTTGCTCGCGAAAAACGCCCAGGCAACGCGTTCATTCTGGATAAACGCGGTGGCCCTGAGTTCTTCGCGAGCAAGCTCGCTCCTACAAAAAGCACTGGCATTGGGGCAAGCCCCCTCCCACATTTGATTTGCGTCAGACCAACTGACGGCGTAGCTCGGCCAGCACTGGCGCCGAATCCGGGCGCACGCCGCGCCACAGGAAGAAGGCTTGCGCCGCTTGTTCCACCAGCATGCCCAGGCCATCCATCGCTACCGCAGCACCCTGTTCCTCAGCCCAGCGGCAGAACGCGGTGGGTTCCTTGGCGTACATCATGTCGTAGCAGAACGTCTTGCCCGGCTCGATCAGGCTGACGGCAATCGGCGGTACATCGCCTGTAAGGCTGGCGGAGGTGGCATTGATGATGACGTCCACCGGCTCACGCAGCCAATCGAAACCACTGGCCGACACCGGGCCCAGATCGTCGAACAGTTCAGCCAGTGCTTCAGCCTTTTCGACGGTGCGGTTGGCGATAATCAGCGAGGCCGGCTTCTCGGCGAGCAGCGGTTCCAGCACCCCACGCACCGCGCCCCCGGCGCCCAGCAGCAGGATGCGCTTGCCGTGCAGGTTCAGCCCGGCGTTCACCGTGAGATCGCGCACCAGGCCGGCGCCGTCGGTGTTGTCGCCCAGCAATGTGCCGTCGGCCAGCTTGCTCAGGGTATTCACCGCACCGGCGCGCTGGGCACGCTCGGTGAGGGTGTTGGCTAGCCGGAAAGCGTCTTCCTTGAACGGCACGGTGACATTCGCACCACGACCGTGTTGAAAGAACTTACGGGCGCAGCCGGCGAAATCCTCCAGCGGCGCGAGCAGTGTGCTGTAGTCCAGTTGCTCACCGGTCTGCTCGGCGAACATGCGGTGAATCAACGGCGACTTGCTGTGACCGATGGGGTTGCCGAATACGACGTAGCGATCCATCAAACCACCGCCTTGGGTGCTGCGAGGCCAAGCCAGTCGCGGTCCTGCAGAAAATAGTCGGTAAGGCGCGCTTCCTCGCTGCCGGCTTCGGCTTTCCAGTCGTAGCTCCAGCGCACCTGGGGCGGCAGCGACATCAGGATCGACTCGGTACGCCCGCCCGATTGCAGGCCAAACAGGGTTCCACGGTCATAGACCAGGTTGAACTCGACGTAGCGGCCCCGGCGGAATTCCTGGAACTGGCGCTGCTGTTCGGTATAGGCCATCGCCTGGCGGCGTTGCACGATCGGCAGGTAGGCGTCGATGTAGGCATCACCGATGGCGCGGATGAAGGCGAAGCAGGTGTCGAAGCCCCACTCGTTCAAATCATCGAAAAACAGGCCGCCGATGCCACGCGGCTCGTTACGGTGTTTGATATGGAAATAGGTATCGCACCAGGCTTTGTAGCGCGAGTAGACGTCTGGGCCAAACGGCGCACAGGCCTGCTCGGCCACGCGATGCCAGTGGATGCAGTCCTCTTCGTTGGCGTAATACGGCGTGAGGTCAAAGCCGCCGCCAAACCACCACACCGGCTCTTCGCCTTCTTTTTCAGCGGTGAAAAAGCGCACGTTGGCGTGGGACGTCGGCACGTGGGGGTTATGGGGATGGATCACCAGCGACACGCCCAACGCCTCGAAGCCGCGACCGGCCAGTTCAGGGCGGTGCGCACTGGCGGACGGTGGCAGCCCGCTGCCGAACACGTGGGAAAAGTTAACGCCGCCTTTTTCGATGACCGAACCGTTTTCAATCACACGGGTGCGACCGCCACCACCGGCAGGCCGGGTCCAGGCGTCTTCGATAAAACGCGTGTCCGTCTCGAAGGTTTCCAGGGCGCTGCAAATACGGTCTTGCAGGTCGAGCAGGTAGGCTTTAACAGCCTCGGTGCGGGTAGTCATGGCATCACCTTGAACGGGCAAAGCTACGCGAGGCCATTGGGCGTCGGCGGCAAATGGGCGCACAGGATACCACCGCACCCGGTGCCGCCACAGTTGACGAAGATCAAGCTTAGGAGTCCGATAGGGGCCTTTGTATAGTCGACCCAAGGAGAAGGTAGATGGCCAAACGTATCCAGTTCAGTGCCCACGGCGGCCCCGAAGTGCTCGAGTATGTGGACTACACGCCAGCAGAACCTGGCCCACAGCAGGTTCGGGTGCGCAACGAAGCCATCGGCCTGAACTTCATCGACACTTACTTTCGCAGCGGCCTTTACGCACCACCGGCCCTGCCATCGGGGCTGGGCGCCGAGGGCGCGGGAGTGGTCGATGCCGTGGGCAGTGAAGTCAGCCAATTCAAGATCGGTGACCGCGTCGCCTATGGCAGCGGCCCGCTGGGCGCCTACAGCCAGTTGCACGTATTGCCCGCCGCCAACCTGGTGCACCTGCCAGACGAGATCAGCTTCGAACAGGCCGCCGGCGCCATGCTCAAGGGCCTGACCGTGCAGTACCTGTTGCGCCAGACGTATGAGTTGAAAGGCGGCGAAACTATCCTGTTCCACGCCGCGGCCGGCGGCGTGGGCTCCCTGGCCTGCCAATGGGCCAAGGCGTTGGGCGTCAAATTGATCGGTACGGTGAGCTCACCGGAGAAAGCCGCGCTGGCCAAATCCCTGGGCGCCTGGGAAACCATCGACTACAGCAAGGAAAATGTCGCACAGCGCGTGCTGGAGTTGACCGACGGCAAAAAGGTGCCGGTGGTGTATGACGGCGTCGGCAAGGACACCTGGCTGACCTCGCTGGACAGCGTGGCACCGCGTGGGTTGGTGGTGAGCTTTGGTAATGCCTCGGGCGCGGTGGACGGGGTGAACCTGGGGATTCTGTCGGCGAAGGGTTCGCTGTATGTCACCCGCCCGACGCTGGCGACCTATGCGAGCAATCCGAAGGACTTGCAGGTGATGGCCGATGATCTGTTCTCGATGATCAAAAGCGGCAAAGTGCGCATCGACATCAACCAGCGTTATGCACTGGCGGACGCGGCCAAAGCGCAGACCGAGTTGTCAGCGCGGCGCACGACCGGCTCAACCATTCTGCTGCCTTAAGCAAGTCATCGGGGGCAAGCCCCCTCCCACTCTTGACCGAGTTCTCATGACAAACACCGATCAAATGTGGGAGGGGGCTTGCCCCCGATGGGCGCGACTGGATCTCAAGACGGTCGCACCACATCCCCCGTCACCAGGTCACGAATCAGGCTCGGGTTCTTGCGCCCACCCAGGGCGCCACCCAGCACAAGGTCGACTTGCCCACGGAAATACTGCTCCACTCGGATCCGCGTACGCGCCGCCGGGCGGCCCTGGGGGTTGGCCGAAGTGGAAATCAACGGCCCGACCTGGGCGCACAAATCCCGCACCAATGGGTGGTCACTGACCCGCAGCGCCACGGTGTCATGCACACCCGTGACCCATTCCGGCAGCAGGTCCTGATGCGGCACCAGCCAGGTATTCGGCCCCGGCCAGGTGCTGGCCATGCGCTCGATCCAGGTGTCGGGGAAATCTTCGAACAGGAAGTCGAACTGGCGAATGTTATCCGCGACCAGGATCAGGCCCTTATCCACCGAGCGGTTCTTGATCGCCAGCAGACGGTCCACCGCCTCTTCGTTCCACGGGTCGCAGCCCAGTCCCCAGACCGCTTCGGTCGGATAGGCAATCACCGCACCTGCGCGAATTTCTCGTGCGGCTTCCAGCACACGCCACCTGTTGACCATTGTTTACCCTCCGAACTAAAGCTGTGGGCAGTTTACCGATCTTCGTTACAAAACCCAGCTAGAAAAGCGCCCTACAACAGCGCGCACCGCGCTAGCCAGCGCCCGCTTTCACAAATCACTTGGCCCTCGAGTTCCAGCTCGGTAAGGGTCGCCAACACCTGGGACAGCGGCCGGCCACTGGCAATCGCCAGGGCTTCACTGGTGTGCGGAGCCGCGTGCAGCAAGGCCACCAGAGGATGGACGACCGGCACCGGCGCCGGCCGTGACAACGCCTGCCAACCGCGTAATCCTTCAAGGATGTGCTCGATGGTTTCCACCAGCACCGCGCCATCGCGGATCAACTGATGACACCCTTTGGCCCCAGGATGATGAATGGAACCTGGAATGGCATAGACCTCACGTCCTTGTTCGCCCGCCAGCCGTGCGGTAATCAGCGAACCGCTGGCTGTGCTGGCCTCCACCACCAGAACCCCCAGGGACAAACCGCTGATGATGCGATTGCGTCGTGGAAAGTTGCCGGCCTGGGGTGGGGCATCCAATGGAAACTCGGAAACGACGGCGCTGCCCTGGGCAATCATGGCGTCGGCGAGCTTTTTGTGGCGCTGTGGATAAAAATTTTCCAGGCCGGTGCCGAGCACGCCGATGGTATGGCCGCCGACATCCAATGCGGCTTGATGGGCCGCGCCGTCGATACCCAGCGCGAGGCCGCTGGTGATGACAAAACCGGCGCTTGCCAGGCTGCGGGAAAAGGCGGCGGCGGTGTCCATGCCAGGGCGCGATGCACGACGGCTACCGACCATGGCCAACTGCGGTTTTTCCAGCAGGGTCGGGTCGCCGGCAACGAATAACAGCGGCGGTGCATCGTCAATCTGGCCGAGCAGTGCCGGGTACTCAGGCTGGTCCCACATCAGTAAATGCTGGGCCGGACGGGCCAGCCAGGCCAGTGCCGCACTGGCGCCATCACGGATGTCCGGGCTGCGCCGGGCATCGGCACTGACGGCCGGCAACCCGAGAGAGCGCCAGGCGCTGGCAGGGGCACTGATGGCTTTGGAAGCAGAGCCGAACGCCTCGATCAACACGCGAAAGCGCTGGGGACCCAGTTCCGGCAGCCTGTGCAAGCGTAGCCGGGCTTCCAGTTCCGCCGGGGAAATTTCATTGCTGTTTATCGGAAACATTTGATCATCCTTGATCGGAACAAGCTGTGGATAACTCTGTTGGTAACTTATTTAGCAGGCTATTTATTGCGTTTGTTCGGCAGTCTCGAAACGGTCCATGACCGCCAGGGCCCGGGAGGCGCTGAGAACCAGGGCATAGCTGAGCTTTTCATGGGTGCGAAACACCAGCAGGGTGCCGGCTCGAACATCCGGGAGTGTCGTCTGGGCGCCCGTAAGTGCATCGCGCACCGAGGCGCCGGCCCTGATCACGGTAAGCAATTGGCCGTCGGCCAATCCGTCCCGGCGCCCCTTGTTCAGGGTCACCGCGTCCAGCAGGCCGATCTGCGATACGCCCCTGGGGACGTCGATGATGTGCCCTTCAACGAAGGATGCATGTGCGGGCGTTGTCAGGCTGATAGCAGGTTCGGCGCGAAGCAAACGGTCACCGGGGCGGACTTCCCGGGTAACCCTTTGCACGGCCAGGGTGGTGAGGTCACCGGCCAGCAGAAAGCGGGCAGTACCGATGTCGTCGGCGTTGATGCCAAGCAGTTCGTGGGTGTCGGGGTCGGTGTAGGCCTTGCCTCGGCGGAAAATCCCGTAGTTCGGCTGGGCGGGGTCCAGGCTGCCTCTGGCATGGATGTGTTCACCATTGGCGCCCAGCACGCGTCCGGCATCGGTGGCAACGATGTAGGGGGCGTTGTCCAGGTCCTCAGGCGAGTCGAACAGGCGGTTGTGCAGCAAAAAAGCCTGGATCGCCTTTTGCGTGGTGGCGTCCAGGCGCTGTTCGGGCGGCGGAACCAGCGCCACAGCGAACGGTGCCCAGAGCAGCAGGACGAGTAGCGATTTCCTCATGGGGTCAATCTCCTTTATTATGTGCGTTCGCGTGAAACGCCATGGCCTTCGCGGCTTTCGAACGTTTCACACCGGCTGCCTGGGTCCATCCCACCGCCGA
Source organism: Pseudomonas sp. R5-89-07 (assembly GCF_003851685.1). NCBI lineage: Bacteria > Pseudomonadati > Pseudomonadota > Gammaproteobacteria > Pseudomonadales > Pseudomonadaceae > Pseudomonas > Pseudomonas sp. R5-89-07. The sequence continues at coordinate 20,527 of NZ_CP027727.1, read as the reverse complement.
TTTGCCTCTACCTCACATGTGCAGCAATTACGCTTATGGCTATTTTGAACATCCTCGAATTTCCCGACTCGCGCCTGCGCACGATCGCCAAGCCGGTGGCCGTAGTGGACGACAAGGTTCGTCAGTTGGTCGATGACATGTTTGAAACAATGTATGAAGCCCCGGGCATCGGCCTCGCCGCGACCCAGGTCAATGTGCATCTGCGCGTCGTGGTCATGGACCTGTCCGAAGATCGCAGCGAACCACGGGTGTACATCAACCCCGAGTTCGAACCGCTGACCGACGAGATGGGCGAATACCAGGAAGGTTGCCTGTCGGTGCCGGAGTTCTACGAAAACGTCGAACGCCCGCTGCGCGTGAAGATCAAGGCCCTGGACCGCGACGGCAAGCCGTTCGAGCTGATTGCCGAAGGCCTGTTGGCGGTGTGTATCCAGCATGAGTGCGATCACCTCAACGGCAAGCTGTTTGTCGACTACCTGTCCACGCTCAAGCGTGACCGGATCAAGAAGAAGCTGGAAAAAAAGCATCGCCAGCAAGCTTGATGCTCTCCTTCCAAAGGCTTGCCACGGCAAGCCTTTTTCTTTTGTGACTGTTTTTAACCGAGAACTCCGATGACCGAGCCACTGCGCATTGTTTTTGCCGGTACCCCAGAATTTGCCGCCGAACACCTCAAGGCGCTGCTTGCCAGCCCTTATGAAATCGTCGCGGTGTACACCCAGCCGGATCGCCCGGCCGGGCGCGGGCAAAAACTGATGCCAAGCCCGGTCAAGCAACTGGCGCTAGAGCACGCCATCCCCGTGCTGCAGCCGCCCACCCTGCGCAACGCCGAGGCCCAGGCCGAGCTGGCCGCATTGAAGCCGGACCTGTTGGTGGTCGTCGCCTACGGCTTGATCCTGCCCCAGGCCGTGCTCGACATCCCGCGCCTGGGCTGCATCAACAGTCACGCGTCGCTGCTGCCACGCTGGCGCGGAGCGGCACCGATCCAGCGCGCGGTCGAAGCGGGCGACCGCGAAAGCGGCGTGACCGTCATGCGCATGGAAGCAGGCTTGGACACCGGCCCGATGCTGCTCAAAGTCACCACCCCGATCACCGCTCAGGACACCGGCGGCAGCCTGCATGACCGTCTGGCTGAAATGGGCCCGCCCGCCGTCATCCAGGCCATCGCCGGTCTCGCTGCCGGCACCCTCGAAGGCGAAGTGCAGGATGACAGCCTGGCGACCTACGCCCACAAACTGAACAAAGACGAAGCACGTATCGACTGGAGCCGCCCCGCCGTCGAGCTGGAGCGCCTGGTGCGTGCGTTCAACCCTTGGCCGATCTGCCACAGCACGCTCAACGGCGAAGCCTTGAAAGTGCTGGCTGCGAGCCTGGCCGATGGCAACGGCGCGCCCGGAGAAATCATCGGTGCCAGCAAGGACGGCCTGTTGGTCGCCTGCGGTGAACAGGCGCTGTGCCTGACGCGCCTGCAATTGCCCGGTGGCAAGGCGCTGAATTTCAGCGATCTGTTCAACAGCCGCCGTGAGAAATTCGCCCCCGGCACCCTCCTTGGAGTGACCGCTCAATGAACCCGCGTCTGGCCGCCGCCAAGGCGCTCGCCGCCGTACTCAACGGCAAGGCTTCGTTGAACAGTTCACTGCCTGTTCAGCTGGATAAGGTTGAAGACCGTGATCGCGGTTTCACTCAGGACCTGGCCTTCGGCACCGCGCGTTGGCAGCCACGGTTGTCGGCGCTGGCGGCCAAGCTGCTGCAAAAACCTTTCAAGGCGGCCGATGCCGATGTTGAAGCGCTGCTGCTGGTCGGCCTCTATCAATTGCTCTACACCCGTGTGCCGGCCCACGCCGCCATCGGTGAGACGGTTGGTTGCGCCGACAAGCTGAAGAAACCTTGGGCCAAGGCCTTGCTCAATGCCGTGCTGCGCCGCGCCCAGCGCGAAAGCGAAGCGCTGCTGGCCGAACTCGAACATGACCCGGTGGTGCGCACCGCCCACCCGCGATGGCTGCAAAAATCCTTGAAGGCTTTCTGGCCGCAGCAATGGGAAGCGATTTGCGCGGCGAACAATGCGCACCCTCCGATGATCCTGCGGGTCAACCGCCGCCACCACAGCCGCGACGCTTACCTGCACTTGCTCAGCGGGGCCGGCATCAACGCCACGCCGTGCGTGTACAGCATCGACGGCATCGTGCTCGAAGCGGCCGCCGACGTGCGCAGCCTGCCGGGCTTTGCCGACGGCTGGATCAGCGTGCAGGACGAAGCGGCGCAATTGGCCGCCGACCTGCTCGACCTGGCGCCCGGTCAACGCGTATTGGACGCCTGCTGCGCCCCTGGCGGTAAGACCTGTCACATCCTGGAAGTCGAAAAAGACCTGGCCGGTGTAGTAGCCGTCGACCTGGAAGCCAAACGCCTGGTGCGCGTGCGGGAAAACCTCGCACGCCTGGGACTGAGCGCCGACCTGATCGCCGCCGACGGCCGCGACACCGCCACTTGGTGGGACGGCAAACCGTTCCAGCGCATTCTGCTGGACGCGCCGTGCTCGGCAACCGGTGTGATCCGTCGCCACCCGGATATCAAACTGACCCGCCAAGCCGATGACATCGCCGCGCTGGCCGTGCTGCAAGGCGAACTGCTCGACGCGCTGTGGCCAACCCTGGAAGTCGGCGGCATGCTGCTGTACGCCACCTGTTCCACCTTGCCCACCGAGAACACCGAGGTCATCGAAGCCTTCCTTGCCCGCACCAGCGGCGCCCGGGAACTGGACCTTGCGACCACCGCCGGCATCAAGCAGCCCCACGGGCGCCAATTGCTTGCGCAGGAAGGCGGGCACGACGGCTTCTACTACGCCAAACTGATCAAGATCGCCGCCGTGCGCGGCTGAATGGTTTTTAGGGAGTGACCGGATGAAAATCATCATCCTCGGGGCAGGGCAGGTAGGTGGCACGCTGGCCGAGCATTTGGCCAGTGAAGCCAACGACATCACCGTGGTCGACACCGACAGCGAGCGCCTGCGCAACCTGGGCGACCGCCTGGACATCCGCACGGTGCAAGGGCGTGCGTCGTTCCCGACCGTGCTGCGTCAAGCCGGCGCCGACGATGCCGACATGCTCGTCGCGGTCACCAACAGCGACGAGACCAATATGGTCGCCTGCCAGGTCGCCCACACGCTGTTCCACACCCCGACCAAGATCGCCCGCGTCCGCGAAGCGGCCTACCTGACCCGCGCCGGCCTGTTCGATAACGACGCGATTCCGGTGGACGTGCTGATCAGCCCGGAACAAGTGGTCACTCATTACATCAAGCGCCTGATCGAAATCCCGGGTGCCTTGCAGGTGATCGACTTCGCCGAAGGCAAGGCGCAGCTGGTCGCAGTAAAGGCCTACTACGGCGGGCCGCTGGTGGGCCAGCAATTGCGCCAACTGCGCGAACACATGCCGAATGTGGAAACCCGCGTCGCGGCGATTTTCCGGCGTGACCGGCCGATCCTGCCCCAGGGCGACACCGTGATCGAAGCCGATGACGAAGTGTTTTTCATCGCGGCCAAGGCGAACATTCGTGCCGTGATGAGCGAAATGCGCCGGCTCGACGAAACCTATAAACGCATCGTCATCGCGGGCGGCGGGCAGATTGGCGAGCGCCTGGCAGAGGCAATTGAAAGCCGCTACCAGGTGAAGATCATCGAGATGAGCCCCACACGCTGCCGGCATTTGTCCGACACGCTCGACAGCACCGTGGTGCTGCAGGGCAGTGCTTCGGACCGCGACCTGCTGATGGAAGAAAACATCGCCGACGCGGACATCTTCCTGGCGCTGACCAACGATGACGAGGCCAACATCATGTCCTCGCTGCTGGCCAAGCGGCTGGGGGCGAAGAAGGTGATGACCATCATCAACAACCCCGCCTATGTCGATCTGATCCAGGGCGGTGATATCGACATCGCCATCAGCCCGCAACTGGCGACCATCGGTACGTTGCTGGCGCACGTACGCCGTGGCGATATCGTCAGCGTGCACTCCCTGCGCCGTGGCGCGGCCGAGGCTATCGAGGCGATTGCCCATGGCGATTCGAAGTCGAGCAAGGTGATCGGCAGGGCCATCCGCGATATCGGCTTGCCGCCGGGCACCACCATTGGCGCGATCATCCGCGATGAGGAAGTGATCATCGCCCACGACGACACGGTGATCGCTACCGGTGACCATGTGATCCTGTTCCTGGTGGACAAGAAACATATTCGCGATGTGGAGAAGCTGTTCCACGTAGGGTTGAGCTTTTTCTGATCAAGGAGCGACGCGATGCTGGAGTCCCTGGAAAAAATGCTGGCCAAGGGTGTGGACAACTCGCTGCTGCGCTTCGGGCTGGGCAAGGGTTATCTGGACCTGAAGGACTACGCCAGGGCGGTAAAGCACCTACAGAAATGTGTCGAGTTCGACCTTAAGTATTCGGCGGCCTGGAAGTTGTTGGGCAAGGCGCAGTTGGCGCAGGGTGATAACGCTGCCGCACGAAACGCGTGGGAAAGAGGCATAGAGGCGGCCCAGGCCCATGGCGACAAACAGGCCGAAAAAGAGATGACAGTGTTCCTGAAGAAACTCGACCGCCAGGCTTAATGCGGGACTTGAATGTGGGAGGGGGCTTGCCCCCGATAGCAGTGGATCAGTCAATGCATGGTTGACTGAACCACCGCCATCGGGGGCAAGCCCCCTCCCACATTGGTTTTGTGTTGTGGTTGAGTCAGTACCAGCGCGCCTCACCCGGCGGGCGTTTCTTGAAGCGCTTCATGCTCCACATGTACTGGCTCGGGTAGGCGCCGACATAGCGCTCCACCACCTTGCTCATCGCCGCGCAGGACGTGGCGGTATCGGTGCTGTACATGTCTTCCGGCGCCGCTTCCAGGATCACTTTATAGCCCGAGCCGTCTGGCAGCCGCAGTGCGTGCAGGAATACGCCCACCGCCTTGTGGCCCGCCAGCATGTTCGGTACGAACTTGCTGGTCAGTGCCTGGGTGGCGAAGAACGGCACGAAAATCCCGGCGGATTCAGCCGGCTCGGGGTCGGCAGGGATGCCCACCTGGCCGCCCTTGCGCACTTCCTTGATCACGCTGAGGATGCCTTCCTTGGTAGAAGCCGCCACGCGATTTCCCAGTTGCACGCGTTGCTTGCGCAGCAATTCATCAACGGCCTTGAGCTTGGGCGGGCGGTAGAAAATGATCGGTTTGCACTGGCTGCAATAGAAGTGGTTCAGCACCTCCCAATTGCCCAGGTGGCTGGTGATGCCCACCACGCCTTTACCCGACGCCAGGGCCTCGTGCAGCACTTCCAGGCCTTCGACTTCACGCACCAGGTCGATGGAGCGCTGGGCCGGCCAGATCCACGCGCAGGCGCTTTCGGTCAATGACTTGCCGATGTCCATCAGGCTGCGTCCCACCAGGCGCTCGCGCTCGGTCGGGTCCATGTCCGGGAAGCATTTGGAAAGGTTGATCCGCACCGTGTCACGGGAGCGGTTGGGGGTTTTCCACATGATCCAGCCGATACCCGTGCCGACGGCTTGTACGGCGCGCCAGGGCAGCAGGGCAAACAACCGAAGAGCGCCTACCAGCAAGGCGCCTTTAAACTTTTCCACAGTTCACTCCTGATCGTGTGTGGTGCGCAAAGCGCGCATTCTAACCGGCGTTGACCAGGTCCGCGTAACGGTCGCAGTTCTGAGTGTGGTCCATGACCATGCCCGAAGCCTGCATGAACGCGTAGCAGATGGTCGGCCCGACAAAGGTGAAGCCGGCCTTTTTCAAGGCTTTGCTCATGGCCTGGGCCTCTGGGGTGATCGCCGGGACTTCGCTGCGATCCTTGAAGTGATTGACCTTGGGCACGCCGCCGACAAACGACCAGAGCAGACCCACAGGGTCCTCCAGCGCCAGCCAGGCTGAGGCATTGCGCCGTGTGGCGTTGAGCTTCAAGCGGTTACGCACAATGCCTGGGTCCTGCATCAACGCCTCGATTTCAGCGTCGGTCAGCTTCGCCAGGCGCTGCGCATCAAAGCCGAACAGAACCTTTCGATAATGCTCGCGTTTGCGTAAAACGGTGATCCAGGACAAGCCCGCCTGGAACCCTTCGAGCAAAAGCAACTCGAACAAACCCTGCGCATCGCGCAGCGGCGTTCCCCACTCCTGATCGTGATAAGCCATGTACAGCGGATCTTCAGAACACCAAAAGCAGCGTGGCATAAGGCTCCAGGGAGTGGTGGCGGGGCCGAATCGGGTATACTCCCGCTCTTTAAATCGCAGCCCAAGTAACAGGTGAATTTCGTGAGCCAGCCTACGCCAGCCGTGCGTACCTTCCAAGACTTGATCCTCGCCCTCCAGCAATACTGGGCCGAGCAAGGTTGTGTGGTACTTCAGCCCTACGATATGGAAGTAGGCGCCGGCACTTTCCACACCGCTACCTTCCTGCGGGCCATCGGCCCGGAAACCTGGAACGCCGCTTATGTGCAGCCCAGTCGCCGCCCGACTGACGGCCGCTACGGCGAAAACCCGAACCGTCTGCAGCACTATTACCAGTTCCAGGTGGTATTGAAGCCCAACCCGGACAACTTCCAGGAACTCTACCTGGGCTCGCTGAAACATGTCGGCCTGGACCCGCTGGTCCACGACATCCGTTTCGTCGAAGACAACTGGGAATCGCCGACCCTTGGCGCCTGGGGCCTGGGCTGGGAAGTCTGGCTCAATGGCATGGAAGTGACGCAGTTCACTTACTTCCAGCAAGCGGGCGGCATCGAGTGCTACCCGGTGACCGGCGAAATCACCTACGGCCTCGAGCGCCTGGCCATGTACCTGCAGGGCGTGGACTCGGTCTACGACCTGGTATGGGCTGACGGCCCGTTCGGCAAGGTCACCTACGGCGATGTGTTCCACCAGAACGAAGTGGAGCAGTCCACCTACAACTTCGAACACGCCAACGTCGACAAGCTGTTCGAACTGTTCGACTTCTATGAAAGCGAAGCCAAGCGCCTGATCGAACTCGACCAGCCGCTGCCGTTGCCGAGCTATGAAATGGTGTTGAAGGCTTCCCATACCTTCAACCTGCTGGATGCGCGCCGTGCCATCTCGGTTACCGCACGCCAGCAATACATCCTGCGTGTACGCACCCTGGCGCGTTCCGTCGCCCAAGCCTACCTGCTGGCTCGCGCCAAGCTGGGCTTCCCGATGGCAACCCCGGATTTGCGTGATGAAGTGTTGGCTAAGCTGGAGGCTGCACAATGAGTGCTCAAGATTTCCTGGTTGAACTGGGCACCGAAGAGCTGCCACCCAAGGCACTGAACACCCTGGCCGATGCCTTCCTGGCCGGTATCGAAAAAGGCCTGCAGAGCGCGGGCCTGAAGTTCGCTGCGAAGAAGGTCTACGCCGCGCCGCGCCGCCTGGCGGTATTGCTCACCGCGCTGGAAACCCAGCAGCCGGACCGCAACATCAACCTCGACGGCCCGCCACGCCAGGCCGCGTTCGACGCCGAAGGCAACCCGACCCAGGCGGCACTGGGCTTCGCCAAGAAGTGCGGCGTCGAGCTGAGCGAAATTGACCAGAGCGGCCCGAAACTGCGTTTCAGCCAGGTCATCACCGGCAAGCCAACGGCCAGCCTGCTGCCGACCATCGTCGAAGATTCCCTGAACGACCTGCCGATCCCCAAGCGCATGCGCTGGGGTGCGCGCAAGGAAGAGTTCGTACGCCCAACCCAATGGCTGGTGATGCTGCTCGGTGACCAGGTCATCGATTGCACCATTCTTGCCCAGAAGGCCGGCCGTGATTCCCGTGGTCACCGCTTCCACCATCCAGAAGCCGTACGCATCACTTCGCCGGCGAACTATGCCGCCGACCTGCGCGCCGCTTATGTGCTGGCCGATGCCAATGAGCGTCGCGAGCTGATCAGCAAGCGCACCGAAGAACTGGCCCGTCTGCAGGAAGGCACCGCCATCGTGCCGCCAAGCCTGCTCGACGAAGTGACCGCGCTGGTTGAATGGCCTGTGCCGCTGGTGTGCTCGTTCGAAGAACGCTTCCTGGATGTGCCGCAAGAAGCGCTGATCACCACCATGCAGGACAACCAGAAGTACTTCTGCCTGCTGGACGTGGACGGCAAGCTGCTGCCGCGCTTTATCACCGTGGCCAACATCGAAAGCAAGGACCCGCAGCAGATCATCGCGGGTAACGAGAAGGTCGTGCGCCCGCGCCTGACTGACGCCGAGTTCTTCTTCAAGCAAGACAAGAAGCAGAAGCTCGAAGACTTCAACCTGCGCCTGCAAAACGTGGTGTTCCAGGAAAAACTCGGCAGCGTCTACGACAAGGCCGTGCGCGTTTCCAAGCTGGCGGCCTACATTGCGCCACGCATCGGCGGCGACGCTGCCTGGGCCGCCCGCGCAGGCCTGCTGTCCAAGTGTGACCTGGCCACCGAGATGGTCGGCGAGTTCCCTGAGATGCAAGGCGTGGCCGGTTACTACTACGCCCTCAACGACGGCGAACCGGACGATGTGGCCCTGGCGCTGAACGAGCAGTACATGCCGCGTGGCGCCGGTGCCGAACTGCCGAGCACCCTGACCGGTGCGGCCGTCGCCATCGCCGACAAGCTGGACACGCTGGTGGGTATCTTCGGTATCGGCATGCTGCCCACCGGCAGCAAAGACCCGTATGCCCTGCGTCGTGCGGCCCTGGGCGTGCTGCGCATCCTGATCGACAAGAAGCTGGACCTCGACCTGACCCAGGCCGTGGTGTTCGCGGTCGGCCAGTTCGGTAGTAAGGTCAAGCAAGCCGGCCTGGCCGAGCAAGTGCTGGAGTTCGTGTTCGACCGCCTGCGTGCACGTTACGAAGACGAAGGCGTGGACGTTTCCGTCTACCTGTCGGTTCGTGCGCTGCAACCGGGTTCGGCGCTGGACTTCGACCAACGCGTGCAAGCCGTACAGGCCTTCCGCAAGCTGCCGGAGGCCGATGCATTGGCCGCCGTGAACAAGCGTGTGTCGAACCTGCTGAGCAAGGCCGACAACCTCGGCACTGTCGAAGTCGACCCAGGCCTGTTTGCCGACGCCAAGGAGTTCTCGTTGAACTCGGCCATCGCCAAGGCCGAAAACGCCGTGAAGCCGCTGATCGCCGAGCGTGACTACGCGCAAGCGTTGGCGCGCCTGGCGTCGTTGCGTGAGCCGGTGGATGCGTTCTTCGAAGCGGTAATGATCAACGCCGAGGATGCCGGCGTGCGGAAAAACCGCTACGCCATGCTGGCGCGTCTGCGTGGGCTGTTCATCAATATCGCTGACATTTCCGTACTGGGCTGATCATGTTGAAACTGCTGATTCTCGATCGGGACGGAGTGATCAATTACGACTCCGACGCTTACATCAAGTCGGTGGCGGAATGGATTCCATTGCCCGGTTCGATCGAGGCCATCGCGCAGTTGAGCAAAGCCGGCTGGACCGTGGCGATTGCCACTAACCAGTCCGGCATCGCCCGCGGTTATTACGACATCGCCACCCTGGACGCCATGCACGCGCGCTTGCGCACGCTAGTGGCGGAGCAGGGCGGCGAGGTGGGGCTGGTGGTTTACTGCCCCCACGGGCCGGATGAGGGCTGCGATTGCCGCAAACCCAAGCCCGGCATGTTGAAAACTATTGCAGAACATTACAAGGTGCCCTTGGCTGGGATATGGTTCGTCGGGGACAGTCTCGGTGACCTGGAGGCGGCCAAGGCCGTCGACTCTCAGCCAGTTTTGGTAAAGACCGGGAAAGGCGAAAAGACCCAGGCGAAAAACCTGCCGGTAGGCACTTTGATTTTTGACGATCTGGCGGCCGTTGCCGCAGAACTTATCCACAACTAGCCGCCCTCGACTTCCTGACCAAGGATTGTTCGGGAGTGCGCTTTTAACAGGCGGGCCGTGTCCCGCAACGGTAAATGCCGCCATGTCGATCTTGCAGGCCATCAGAACCTTTTTCTTTTACCTGCTGCTGGGCACCAGTTCGTTTCTCTGGTGCACCCTGAGCTTTTTTATTGCACCTTTCCTGCCGTTCAAGGCGCGCTATCGCTTCATCAATGTGTATTGGTGCCGGTGCGCGTTGTGGCTGTCGAAGGTATTCCTGAACATCCGTTTCGAGATCAAGGGCGCCGAAAACGTCCCGGAACAGCCCTGTGTGATTCTGTCGAACCACCAAAGCACCTGGGAGACGTTCTTTCTTTCGGCGTACTTCTCGCCCCTGAGCCAGGTGCTCAAGCGTGAGCTGCTGTACGTGCCGTTCTTTGGCTGGGCGATGGCAATGCTGCGTCCGATCGCGATCGACCGTGACAACCCCAAGGCGGCGCTCAAGCATGTGGCGAAGAAGGGCGACGAGCTGCTCAAGGATGGTGTTTGGGTGCTGATCTTCCCGGAAGGCACCCGCGTACCTTTCGGCACCGTGGGCAAGTTCTCACGCGGTGGTACTGCATTGGCGGTGAACGCCAACCTGCCGGTGTTGCCGATTGCCCATAACGCCGGCAAGTTCTGGCCCAAGACCGGCTGGGCCAAACGCGCAGGCACCATTACCGTGGTGATCGGCGAGCCGATGTATGCAGAGGGCGAAGGCCCACGCGCCATCGCCGCATTGAACGACCGCGCCGCTGCATGGAATGAAGCGCAGCAACGGGCCATGGGCTCATTGCCGCCGGAGCCTGTGGTAGTCGAGACGCCAGAGGTTTGAGCTTCTGTGGATAACCTGTGTACGGTTTGTTGGCGAATTCGCATTTTCCGCTCATAAATAGCTGATTTACCTACATATTTCTGAAGCTCATAAAATTCAGAAAAGCGTGCATAAGTTTTTTCGTCATTAAAAAACCGGTCCTTGTGACCGGTTTTTTATGCACAGTTAAAAAGCTCGCTTATCAATCCTCCAACTGTGGCAGCTGCAGGATAAACGTCGAGCCCACGCCCAGCAGGCTTTCACACATAACACGCCCACCGTGGCGTTCTACGACGGCCTTCACCATCGTCAGGCCCAACCCTAAACCCTCACTGCCTTGGGCCGAATCGAAGCGCCGATACTGGTTGAACAGCTCTGGCAGATCATCTGGTGCAATCCCCGGTCCCTGGTCGCCGATGCGGCACTCCAACCAACCCTGAGCACTGCCGTGGCTTAACGTGACGGTAGTGTGGGACGGCGAATATTTGATCGCGTTTTCCAACACGTTGAACAGCGCACGGGTAAGCAACGATTGATCGGCGTAGACCATACCTTCGTCTGCCTCATCGAGATCGTGAACCAGACGGATGCCCTTGAGTTGGGCGATGAGCGCTACTTGGTCGAAAGCATCCATAACCAGCATGGCGAACAAAGTAGGTTGGAATTGATAACCATCAGCCTCGGCTTTGGCTAATTGCACGAAGGATTCGGTGAGGCTCAAAGCGCGGCGGACCTGTTGCTCGATCTGAACAAAGACCGGCGATTCGCTGCCGTGCACATCCAACAGTGCGAGGATTGCCGAGTGCGGCGCACGCAAGTCATGAGACAGGAACCGCAGCATGGTCTCGCGATGCTGCTGGGCTTCGCGTTCCTTGCTTAAATCCGTGAGGCTCAGCAGCCAACCGAGAGCGAAATCACCTTCCGCCGGCAGCAAGGGCGCCAGCTCCATCCGCAGACTGCGCTGGTGTATGTCACGGAACTCGACTAATTCCAACTCCGAGAGGGCAGAGCGAACGCCATTATTCAGCGGCGGATAACCCAGGTCGGCGAGTTGTTCGATAAGGTTTTCACTGACCAGGTCATTACCGAATACGTCACGTGCAACGCGATTGGCCAACAGGATGCTGCCCTGAGGATCGGTGATCAGCGTTGCTACCGGCAGGCATTCCAAGCCATCGGCCATAAAGCGCCGCGTATCCCGCGTACGGCTGACCGCTTGCTCGAGGGCAAAGATGCGCCCCTGGAGCACATCGCCATTGCTCGCGGGGGCACGGCGCCGCTCGGGCAAGACTTTGGGTTCGTTATCCAGGCGAGCCAGTTCCCAGCCGAAGTAGGCGAGGATCACACTCAGGCGCCGCCAGTTCCAGATCAGATAGCTGAGCAACAACCCGATCAGACAGGCCGCAGGCGACCACCAGTGCCCAAGGCTCAGTAACGCCCACGAAGCCAGCAACGATGCAGCCATGCCGCCCAGCGTCATCCACAGCGCGTAACGCGGTCGATAGAGCAGCAGGCCCAGCAGCACTGCCACCAGGGACGTCGCCATCAGCGCTGCCAGCCAACCTGGCAGATCGACAATACTGCGCCCCTGCAGTAAGCCATTAAGCACATTGGCCTGGATCTCCACTCCCGCTGTCGAGCCGGTAGAGGAGAGCGGAGTGACGAAACTCTCCCCCATCCCGTAGGCCGTAGCGCCAACCAGAATCAGACGACCTCGCAGCCATTCTGGAGACACCTCGCCGCGTAGTACGCTGGCGTAGGAAACACTCGGAAAGCGCTCATCCACAGAAGTGAAAGGGACGCGGATTTCATGCTCCTGATGCCACTGCTGGCCGCGGGGCTCTTGAGGCACGCCAGGCATGCCGGATGCCTGGCCGTTCAACGTGAATGCCAGCCAGGCCAGCTGCGGGAGTGTGTTTCCCGGTGGGCCTTCACGCAGATACACGCTGCGCACAACGCCGTCATTATCCGATTCAACGTTGATGTGGCCGATGCCTCTGGCGCACTTGAGCAAGGGCGACAATGGCTCCCCACTCCGCCTGGACCGTGCCGTGCTATCGGCCACAACGGGCAGCACTACATTCCCTGCCTCGCACACCGCATCGGCCAAGCGACGATCACCCGCGCCTTCGCCGAGGTCGCTGAACAACACATTAAATAAAATACCCGCCGGCTTGGCGGCGCTGAGGCGTTCGATCAAGTCTGCATGCACGCTGCGCGGCCAGGGCCATGGGCCAATTTCTTCCAGGCTTGGCGCATCGATGGTCACCAGCGCGATGCGAGGGTCTACAGGTAACGGTGCCAACTGGCGCAAGCTGTCATAGAGCGGATTATTCAGAGCCAGGCCCGGGCTCAAGGATAAATAGGCCGTGAAGGGCAACAACACCAGGCCGATCAACAGCCATTCCCGCACCAGCCCGTGAAACAGCAGCTGCGCCCGGGTGGGTTGGCGTTTTTCAGCCTTGCCCCATAGCTTCACAGGGCCACCGTAACAGGCCTGCCAAAGCACCGATGAGCATCAGATAAAAGTGTCATAAGCCCCGGTCTCCCTCCAGGTGGCTAAGATGAAACGCATCAGAGGCGTTGCAACCAGTGAAGCTTATTTGGGTCCTATTGGAGGACCAAGCGGCCACAATAGCGTACATCGATCCTTTTCCTCATAGTCAGGAGCCGGTATCTTTCCTCTAGGAGACTGAGGACTATTGATGCGTCGTGGAGCTTTGGCATCAGCGTACCGAGAGAATCGAGCACCGCTGTATCCGACCATAATTATTCAGATTCAGAGGCTGTCGTTTATGCTTGCATCGGGCGCCTCTGATTAAGCTGCCGTATTTTTGCAGGAAGGATCCACTCATGCGTGTCGCAATACTGGATGACGAGCCCGCCGAGTTGCGACGGGTGGAACAGACACTGCGACAGATTCCCAGCACATCGGAACAGCCCTGGTCCCTGCATTGCTTCGAGCGCGGTGAGGACCTGCTGCGCCAACTTCGCCGTGAAACCTTCGACCTGTTGATACTCGACTGGCAAGTTCCGGATATCACCGGAATTGCGTTGTTGCGCTGGACTCGTGAGCACATGGAATCACCGCCGGCAGTGATCATGCTTACCAGCCGCGATGCCGAGAGCGATATAGTCACAGCACTCAACAGCGGGGCGGATGACTATGTCAGCAAACCCTTTCGTCCCAACGAACTCAAGGCTCGCGTAACCGCTGTCCTGCGCAGGCACGGCCTGCATAAGTCAGCCAGTAACGAAGTTCAAAGCTTCAATGACCTGACGTTCGATGATGCCGAGTTGACGGTCACGCGCGCCGGCAAGCCAATCAACCTCACCGAGCGGGAGTACCGCCTGGCCAGCTGCTTGTTTGCCAACCTGGCCCGTCCCCTGTCTCGCGAGTACCTGTACGAGCGCTTTTGGACCCACGAGGAAATGGTCTCGTCTCGACCGTTGGATACGCATATCTACCGCTTGCGTAACAAGCTGGGACTGACGGCCGACCGAGGATGGCAACTGCTGACAATCTACGGGTATGGGTATCGGTTGGAGAGTGTGGCAACGCCAGCTGAGGGCTGAAGAACACGATGATGTTCCACGTGGAGCATTAAGAATATGCCCAATAAAAAAGGCCAACGCTAAGCGTTGGCCTTTTATTTTTGCCGACTACCTGATCAGAAATCCAGGTTAGACACCGCCAAGGCATTGCTTTCGATGAAGTCACGACGAGGCTCGACCGCATCACCCATCAGGGTGTTGAAGATCTGATCTGCGCCAATGGCGTCTTCGATAGTCACGCGCAACATACGGCGCTGGGCCGGGTCCATGGTGGTTTCCCACAGCTGATCCGGGTTCATTTCGCCCAGACCTTTGTATCGCTGGATGGTATGACGCTTGGTGCTTTCAGCCATCAACCAGTCCAGGGCTTCCTTGAACTCCTTGACCTGCTTCTTGCGCTCGCCACGCTGAATATAAGCGCCGTCGTCCAGCAGCGTGCTCAATTGCGCGCCGAGGGTGACAACCGTCTTATAGTCATTGCTACCGAAGAAGTCGCGGTTGAAGGTGACGTAGTTCGACAAGCCGTGGGAGATCAGTTCAACCTCCGGCAGCCATACGTTGCGTTCACGGTCTTCGCGCAGGCTGGCTTTGTACACCAGGCCAGACTTCTCGACGGTACGCAGACGCACTTCGTACTGGGCCAGCCAATCCTGCATGGCGGCGTGATCGCCCAGCTGCTCCAGGCTCACGGCCGGCAGGTAGATGAAGTGCTCGGTCAGCTCCTGAGGGTACAGGCGCGACAAACGCTTGAGCGTCTTCATGACCATGCGGAAGTCGTTAACCAAGCGCTCCAGAGCCTCCCCAGAGATACCTGGGGCTTCGTCGTTCAAGTGCAGGCTGGCGTCTTCCAGGGCCGACTGCGTCATGTACTCTTCCATGGCGTCGTCGTCTTTGATGTATTGCTCCTGCTTGCCTTTCTTCACCTTGTACAGCGGCGGCTGGGCGATGTAGATGTAGCCGCGCTCGATCAGTTCAGGCAACTGACGGAAGAAGAACGTCAGCAGCAGGGTACGAATGTGCGAACCGTCGACGTCAGCATCGGTCATGATGATGATGTTGTGATAGCGCAGCTTGTCGATGTTGTACTCGTCACGGCCAATACCGCAGCCCAGTGCCGTGATCAAGGTGCCGACTTCCTGGGAGGAAATCATCTTGTCGAAGCGCGCTTTCTCGACGTTGAGGATCTTGCCCTTCAACGGCAGGATAGCCTGGGTACGGCGGTTGCGACCCTGCTTGGCGGAACCGCCAGCAGAGTCACCTTCCACTAGGTACAGTTCGGAGAGGGCAGGGTCCTTCTCTTGGCAGTCAGCCAATTTGCCTGGCAGGCCGGCGATGTCCAGCGCGCCTTTACGGCGAGTCATTTCACGGGCTTTACGCGCCGCTTCTCGGGCACGTGCAGCGTCGATCATCTTGCCGACAACCAGCTTGGCTTCGTTCGGGTTTTCCAGCAGGAAGTCGGAGAAGTATTTACCCATCTCCTGTTCCACCGCGGTCTTCACTTCGGAAGACACCAGCTTGTCTTTGGTCTGCGAGCTGAACTTGGGGTCCGGAACCTTGACCGAGATAATTGCAGTCAGGCCTTCACGGGCATCATCACCGGTGGTGGCGACCTTGTGCTTCTTGGCCAGACCTTCTGCTTCGATGTAGGTGTTCAGGTTACGCGTCAGCGCGGAACGGAAACCCACCAGGTGAGTACCGCCATCGCGCTGCGGAATGTTGTTGGTGAAGCACAACAGGTTCTCGTTGAAGCTGTCGTTCCACTGCAGGGCGATTTCCACGCCGATGCCGTCTTCACGCTGAATATTGAAGTGGAACACCTGATTGACCGCAGTCTTGTTGGTGTTCAGGTATTCAACGAACGCACGCAGGCCGCCTTCGTATTTGAACAGCTCTTCCTTGGCGCTGCGCTCATCCTTCAAGACGATGCCGACGCCGGAGTTAAGGAACGACAGTTCACGAATTCGCTTGGCCAGGATGTCCCAGCTGAAGTGAATATTCTTGAAGGTTTCAGCCGAGGGTTTGAAGTGGATCTGGGTGCCGGTGGTTTCACTCTCACCGACGA
Source organism: Pseudomonas sp. R5-89-07 (assembly GCF_003851685.1). Taxonomy (NCBI): domain Bacteria; kingdom Pseudomonadati; phylum Pseudomonadota; class Gammaproteobacteria; order Pseudomonadales; family Pseudomonadaceae; genus Pseudomonas; species Pseudomonas sp. R5-89-07. The sequence goes on along the minus strand of NZ_CP027727.1, from coordinate 4,248 downwards.
TTTTCATCGGTTCCTGTGGCACACCGTGGACGTACGTCTGTTCCCAGATTTTGCCACTGCGGCGTACGGTCAGAACCAGCTCTTCAGACAGAGCGTTCACTACCGAGACACCCACGCCGTGCAAGCCGCCGGAAACTTTATAGGAGTTATCGTCGAACTTACCGCCGGCGTGGAGCACAGTCATGATGACCTCTGCCGCCGAGACGCCTTCTTCTTTATGCACATCGACCGGGATACCGCGGCCGTTATCGCGCACGGTAATGGATTCGTCCGGATGGATGATGATGCTGATGTCGTCGCAGTGACCGGCCAGAGCTTCGTCGATGGAGTTATCGACCACCTCGAACACCATGTGGTGCAGACCGCTACCATCATCGGTGTCGCCGATGTACATACCGGGACGTTTGCGTACGGCATCCAAACCTTTCAGCACTTTAATGCTGGTCGAGTCGTACGTGTTTTCTTCGCTCATGCCTTCACTCCCGATGGTCGTGGGTCTGGGTGATACGGCCTTGTTCCACGTGGAACAAAGCGACTGGCGTTTCCGTCTGCCAGCCTTCCCTCAATAATTCGTGGTCTACACAGGTGATAAACACTTGGCAGCGTAAGTCTTCCAATAAGCGGCATAACGCGCGGCGGTGCTGCTCGTCCAGTTCGGAGGGCAAGTCATCCACCAGATAAATACATTGGCCACGTCGGGCCTGGCTAACCAGATGCCCTTGCGCGATACGCAATGCACACACCACCAACTTCTGCTGGCCGCGGGACAGGATATCCGCAGCATTATGAGCGCCTAATCTAAGGCGCAAATCAGCGCGTTGGGGTCCGGCCTGAGTATGGCCAATTTGCTGATCACGCTGTAGGGACGTCGCAAGCACTGCACTCAGCTCGCGTTCTTTGTCCCAACCGCGGTAATAACTCAGCGTCAGCCCCTCGAGGTCCAACAACTCGCTCAAGGTCTGCTCAAAGACTGGTTTCAAGGCTTTGATATAGGCACGGCGGTATTCATCTATTTCGTCGCTGGCCAGGCACAGTTCCCGGTCCCAGGCCGCTTGTGAAGCGGCGTCAAGTGTACCATGCCGCAGCCACGAGTTCCGCTGCCGCAGGGCCTTCTGCAGGCGCTGCCAAGTGGCCATGAAACGCGGTTCCACGTGGAACACTCCCCAATCGAGGAATTGCCTACGGATTTTGGGAGCGCCTTCCAACAGGCGAAAGCTGTCGGGGTTGATCAACTGCAACGGCAGGATTTCGGCTAATTGCGCCGCGCTGCGCGCATTCTGCCCATCGATGCGAATCTGAAACTCTCCGCCGCGATCACGTGAAATCCCCAGCGCGCTGTGCCCACCTTCGGCCAATTCAACCTGGCCAAATACCGTGCACGCCAGTTGTTCGTATTGAATCACCGGTAACAGGCGGGCACTGCGGAAGGAACGAGCCAGCCCCAGCAGATGGATGGCTTCCAGCACGCTGGTTTTGCCACTGCCGTTGGCGCCATGGAGAATGTTGATACGAGGGGAAGGGGAGAAGGTCACCGGGTGCAGATTGCGCACCGCGGTGACCGAGACGCGACTGAGGGACATCTAGCTTCTGCTGAGCATGATTACAGGCGCATCGGCATAACAACGTAAGCCGAGTCGTCGTTATCGGATTCTTGTACCAGCGCGCTGCTGTTGGAGTCCGACAGAATCAGGCGAACCTGTTCGGTGGTCATCACACCCAGCACGTCCAGCAAGTAGCTCACGTTGAAGCCGATTTCCAGCGAGCCGCCGTTGTAGTCAACGCCCACTTCTTCTTCCGCTTCTTCCTGTTCCGGGTTGTTGGCCTGGATCTTCAGCTGACCATTGGCCAGTTGCAGGCGAATACCCCGGTACTTCTCGTTGGAGAGAATGGCAGTACGGCTGAACGCTTCACGCAGGGCTTGACGATCGCCGAGTACCAGCTTGTCACCGCCTTTAGGCAGCACACGCTCGTAGTCCGGGAACTTGCCGTCGACCAGCTTGGACGTGAAGGTGAATTCGCCGGTCGTCGCACGGATGTGGTGTTGGCCCAGAACGATGCTGACGTTGCCATCCGGCTCGGTGAGCAAGCGCGCCAGTTCGAGGATGCCTTTGCGCGGCACGATGACCTGATGACGGTCCGGCTGGCCGATATCAGCGCGCATCGAACACATCGCCAAACGGTGGCCGTCAGTCGCGACAGCACGGATGATGCCTTCGGACACTTCCAGCAGCATGCCGTTAAGGTAGTAGCGTACGTCCTGCTGAGCCATGGCAAAGCTGGTGCGCTCGATCAAGCGACGCAGCTTGCTTTGCTCCAGGCTGCAGGTCAGCGAACCAGGGCCTTCTTCCACGGTTGGGAAATCGTTGGCTGGCAAGGTGGACAGGGTAAAGCGGCTGCGACCGGCTTTGACGACCAGTTTCGCGTCATCAACCTTGATGTCGATCAGCGCGTCGTTCGGCAAGCTTTTGCAGATATCCATCAGCTTGCGCGCCGGCACGGTGATCTCGCCAGGTTCGGCGGGCTCTTCGAGCTGCACGCGGCCAACCAGTTCGACTTCCAGGTCGGTACCGGTCAGGGACAACTGCTGGCCTTCGACCACCAGTAGGACGTTGGAAAGCACCGGCAAGGTCTGTCGGCGCTCGACGACGCCTGCGACCAGTTGCAGGGGTTTCAACAGGGCTTCGCGTTGAATGGTGAAATGCATGGTCTAGTCCCTTGCCTTAATAAGCTGCGCTGGTGTCATCACGTAGTCAGTGTACGCAGCAGGTTCTTGTAGTCCTCGCGAATATCCGCGTCGGATTCCTTAAGTTCATTGATCTTGCGGCACGCGTGCAAAACTGTGGTGTGGTCGCGACCACCGAACACATCGCCGATTTCCGGCAGGCTGTGGTTGGTCAACTCCTTGGAGAGGGCCATGGCCACCTGGCGCGGACGCGCTACCGAACGCGAACGGCGCTTGGACAGCAGGTCGGAAATCTTGATCTTGTAGTACTCGGCAACGGTGCGCTGGATGTTATCCACACTCACCAGTTTGTCCTGCAGTGCCAGCAAGTCTTTCAGGGACTCTCGAATCAGCTCGATGGTGATGTCGCGCCCCATGAAATGCGAGTGGGCGATGACCCGCTTGAGCGCGCCTTCCAGCTCACGCACGTTGGAACGAATACGTTGGGCAATAAAGAACGCGGCATCGTGGGGCAGATCGACCTTGGCCTGGTCAGCCTTTTTCATCAGGATCGCGACGCGGGTTTCCAGCTCAGGTGGCTCTACGGCAACGGTCAAACCCCAGCCGAATCGCGACTTCAGGCGCTCTTCAAGGCCTTCGATCTCTTTTGGATAACGGTCACTGGTCAGGATGACCTGCTGGCCGCCTTCGAGCAGGGCGTTGAACGTGTGGAAAAATTCTTCCTGGGAGCGTTCCTTGCGCGCAAAAAATTGGATGTCATCGATCAGCAACGCGTCAACGGAGCGATAGAAACGCTTGAACTCGTTGATCGCGTTGAGTTGCAGGGCCTTGACCATGTCGGCCACGAAGCGCTCCGAGTGCAGGTACACCACCTTGGCATTCGGGTTCTTCTTTAACAGGTGGTTACCCACAGCGTGCATCAAGTGAGTTTTACCCAAGCCAACCCCGCCATAAAGGAAGAGCGGGTTGTAACCGTGCTTGGGGTTGTCGGCCACTTGCCAGGCGGCCGCACGGGCCAGCTGGTTGGACTTACCCTCTACGAAGTTCTCGAAGGTAAAGGTGCGGTTCAGGTAGCTGGTGTGCTTGAGCGCGCCTTCGACCTGCACCGTACGCTGTTCGGCGCGCACGGGCGCCTGCTGAGAACTGGCACCGGCCATGGGGTCGAAACTGTCTCGGGACGGTTCCTCGTTCTGCGCTGCATTTTTATGCGCAGAGGATTTGGCGGGCGTCGGTGCGGGAGCGGCAGCAACTGATGCAGGCTGGGACTGCGATGCAGCGGCAGCCAGCGGCGCATTCGGAGCAGCGCGAGGCGCGGAGCTACGTTTGCTGCCTATTAATAAGGAGAGCACGGGCGCGATGCCGTTGCCATGTTCGTCGAGCAATTCGAGAACGCGGCTCAGGTACTTCTCGTTGACCCAGTCGAGAACAAAACGATTGGGCGCGTAGACACGCAACTCGTCGCCTTCGGCTTCGACCTGTAGCGGACGGATCCAGGTGTTGAATTGCTGGGCAGGCAGCTCATCGCGCAAAAGCTCCACGCACTGCTGCCAAAGTTCCACTGACAC